>JAZSPS010000073.1:0-8247 GCA_045537595.1 Eubacteriales bacterium
CTGTACGTTGTCGCCCTTAGCGAATACGAGAACCTTAACCTTCTTACCAGTACCGTTGGGGAGAACAACTGCGCCTCTAACCTGCTGGTCAGCGTGACGAGAGTCAACACCAAGACGGATGTGGATCTCTATTGTTTCATCAAACTTTGCCTTAGAAGTCTGGCATACGAGAGCCAGTGCTTCGGAGGGATCATAAGCAACGCTTCTGTCAACAAGCTTTGCGCTGTCAATATACTTCTTACCCATTTTCAATACCCTCCTTAGTCTTCAACTTCTACGCCCATGCTGCGAGCGGTTCCCGCGATCATGCTCATTGCAGTGTCGATATTTGCTGCGTTGAGGTCGGGCATTTTGGTCTCTGCGATCTTGCGTACCTGTTCCTTGGTGATCTTTGCCACCTTGGTCTTGTTGGGCTTCGCGGATCCGGACTCGATTCCTGCTGCCTTCTTGATCAGAACAGGCGCGGGGGGAGTCTTTGTGATGAATGTGAAAGAACGGTCTGCGTATACCGTGATTACAACAGGGATGATCAATCCCATATCATTCTTTGTTCTTTCGTTAAATTCCTTTGTAAATACAGGAATTGCGACACCGTACTGACCGAGTGCCGGTCCTACGGGAGGCTGCGGGGTTGCTTTGCCAGCGGGCAACTGCAGCTTAATATAACCCATTACTTTCTTTGCCATTTCTAAATTACCTCCATTGTGGTCAATATACGGGAGAATTCAAAAATTTTTCTCCCTCCCACTGTGACCTTGTCACATTTACGCGAGCTTTACCACGTTCGCGTCAAGCTCAACAGGCATATCGCGGCGTCCTCTTTTAATGAGTACCGTGATTTTTTTCAGATCCTCGGAAACCGACTGTACCGTTCCCATATAGCCCTCGAACAAGCCCTCGCTTACGACGACATTGTCTCCTACCTTCACCATCAGTTCCACACGCTTTGTCTCGATATTCAGTGCCTCCACCTCAGCATCGCTTAAGGGGGTGGGGCGTGATCCCGGTCCTACAAAGCCTGTTACTCCCGTAATGTTTCTTACCGCGTGCCAGCTTTCCTCTGTCATTGTCATTTTGATCAGTACATAACAGGGGAATATCTTTGACTCCACCTCTTTTTCTACGTCTCCGTTTTTTTCGATGATTGTTTCCACCGGAATACGGATATCGAAAAACAAATGGCTCAGTCCGCGATTCTCAATGATCTTTTCAAGGCTTGCCTTCACCTTGTTTTCATAACCGGAATACGTATGCGCCACGTACCATCTCGGTCCGACATTCATTTCATTAATATCACTCATGTCTTTTCCTCTTTGAATTTTTTATCAATTAAAGAGCTTTGTCAGAGCAATAATCCCTTGGGAAAAAGCATAGTCAAGCGCGCCGATCATAATCGCAAAAATTACCACAACAACCAGAACAACAAATGTATTCTTGAACACCTGTTTCCATGTGGGCCAAACGATTTTCTTTGTTTCGCTTTTGAAACCGCGCCAAGCTTCCTTTATTTTGCCCTTCTTTTTCTCGGGCTTTGCGGGCTTGCTTTTGGTCTCCGCGACCTTCTTTTCCGTATCTGCCATCTTTTCCTCCTCGATTATTTGGATTCTTTGTGAAGAGTGTGCTTGCGGCAGAACCTGCAGTATTTCTTCAGCTCAAGTCTGTCAGGATCATTCTTCTTGTTTTTCTTTGTGTCATAATTTCTCTGCTTGCACTCTGTGCATACCAAAGTAATCTTGACTCTTGCATCATTAGCCATATTAGCGGCACCTCCCATTTCAATTTTTTTACCTTCCCTTTGGGAGAAGGCATGTGTACCTCCCTCATCGGGCAGTGTTTGTCCGTTACCTTTCGGTATGGCGCATTTGGGCAAAACAAAAAAGCCTGCTCGCAGAGGTATCACCATTATAACATGTCCCTTTTTCTTTGTCAAGCATTTTTTGTAATTTTTCTTCTTTTTTTCTTCATCAATTTTACTTTAATTTTACGTCGAATTTTCTTGACAAAGCAGAGGGAAAGTAGTATAATCCTTGTTGAATGACTGCAAAGCATTTTCTGTCGGCTTTGCCGGAGAAATCACAACGCAGAGACCATAAAACGGAAAGGAAAGAGAGGCTAAGCCGTGGATACGTCAGAATTTTTCGGAAAAGAAAAAATCAGCAAAATTCTTCTCAAAACAGCTCCTCCTGTTATGCTGGCGCAGTTGATACAGGCGTTATACAATATTATTGACAGTTTATTTATCGGGAAATTTGCCGAATCGGGCCTTACTGCCCTCTCTATCATTTATCCCATTCAGCTATTGATGATCGCTTTGGCGGTCGGCACGGGTGTGGGGATCAACACGGTTATGGCGGCAAAGCTTGGTGTCGGAAAGAACAGGGAGGCGACTGAGTACGCGGGCATAGGAACGCCTCTTGCCGTTGTTCTTTGGTTTCTTTTTGCTCTCATCTGCTGGATCATTATGCCTGCCTACGCGAAAATGTCCACCGATTCCCCTGACGTTATCCGTGACGTGATCCTATACGGAAGGATCGTTTGCCTTTTCAGCTTCGGGCTTTTTCTTGAGAGCATTTGGACAAAGATCCTTCAAGCCAACGGCGATATGAAGACGCCCATGGTCGCTCAGATACTGGGCGCTATCACCAATATTATTCTGGATCCTCTATTGATCTTTGGCTTGTTCGGTTTCCCCAGAATGGGAATTGCCGGTGCCGCTGCCGCCACGGTTCTGGGACAGATCGTCGCGGCGCTGATCGTCATGAAAAAAGGCTTTTATCGCTCTCCCCCGCTTCAAAAATACCGCCATCACGTCAAAAAAATATTCCGTCTTGGCACCCCCAACATTTTAATGCAATCGGCGTACACCTTTTACATCTTCGGTCTCAATCTCATCCTATCCACCTTCTCCGATGCGGCAGTCACGGTTCTCGGGCTTTATTACAAGTGGCAAACCTTTTTCTTTATCCCTCTGGGCGCGATGCAAACCTGTATCGTTCCTGTAATCAGCTTTAATTATGCCGCGAAAAACGTTCAACGCTGTAAAAAAACCGTATGGTGCTCCATTATTTTCGGCATGGCTTTAATGTTTCTCGGCACCCTTTGCTTTTTGATCATTCCTGAGCCTATGCTTCGATTTTTCTCATCGGACCCGGAGGTTATACGAATTGGACGCGTTGCTTTTCCCATAATCGGCATCAGCTTTATCCCTCTTGTAACCTCCTTGACCTTCCCCGTGTTTTTCCAAGCCGTGGGCTCCAGCTTTAAAAGCTCTCTGTTAACCGTCATACGCACGGTCCTGCTTTTCGTCCCTCTGGGATATCTCTTTTCCCGTTTTGGCTTGAATTATTTTTGGCTGACCTATCCTGTAACCGACGGGCTGTCCTCCCTGATCGGCTTGCTTCTTACCCTTCGCTTTTTTAAGAACCCCTATCCCCATGAAAATCTGCACGCACAGCCTTTCTCGGATTCTCTCAAGCCCGAAGAACAGGTGTTAAAATAATTATTATATAAAAAAAGCTTTAAGCATAGAAACAGGAGAGGATGCGGTGCCATCCTCTCCTGTTTATTTTTATTGTCCCAATGTGACTAAATCACAGAAAAGTCCGAAAAAATCGGGTATAATATCAATGTAAGTTAAATCACATGAAAAGGAGAAACAAAAATGAAAGTATTAAGCATAAACAAAGATAATTTTGATTCCGTGAAAAGCAGCGACAAGCCAGTACTTCTCGATTTCTACGCGGATTGGTGCGGTCCTTGCCGCATGGTCTCTCCCATTGTTGACGAGATCGCCGAGGAGCGGGATGACATTCTGGTCGGCAAGATCAATGTGGATGCCGAGCAGGAGCTGGCAGAGCAATTTGGTGTTTTCAGCATTCCAACCCTTGTGGTAATGAAGGATGGCAACATCGTAAGCCAAGCTGCCGGTGCCCGACCAAAAGCCCAGATCCTCGCGCTGTTAGAGGGTTAATTTTCGAAGTCGGTTTTTATCAAGAAGCTTGATCCCTTCGCTTCGGGAGGCGGTTATCATCCCTTCCGAAGCGAAATATTTTAACATTCGGGACACCACCTCTCGAGCAGACCCCATATATTTCGCGATCTGCTCATGGGTAAGCTTTATGGTATCACTTCCTGTTTTCGCGCTTTCATCCAGCAAGAATATGGCAAGCCTTTTATCCATGCTCATAAACAGGATCTGCTGCATGACCCACATAATATCGGAAAAACGGCTGAGGGCGGTTTCCTGCGTGAAGATCTTTACCTCCGGCATCCGTTTGGAAAGATCCTCATACGCGCATCCTCCCACCACAATACACTCACTGTTTTCCTCGGAATCGATAAACACATCGAAGGTGATCGTTTCCAGCACGCACGACGCGGAAAGAATACACATATCTCCAGGAAAAAGTCTATACAGCGTGATCTCCTTCCCTTCTTCCGAAAGAAGATACAGTCGCAAGGAGCCTGATTTGATCAGGATCACTCCCGTACATTCGTTTCCGTCATGAATATTGGTTCCCTTTTTAAAATGTATCTGTTGAGAGGAGCGTATAAATGTTTCTTTATCCTCTTTACTCATGTTCTTCCAAAAGGGAAAGGTCTTTTCAAATAATTCGATTAATTCGATCAAATCGGTCTTTTCGGGCAATTCGATGAATTCGCGGTCTTCCATTTTTCTACCTCTAAATATTGTCGGTTTCGGAACAACAATTTTTCCCTATTCGTATGTATATACACTGATTATACCATAGTTTTTCAGAACATGTCAACAGCCTGACAGATATTTTATCCGATCGACTAAGTCACAGATTTTTTCAAAAAAGGATAATACTATATCCATCCAATTACGATACTCATAGGAGCAAATATGGCACACATTTATGATATGATCATTATTGGCGGCGGTCCCGCGGGATATACGTCGGCTCTTTATGCCGCCCGCGCCGGACTTGACACCCTTGTTATTGAAAGAATGTCGGTTGGCGGTCAGATGGCGATTACCGACACCATTGACAACTATCCCGGCTTTGAGGAGGGTATTGACGGTTTTACCCTCGGGTTAAAAATGCAGTCT
The DNA here is from genome assembly GCA_045537595.1 of Eubacteriales bacterium. Taxonomy (GTDB): domain Bacteria; phylum Bacillota; class Clostridia; order Oscillospirales; family CAG-272; genus HGM12713. Next base: position 5,075 of record JAZSPS010000073.1, read on the forward strand.
CATGCCGAAAAATTTGGCGCTGTGACAGAATATGCCGAGGTGACGGAAGTGGCTCTTTCAAATTCAAATTCAAATTCAAACGTTTCCGATTCTTCCGATAAAATAAAAAGAGTTTACACTGCCTCTGCCGAGTATTTGACCCGCACCGTTGTGATTGCCACGGGTGCCAATCCCCGTGAGCTTGGCATTGAGGGGGAGGAACGGCTGATCGGTCGGGGGCTTCACTACTGCGCGCATTGCGACGGCAGATTTTACAAGGGGAAAACCGTTGCTGTGGTCGGCGGCGGAAACAGCGCGGCGGCAGACGCCTTATATCTTTCCCATTTGGCGGAAAAGGTATATATGATTCACCGCCGAGACACCCTTCGTGCCACAAAAATATATCACGAGCCTCTTATGAAAGCGGAAAATGTAGAGTTCATTTGGAACAGCACGGTATCCGATTATATTACAGAAGGTAAGCTGACCGGTGCTAAGATCAAAAATCTGAAAAGCGGAGCCGAAAGCAGTCTTCCTTTGGACGGACTTTTTATCAGCATTGGGCGTAAGCCTGCCACGGAGCTTTTCCGCTCTTCCCTTTCGATGGATGAGGCGGGCTATATCATTGCCGATGAATCGACCAAGACCAACATTCCCGGTGTGTTCGCTGTAGGAGATGTACGCACCAAGGCGCTTCGTCAGGCAATTACCGCCGCGGCGGACGGAGCGGTTGCGGTTCACTTTGCGGAAGAATATTTGGCGAATCTGAATTTTTGATTCAATCACAGAAATTTTATTGACAAAATGTTCTTTTTACAGGATTGCCTCCTCCGTCGGCAAAGATCCTTCGCTTCGCTCTGGATGACACGTATGATAGTTTAAAAATTAAAAATTTGAGATTAACAAAACTTAAACATTTCAAAAAAAAACCGAAAACAATCATTAAGTATAATACACTCACAAAATCAAGTGAGGTAGGTTTTTATTATGAACAAAAACGATCAGCAATTTATAGCACAAAAAATACGTACCCAGTATATGGAAAAAGAGGCTACGGAGCTTGACGCCCTTCGTAAGCTGGATGCAAAGGTCAAGCGCCCCGCAACCGTGTTTGCTTACATTTTTGGCAGCATCAGTGCCATTATTATGGGTGCCGGTATGAGTCTTGTGATGACCGATATCGCAGACATCATCAATATGAACGGTAATTCTATGGCTTTCGGTATCATCATTGGTATCATTGGACTGATTATGGCGGTATTGAACTATCCGATGCATAAGGCTATTCTGAATTCCCGTAAAAAGAAATACGGAGCGGAAATTCTGGAGCTTAGCGAAAAATTAATTCATAAAATTAACATGCCATAAAAGAAGCTTACGAAAAGACCGAGGAAGCAACCGCACGTTACAATACTAAAAAAGAAAGAAATTAAAAACAAGGCATCTCAAAAAATTGTGATTGCCTTGTTTTTTTTATAAAAACCGTAGGCAGCGATACCTTGTAAGCCATGCTTTCGCGAATATCGCGGTTCTGCGCCGGGCAGATTCGTTCGAGTTCGTCACTCTCGGTTCGCGCTGCTTTTTTTATATTTGTATAATACATAAAGGATGTGCCAATATGAAGCTTTTACTTATCGGTTCGCGAGATATTTTTGATTTTCCCGAAAACATAAACAAAACCTTAACATTTCTGTGTTATAATAGGATTATATCTGTGAAAAACCACTTTGGAGGATGCCATATGTTTAAGATTTTAGTCGTAGAGGACGACCGGGCTATGAACCGCTCGGTCTGCACCTTCTTAAACCACAGCGGCTATGAAGCCATCGGCTGTCTCGGGGCGGAGGATGCCTATGATGAGATGTATAAGACCACCTTTGATCTTATCATTTCGGATATTATGATGCCCAATATTGACGGTTTCGAATTCGCCAAAGCCGTGCGTTCTCTCAACAACGATATTCCGATCCTATTTATGTCCGCCCGTGACGATTTCGCCTCCAAGCAGAGGGGCTTTCGCCTCGGAATTGACGATTATATGACCAAGCCCATTGATCTTGATGAGCTTCTTCTTCGTATCGGCGCCCTGCTCCGCCGTTCTAAAATTGCCTCGAACCGCCATTTGGAGGTGGGAAATTTTGTGATGGACGCGGATGAGCGATCGGCGACTTTGAAGGGCGAGGATATTCCTCTTACAGCGAGGGAATTCGATCTTCTTTATAAATTTTTATCCTATCCCAAGAAGACCTTTACTCGCACGCAGCTTATGGATGAGTTTTGGGATGTGGATACCCAAGCAAGCACGAGAACCGTTGATGTTTATATGACCAAGCTCCGCGCGAAGCTGGCAAATTGCGATGATTTTGAGATTCAAACGGTTCACGGACTTGGCTACAAGGCGGTGATCAAATGAGCAGGGATATGGGATTTAGCGGCATTATCAAAGCCATCAGCCATTTTTTTACCTTTTTTTTGATTTTCGCTTTTGTCATCACCTGCTGCACCGTACTTTTTGTGACCATACTTTCCAAAAATCTCGGTATTGCGCTTACAGATGATCATTTAAGCGCTGCTGCCAAGCTTACCTTTTTAAATGCTGTTTTTATCAGCTTACTGTTTACTATCATTGATTCCATCCGAAGAAAATGGACAGTAGACCGTCCTGTAAAGAAAATTACAGCGGCTGCCTCACAAATGATCGCGGGGGATTTTAATGTGCGGATCAAGCCTGTGGCAAGGTTTGCTTCTGATGATAAATTCAATGAGATCATTGATTGCGTCAACAAAATGGCGGAGGAGCTTTCCGGTGTGGAAACCCTGAGAAGCGATTTTATTTCCAATGTCTCTCACGAAATGAAAACCCCTCTTGCCGTAATGCAAAGCTATGGAACGCTTTTGCAAGCGCCCGAGCTTCCCGACGAGAAGCGTATAGAATACGCCAAAGCCATCACCGACGCTTCCCGCCGTCTCTCGGATATGATGACAAATATTTTGAAGCTTAACCGTCTTGAAAATCAGCAGATCTATCCAAAAGCCCAAGTCTACGATCTTGGAGAGCAGCTTTGTGAGAGCTTACTGCAATATGAGAATGTGTGGGAGACCAAAAATATTGAAATTGATACGGACATAGCGGAAGGTGTGTTTGTTTTCGCTGACCGAGAGCTTCTTTCCCTTGTATGGAACAATCTTTTTTC
>JAZSPS010000043.1:0-14674 GCA_045537595.1 Eubacteriales bacterium
AGAGTTGTCTTCCTAAGACCGCTTGGCCTTCCGACTTACAAGCAACAATAGCTTGTCGTTTTTTTGGTGCCGGTGGTCGGGGTCGAACCGACACGGTATCGCTACCACTGGATTTTGAGTCCAGCACGTCTGCCAATTCCATCACACCGGCGTGGAACAGGTAATATTATATCATGCTTCGTTCTAAAAGTCAATAACTTTTTTGAAATTTTTTTATATTTTTTCGTCCTATTATTGCCTTATGCTTTCTGTAAATAACCAAAAAAGGTGTTGCTTTACGGCATCACCTTTTTTGGTTGATTCAACGCTCCAACTGTTTTGTTTGCTTAATCGGTTCAATTGATTCTATTGATTTACTTGCTTCAATTAACACCCCTGAGTAATTACGCAGCTTGAAACATTAAAAATTGTGAGAATTTTTCTTTCTCAACAAACAGCTTTTCTCGCCAATACTCAGCGATTGCTCTGAGACTTATTTTGAGAATTGTTCTGGTTATTCTGGTTATTCTGGTTGTTTTGGTTGTTCTGACTATTCTGGCTGTTCTGATTCTGTTTGTTCTGGCTCTGCTTGTTCTGATTGTTCTGATTCTGATTGTTATTCTGGTTGTTCTGATTCTGATTATTCTGGTTCTGATAGTTGTTCTGCATTTTCAGCTCCGTTTCTCCGCCGACGCACAAAATGATAGCTCAACAACCGTCGTTCGACGGCACACGGCTGTTGTAAATTTATTCGGTACGCCGGACACATGAAAATCTTTTGCTGTTTTCTTTGCATCCACAAACCGAAATTTTGTGAGATCCTTTCGGATTCACATTCTCATTATGCGCAGCTATCGAACCGATTATACCTTATGTTAAAAATTATTCGAGCATATATTTTGTATTTACCGCTTCCTGAATTCTCGTCAGGGTCTTCAAAAATGCCCCAATACAAATCACGGCAAACAACAGATTGATCACACCCATAAATCCATATGTAGGAGCAAGCAGATCGTATGCCAAATCGGAAATCACGTAGGCAATTGCCGTAAAAAACGAGCACAAAAGCGATCGCCACAGATCATTATGGATTCCCTGTACCATTTTTCTCTCATTTTCTCCTGCCGCTTCTTTTCCCGCAACATATCCTGTATGCTGCCGCACCGTAGCCTTCAAGGCAGTAATCAACACCCACATCACGATCAAAAACAAAATCGCTTTTAACACATTACATGCGATCAAAAAAGAATATGCCATCATGGCTTTTTCATTTTTTATAATCGCTCCGTAATAGTATTCCGCAAAAAAGCGGTAATCCAACACAGCGGAGGCAATCGTCAGACCTAAATATGACACGCAAGAAATCATCCAGCTGCTTTTTTTGATTTTTGTATATTTTTGCAAAAAAACGAAGGCTACAAAAAAGCATATTGCCGCCAGATAATCGGGAATATAATTTTGCGATTCCAAGCGAAAATCCACGGTTAAGCAAAGGGACAAGAGCAAAATACCATACACCGCATGAAAATTACGGCGGACAAACATTCCTGTTTTAGGAAGAACCTCCCGATCGTATCTTTCGCAAAGCTCGCCTACCAACACAGTGTCCCCTCGAAGTCTCAGCGTATACCGTATAATAGCCGTAAGCCAAATGAGCCCTACAAGCACCACGGGAATACTTGCCAAAAAGCGCATGATGCCGATATATTGATAGAGATTAACAAGGGATGAGCTTTCATCATAGGAGGTGTTGCTAAGGTCGGCAAATTCGGGTAAAACCGAAAGCACTGATTTCAAGCAGACAAATACCACCGTAAGGCTTCGCATTTTATCGGTAGCGGATTTCCTCCGTGTTCCCTCGGATTTACCAAAGATCGATGTTTCCGAATACCGATACCCGATTTGCGTGATCCCGTAAAAAAGCTTGGAATACGCAGGCACCAGCAGCAAGATCTCCAAAAAGGAAAATACAAAGGACCACAGCAAAAGCGAAGAGTTTCTTTCGCTTGTTACCGACATTCCGAACACCCACAGCACGGCGAGCCATTTGCCCGCGTCCACCAAAATCATCTTCCGAAAAAGCGATACCGCCTCCTCAATCGATTCATTCAAATGGGAAAGCTTGGTCAATGCCGCGCAAAGAAGCGTATATCCGATGCAGTCCGGAAGAACGTCAATAATATTGATATTAGGATTGAAAAAGAACACAAAGGACAGAGCAAGAAGTCCAAATCCCACGGTTTGTTTTTTAGCGTTGATCTCCCTCATTATTTTCTCCCTTCCCTGTTTTTTGTTTTCTTGTTTTTTTCATTTGCTTGCTTTGACGGTATGCCAATTTTTCCTCGTACGCTTTTTTTGCCCGTCTCTCATTTTCTTCTCGGAATCGATTGACAAAAGCGAATCGGGACGGTCTTGCTTCCATTTCCGTATCGTTTTCATCGCAAATACGAGCATAACAGGAAAAGATCAGCATCAGGTTCAAAATCAGCCACGCAAAATACAGCATCCAACCGATCACGCTCAGCTCCTTTGCACAGGCTTGAACGGTCGCCACCGGCAGAAAGCTGACCAAATAAACGATATAGTAAACACAGAGGAAGAAAAAATTTCGGACCGCGTTCTCGGAGATTTTTATAACCTCGGTTTCCTTGGCTATTTTTCGGATCGCCCACAACAGCGCTGTATTGAAAAAGAATGCCGCTCCTTGCTCTATGTACGAAAAGACCGTAAGAACGCCATCTGAGATCAGAGCCGACTCAAGAATCAGATTATTATACAGGTATTTTGTTATATCGGCAAACGCGAAAACCGACGCGATCAGCAGCATAATGATACCGCCGAGCCCAACGATATCAAAGGCTCGGTGATATTGGCGAAGCTTTTTCGCTGCCATTAGAATCAAGCCGTAGCCGAGCATTCGGATCAACGCGCCAAAGGTATTCCATGTCATAAAGGTAGCGGTAAAATACCCGACAAAGAGCCATCCAAATCCCATATTTTCTCCCTCTTGTTTTGTATTGTTTATTATTCATTATTCGGTGAGGGGCTGTTGTGCCTCGGTTGCTTAAAACAACAGCCCTCTGCCTTTGTTTAATTTGATTAAAATTCGATCAATTCATGTTTTCGGGGGCACCGCAGCATTTTTTATACTTTTTTCCCGATCCGCAGGGGCAAAGATCATTTCTGCCGATCGATGGCTCTGTGCGCTTAACCACCGTTACCTTTTTCGGCTTTTTGGCTTCCGTTCCCTCAAATCCCTCTGTCAAGGGCTTTGCCAACTGAATACGCTTCATTTCCGGTGTCTTTACGGTTACGGAAAGAATCATCCGAGCTGTGCGGTCACGAATATCATTGACCATAGCGTCAAACATATCGGCGCCCTGTATCCGATATTCATTTACAGGATCTCTCTGCGCATAGGATTGCAGACGGATCGTATCCTTCAAGTCCTCCATCGCATCGATGTGATCCATCCAATTTCGGTCTACATTTTGAAGCAAAACAGCACGCTCGATCTCACGGAATTGTTCTTTTCCGATAAGCTGCTCCTTCTCAGCGTATACCTCCTCGGCTTTTTGATTCAGTTGTTCATAAATATCGTCTTTCTTAAGATGATGTAATTCCTTTTCATCGTATCGGAAGTCCTCGGGCACGGTCAGCAAGCCTTTATATGCCTCACGCAAGCCTGTCAGATCCCACAGAGCGGTATCATCGCCATGAAGGAAGGTATCCACATTTTCCCGAATGGTTGCCGAGATCATTTTTCGGATCGTGGCACTGATATCCTCTCCATTCAACACATCGTTTCTCTGCTTATAGATAACGTTTCTCTGTTGATTCATAACGTCATCATAGGTCAAGACATATTTACGGCGTTTAAAGTTCTGATCCTCGATCTTCTTTTGCGCCGATTCGATGGTATTGGAGAGAATCTTCGCGTCGATGGGTGTATCCTCGGGCATACCCAAGCGATCCACCACGCCCATAAGCCGTTCGGAGCCGAAGAGCCGCATCAGATCATCCTCCAAGGACAGGTAAAACCGCGATTCTCCCGGATCCCCCTGTCGTCCCGAGCGTCCTCTGAGCTGGTTATCGATCCGTCGGCTTTCGTGGCGCTCGGTTCCTAAAATGAACAATCCGCCCGCCTCTCGCACCTGCTCCGCCTCGGGAGCGATCTCAAGCTTATATTTTTCGTAAAGATCTCTAAAGAGCGCTCTTGCCTGTTTTACATCCTCATCATCGATCTCGGCGGTTCCCGTCGCCATAGCGATCAGCTCCTCGCTGATCTCCTGCTTGCGCATTTCCTTTTTCGCCATAAATTCGGGGTTTCCGCCCAGCATAATATCGGTTCCGCGTCCTGCCATGTTGGTGGAAATGGTCACCGCGCCAAATTTGCCCGCTTGAGCAACGATCTCCGCCTCCCGATCATGATATTTCGCGTTCAGAACGGTATGCTTGATTCCCTGCCGCTTCAGCCGACGTGACAGCTCTTCGGATTTATCGATGGAGACCGTTCCCACAAGAACAGGCTGTCCTTTTTCATGACATTCAAGGATCTGGCGGATCACCGCGTCGTATTTACTGTCAACCGTTTTATACACCGCGTCGGCATGGTCCTTTCGGATCATGGGCTTATTGGTGGGAATCTCCACCACATCCAAATTGTAGATCTCACGGAACTCGATCTCCTCAGTCAGCGCCGTTCCGGTCATTCCCGACAGCTTGGAATACATTCTGAAATAATTTTGAAATGTAATGGTTGCCAAGGTTTTATTTTCCTTTTCGATCTTGACGCCTTCCTTGGCTTCGATCGCCTGATGCAAGCCGTTGGAATACCGACGACCGGGCATCAAGCGTCCCGTAAAGGCATCGACGATCATTACACCGTTCTCATTGACCACATAATCCACATCTCTTTTCATTGTTCCGTGCGCGCGGATCGCTTGATTGATATGGTGAGCAATCTCGGAATTTCCCGCGTCGGAAAGATTTTCAAGCCCGAAAAATTCCTCTGCCTTTTTAGCTCCCGAAGGGGTCAGGATCGCGTTGTTCGCCTTTTCATCCACGATGTAGTCCGCGTCGATATCATCATAGCTCTCCTTGGAGTCCATTTCTTTGATAACAAATTTTCTCAGCTTTCTCGCCAGAGCGTCGGCACGGTCATACATATCGGTGGATTTTTCCCCCGCGCCCGAAATGATCAAGGGAGTTCTCGCTTCATCGATCAGAATAGAGTCCACCTCGTCCACAATGGCAAAATTATGGCCTCTTTGTACCATTTTTTCCTTATATACCACCATGTTATCACGAAGATAATCAAATCCGAACTCATTGTTGGTTCCATAGGTGATATCGGCGGCATACGCGGCTTTTTTCTCCTCGGGAGAAACCCCGTGGACAACAAGTCCTGTGGAAAGCCCCATAAACTCGTATACCCTTCCCATTTCCTCGCTGTCACGGCGTGCCAGATAATCATTGACCGTTACAACATGAACTCCTTTACCGCTCAGGGCGTTCAGGTATGCGGGCATTGTGGCGACCAGTGTCTTACCCTCTCCTGTTTTCATTTCGGCGATCCGTCCCTGATGGAGAATAATTCCGCCGATGATCTGCACACGGAAGGGACGCTTGCCGAGGATACGGTCGTCTGCTTCCCGAATGGCGGCAAACGCGTCTGCCATAATGTCCTCCAGCGTTTCCCCGCTTGCGAGACGTTCCTTTAAGAGCGCCGTTGTTCCTGACAGCTCCTCATTGCTCATTTGCGCATATTTAGGCGCCAGCGATTCTATATAGTCTACATACTTTTCCAGCTTTTTCAATTGTCTGTCGCTGTATGTTCCGAACATCTTTGTTACAAGTCCCATAAAAAAGACCTCCAAAAAAATTATATATCTAAATTATTATACAACATTTTTATTTCTTTTTCAAGCATTTTATATGATTCAGCGGAAGAATGATTGTAAATTTTTTTCATTCCTCTTGAAAACCGAGTGTAAACGTACTATAATATAAGCAATATAAGTAATACCTTCCATATAAGAACACCATAAAAAAACATAACAGGATGTATCATGAAGAAGATCAATATTGTTTTACACGAGCCGGAGATTCCGCAAAACACGGGAAACATCGCCCGTACCTGTGCCGCTACCGGTGCCGCGCTGCATATTATCCGCCCCATGGGATTTGAGATCGACGACCGAAAATTAAAGCGTGCCGGCTTGGATTATTGGGACAAATTGGACATTACCTATTATGACAGCTATGAGGATTTTATGAGTAAAAATCCCGATGCGCGTCATAAAACCTATTATTTTACCACCAAGGCGCCCCGTGCCTACACAGAGCTTGACCACCCTTATCCCGACGGAGTTTTTATTATGTTTGGCAAGGAAAGCCGAGGAATTCCCGAGGAGATCCTTTATGAAAACCGTGAATTTTGCGTTCGTATCCCCATGCGAGATACCATTCGCTCCCTCAATCTTTCCAATTCTGTTGCCATTGCCGTTTTTGAAATTCTGCGCCAGTGGGATTTTGATGGTTTACAGGAGGAAGGAAAATTAACCCGCTTTGATTGGAATGATACATGATCTCAAGTTGAGCGAAGGCCGGTTTCAAAAATGAACGATTGAACCAAATAAACCAAACGAACCGAAATACATCCGTCCATATTCCACAATTCCATAAAAGAGGGCTCTATGAACCATATAAACCATTTGAATTCAAGCGAGCAGAATGAAAAAGGCAGTGTTCTTGTCGCCATGAGCGGCGGCGTCGACAGTGCCGTATGCGCTTATTTGCTCAAGAAGGACGGCTATCAAGCCGCGGGAATCACCATGAGGCTTTGGTCGGAGGGTGAAAATATCCCCGACATGGATGATCCCCTACCCGACCTCAACTGCGTTGAGGCAAAAAAAATTGCCGAGCTATTGCGAATTCCCCATTACACGGTTGCCATGGGCGAGTGCTTTCGGCGCACGGTGATCGACCGCTTTATTACCGATTATGCCTCGGGCATGACCCCCAATCCCTGTGTGGAATGTAACCGCCATATTAAGTTTGGGAGCTTACTGAAAAAAGCGGAGGAAATGGGGTTCGATTTCTATGCCACAGGACACTACGCGATCATTGAGCGCACCCCATGGGGGGATTTTCATCTGAAAAGAGCAAAGGATCCCGCCAAGGATCAATCCTATTTTCTCTGGTCTATAAAAAAAGAGGACCTGCCCAAAATTCTTTTTCCTCTCGGAGTCTACACAAAGTCAGAGATCCGTGAGATCGCCTCCGCGAACGGCTTTTCCAACGCTCATCGATCAGACAGTCAGGACATTTGCTTTGTTCCCGATGGAGATTACGCTTCCTTTATCACAAAGAACTCCTCTCTTTCCTTTCCCGAAGGAAATTTCATTTCTCCCGACGGCAGGATTCTCGGAACACACAATGGCATTATCCGCTATACAATCGGTCAGCGAAAGGGGCTGGGCATTGCCCTTGGGCACCCCGCCTTTGTCGGAAAGAAGGATCCTTATGATAACACGGTCACTCTTTGCACGGATGAGGAGCTATACCGTGACACATTGACCGCCTCCTCCGTAAACTGGCTGGTCCCTGTCGATCTTTTGTCGCCGCAACGTTTTGAAGCCAAAATACGCTACCGTCACACCCCTGCCCTCGCAACGGTCTCGCAAATCGGAGAGAACAGAATCAAGGTGCGTTTTGATGTTCCTCAGCGAGCGATCGCGTCAGGACAGTCGGTGGTGTTTTATGACGGTGACACCGTTATTGGCGGCGGAGTTATCGAATAATGTCTATGCCAAATACAATCAAACGAATACACCCACAGTCAAAAGAGCTGTCTCAACCGCGAAAGGCATTTGAGACAGCTCTATATTTATTCTTCAAATTTGATCCGTTGGAATTTAAGTCCCTTTAATTGTATCTGCCTTAGCAGTTTTCCACAAACAGATAGGCTCCCTTTGACAAGACAGAGCGCTTTCCTCCCGGCAGCTTTACCTCTGCCGTTGCTCCCTCGGGCACTGTAATAGTATAGCGTATCTCTTTTCCGTTATATTGCCATGCGGAACGAAGAACTCCGCCCTTGGTTTCAATAGAGTAATCCGCCATGCCAAGACGTTTATCGGGATGAGGCTCAATGCTTACATGTTTGTATCCCGCTCCGTCATCCAAGACCTGAATTCCCGCAACACCGCCGAACAGCCAATCACAAACAGCACCGTAGGCATAGTGGTTAAAGGAATTCATAGCGGTGGACCAAAAGCTTCCGTCCTCCTTCATACTATCCCAATGCTCCCACATGGTAGTGGCTCCATGCAGTACGGAAAATAACCAAGAGGGCGCTTTTTCCTGAAACAGAAGGTCGTACGCCACATGGGCATATCCGTTCTCGGTGAGGGCATGTAAGATATAGGGAGTTCCCACAAAGCCGGTGGTCATTCGATTGCCGTTTTCCCGAATCATCCGAACCAAAGCATCTGCCAAGCCCTGTCTTTCGCTCTCCTCGTACAAGCCGAATTTTAAGATCAGAGCCAGTGAGGTTTGTGTCACCTCCTTGATCTCACGGTTGGTGGCAAGTCCGTCGGATTTTGGATAAACCTTGGGCATACCATCCTTCATAAACGCCTTTCTAAAGGCGGCACGGACGTTTTGATAAAGCTCTTCAAAATACGTAACATCTTCTCCCAGTGCCCGCCCTGCTTTAATGACAAGCTCGGTAGAATACGCAAAATACGCGCCGGCGATCAGATCCTGCTGGGTTCCTCCGCGTTTTACTCCCTTCTCGTCTCCCACCGTATCCATGGAGAGCCAGTCACCATAATGCTTACCGCCAAGCCAAAGATATTCTTCCTCTCCCGTGGCGTGCATATATTCCACCCATTTTTTCATCATGGAATAATGACTGCGCAAAAGCTCCTTATTTCCGTAAGCTCGGTAGATCTCCCATGGGCAGACCGTTGCCGCGTCTCCCCACGCGGCGGAGATGCCGCATTTCAGCTCCCCTACCATAGGAACGATTCCGTAAACCGCTCCCTCCTCGCTTTGCTCAAGCATCATATCTCCCAGCCACTTACGGAAAAACGTTTCTGTATGATAATTGATAGACGCTGTACGGCAAAATACCTGCGCGTCTCCTGTCCAACCCAGACGCTCATCCCGCTGAGGGCAGTCGGTAGGTACATCCACAAAATTACTTCTCTGTCCCCAAAGAATATTACTGTACAATTGATTGATCCGCTCATCCCCACAATGGAAATATCCAATACGCTTCATATCGGAGTAGATCGCCACAGAGGTAAAGGCGGAAAGCTCGATCTCCTCATGAGGAAATTCGTCCAGACGAATATAGCGGTAGCCCTGGAAGCAGAAGTGGGGCTTGAACACGTCCTCCCCTCCGCTGAGCACATAAACATTGCGGTTTCTCGCTGTCCGATAATTTTCCGTATAGAAGTTCCCGTCTTTGTCAAGCACCTCCGCATGGGTCAGAACGATCTTACTTCCTTTTTTTCCTTTTACGCGGATCTCCACATATCCCGCCAGATTTTGTCCGAAGTCGATTACCCTCTCACCCTTAGGGGTAAGAATAAGCTCCTTCGCCGCAACCCGTTCCTGTTCTCTGACATATTCTCCGACATGCGCCACAGGAGCTACCGTAATTCCCTTTTTCTCTGCCGCGTTTCCCACGCAAGTGATCTTTGCGGTAAAGTCAACGGTCTCGCCATGGTAGAGCTCGGAATCCAAAATATGCGAGGTCCATACCTCCCATGATTCATCGCTGACGATGCTTTCAGCGCTTCCGTCGTCATAGGTCAGGTCAATCTGGCAGAGAACGCTGATTTCATCCGCATATGTATTGTGATTGTTCTCCCACGCAAGATAGCTCATCGCCCAGCCTTTTCCTCCGAGAATCGATATCTCACTGTCCTTGCGCAGCAGATCGGTAATATCATACGCTTGATACTGCACACGGTTGGGATAACTGGTCCAGCCCGGTGTCAGCAGAGCGTCCCCCGCTTTTTTTCCATCAATATAAAGCTCGTACAGACCCATAGCGGTAACATACGCGGTCGCCTTTACGATCTCTTTATCCGTATAGAATCTTTTTTTGAATCGCGGTGAAATATCATTCAAGGATTTTCCCGCGCAGATCCATTTGGCGTTTTCAAACATAAAGATCTTCCTCCGTTTTTTAATCCCCATTATTATATCACATATTTTTGTAAAAAACAAGTTTTTTCATTTCATTCTTTTCATCAACTTGTTTAAATCTTGACGGATTTCTTGCCGAATTTTAAAAAAACGCTTGCTCATCGCCCGATTTTATGTTATACTTATTGTAAGTCATTATAAGTGATACGTGTGCTTATTCTTTACTTTTATAAAACTTTTATAAACACCTGTAAATACCGTTTGGGAGGATTTTATTTTGAGAAATTTTTTTAATTTGGGATTCATCGGACAATATTTGGTAAACAATACGCTCTCCGAGCCTATCACCATTGTCTTGATCAGCGTTTCCGTATTGGTTGCCGCCGTTGCCTCCTACTTTTTGGGCAGCTTAAATTTTGCCATTATTATCTCCTCTAAGCAATACCGTGAGGACATTCGTCAGTATGGAAGCAAAAACGCGGGAATGACCAATATGATGCGTACATACGGAAAAAAAGCCGCGGGAATGACCCTGTTGGGTGACGCTTTGAAGGCGGTAGTCTCCTGCTTGATCGGATATGCGCTGATTGGACAATACGGTGCGTATATTGCGGGACTTTTCTGCATTCTCGGTCATGTTTTCCCCGCTTATTATCATTTTAAAGGCGGAAAAGGCGTTGTTACCGCCGCTGTAACCATTTTAATGTGCAATCCCATTGTCTTTTTGATTCTTTTGGTTATTTTTGTCATCATTGTTCTTTGCACGAAGTATATTTCCCTCGGTTCGGTTATGTGCGTTCTTTTATATCCCATTGTCCTGGACCGTGTGGAGCGCTCCGCGCTTTTTTATGAGAATCCGCCCGCGGGATGCCCCTATGTGATCTTCGCAATTCTTATTGCGGTTGTCGTTGTCTTAAAGCACCGTGAAAATATCAAGAGGCTTCTTTCCGGAACCGAAAGTAAGTTTTCCTTCAAGAAAAGCGTAAAAGCGCCCTCCGATACCAATACAGACGGGCAGCTCTCCGAGGATAATTCCAAGGACGCGAGCTGATTTCAAGCTCCGATCGTTATTCAAGGCATCATTTAAACAAAAACGCAAACAGAAAGGTTGTTTATGAATCAACTCATACGCTCACAGCTGGCAAGGCTTATTGTGCTGTCCGCGCAGAAGCAATACTTACGCAAGACCGTATTTTCAAAGCCTGTGGACCAAACGATACAAAAAGCGGTTCTTACCTTACGTGAGACCAACCAACGGCTCTTCTTCCAAATGGAATATTTCCGCAAGGACAACAAGGTCACCCACCAAAATATTTTTATAGATCAAGCTACAGCGTCTGTATTGGAGGAGCTTGCCGCGCAATTTATGCAGATCAATTTGATCTGCACCGTCGGCGAATGTGAATATAAAGCCTCCCCCTCGGGGAAATCGGTTCTTCTGGGTGGTGAGAAATTAGAACGAAAGCTCCTTGCAGAAGCCTCTCCTTCAAAAACCGCCGCTCCCATTGCGAACAACCGTGAAAAGCAATACATTTTGGATGGTTCTGAGCCCTTTCTCAGGCTTTTGGGGGTATCGGACGAGCACGGAAGAATCCATGACCGCAAGCAGGCAAAGTTTCGTCAGATCAACCGCTTTCTTGAATTGATCCGCGATGTTGAGGATAAGCTTCCAAAGGATGAGATTCGCATTTGCGATTTGTGCTGCGGAAAAAGCTATCTTTCCTTTGCTGTGTATCATTATTTTGCCAATGTTAAGCAAACCCGTGTTTCCATGACGGGGGTCGATTTAAAGGAAGATGTAATCGAGTACTGTAACCGTGTCGCAAGAGACTTACATTTTGACGGCTTGGAATTTCTCTGTGAGGATATTCAAAATTACACTCCTCACCGTCTTCCTTCCTTAGTGATCTCTCTCCATGCTTGCGATATCGCTACCGACTTTGTATTAACC
Organism: Eubacteriales bacterium; assembly: GCA_045537595.1. GTDB lineage: Bacteria > Bacillota > Clostridia > Oscillospirales > CAG-272 > HGM12713. The sequence continues at coordinate 12,095 of JAZSPS010000043.1, forward strand.
CGTGCCGCTGAGTGGAAAACCGATGTGATCCTTTCTACCCCCTGCTGTCATCATGAGTTAAACCACAACATCCAATGCCCTTCTCTTTCCTTTATCACCGATTACTCCATGCTCCGACAGAAGCTTTGCGACGCTGCCACCGATGCATTGCGCCTTTGCCGATTGGAGGCGCAAGGATATTCCACCATGGCGCTGGAGCTGATCGATCCCGATGAAACTCCGAAAAATATTATGCTCCGAGCCGTTCGAAAAAAGAATTTCGATCCCGAATCGAAAGCCGCCCGCGCGGCAATGGAGCGCTATCTGGAGGCAAAGCGATTCCTGTGCGGAGATCATCCGCAGCATGAATTCCATTTTTGATGGATTTAGGGGATTCAAAAAAATAAACATATAAAACAGTTAAAACGGAGCATTTTATGACCTACCTTAACGCTGTAAAATATATTTTAAAGGCGCCTTCCGAATCTCCCATGTCCGATAGCGGAGCCGCTCTCCGCCGCATTTGGGATCATTTGGGAAACCCTCAAAAAAAATTAAAATATCTACGCTTGGCAGGCAGCAACGGAAAAACCGTTTGCGCGGAAATGCTGATGTCGGTTTTTAAGGACTCTCCCCTCAAAATGGGATGTCTTACCACGCCCCTGCGCTCCGAGCTTTGCGAAAACATCCGAATCAACGCGTCACACGTAAGCTATGCGGATTTCGCCCACTATACCGAAACGGTCTACCGTGCCATATTGGAGATCAACAAGCAGATCCGTTCAGAAGCCGAGCGAGCGAAGGACACAAAGGATACAAAGGACTCAAAGGATTTAAAGGATTTAAAGGAAATGGAAAAAGACGGAGAATCCGATTCCGCCGATCCCGCTGACATGCAAACCCATGAGATCGTTCTGACACAAAATGAGATCCTTTTAACAGCCGCTCTGCTGATCTTCCGTGATATGGGATGCGCTTTATGCTTAATAGAGAGTGACCACAACAATCCCGATCCTACAAGATTTCTGTCCGCCCCATTCGCGGCGGCAATTTGCGGAACGATCCCAAGCAATAACTCCAAGGAAATCAAAAAAATCCGCACCTATATTTCACACGGGATTCAGGAAATTGTCAGCGCGCCCCAAGACCAGAATGCTTATCACGTAATCTCTCAAACATGTGCCGCCATCAATTGCCGTTTGACCATTCCGACAAAAGCCATGCTCGAAATAAAAAAGCTTTCTTTGTTTGGAACGGATTTTCTTTACAAGGGGAAATCCTATCACATAGGTCTTTGCGGACAATTTCAGGTCACCAACGCGACCGTGGTATTGGAGATCTTGGAAATGCTGGCTCGGCGCGGATATTCCCTTTCGGAGGAGCAGATCCAAACCGGCTTGAAACGGGCAAGGATACCGGCAAAATTCGAGATCCTCTCGGTATCCCCCACCATTATAGCCGACAGCACTCATTCGGATGTGGCGATTGAAACGGTTTGTGCTTCCATGGCGGATTTCCGCTCTGTCATCGGATCAAGCCTTCGGCTTTGTCTTCCTGACGAGCATCTTCTTGAACGCTACTCCAAGGTTTTGGAGAAGCATTCCTATACAATTGATAAAAGTATTATTTTCTCAGCGGGGGGTACAGATCCCTCTCCCCACGCCAACACCGTTCAGTGCGCATCCATACGGGATACAGTTACTCACGCGCTGGCTGATCTTGGACAGGATGAGATCCTTTTGATCTCGGGTCCCTACCGTTTTACCGCTCAAATACGTTATGAGCTTCTGAAAAAACTGGGCTTTAAATAATTTTTCCTTTATAGATTATAGACCAATACAAAAAGGATGGCTTATGATTTCACAAGTCATCCTTTTTTGTTTTATGTAGTTAAAATATTGAGCGGCGTGAGCGGTTTATGCCCAGCTCATGGTGGTGGGCTTCGGCTCTACAATGATAATATCCTGCAAGAAGCTTACCGCTTTTCTCAGTCCCTCATCAATAGACATTACGCTATCCTCATGCTCAATGGAAAGAACCTTGTCATATCCGCAGAGACGAAGGTTGGAAACCAGATCTCTCCAGTATGTTTCGTTGTTACCGTATCCCACGGTACGGAATACCCAAGAGCGCTCCAATTCCTTACCGTAATGCTTGGTATCCAGTACGCCGTTGACAGCCGTATTGTATTTATCGATCTTTGTATCCTTGGCGTGAACATGATAAATAGCACCCTTCAGCGCACGGATCGCCGCTACGGGATCGATTCCCTGCCAAATCAAGTGAGAGGGGTCAAAGTTGGCACCGATCACGTCGCCCACAGCCGCACGGATCTTCAAAAGTGTTTCGGGGTTATATACGCAGAAGCCGGGGTGCATCTCGAACGCGATATGGCTTACGCCGTGCTCAAGAGCAAAGGCACCTGTCTTCTTCCAGTACGGAATCAGCTTTTCATTCCACTGCCAGTTGAGAATTTCAACATAGTCCTCAGGCCATGCGCAGGTTACCCAGTTGGGAAGCTTTGCTCCCTCATGGTCGCCGGGGCAGCCCGAGAAGGTGATAACCGTATCAACCCCCAGCTTTTCCGCTAACAATACAGCC
>JAZSPS010000015.1:0-20391 GCA_045537595.1 Eubacteriales bacterium
CAGAGGTTGTGCAAAGGATATTCCGACTTTGTATTGAGGGTAACGGAAACGAGACCATTGCAAGGATTCTCCAAGACGATAAGGTTCTTGTGCCCCAAGACTATTGGCAGAGTAAGGGTATGAGCAGAGGCGGAAAGAAAACGCAACCGAATCCGTACAAGTGGTGCAAGACCACGATAGCCAAGATGCTTGAACAACAGGAGTATTGCGGAGATATCATCAATTTCAAGAGCTATTCCAAATCCTTCCGCAACAAAACCCGCGTTGAGAACCCGAAAGAGAATTGGGCAATCTTCAAGGACGTTCATGAGCCGATCATTGATCGCGAGACTTGGGAACGTGTTCAAGAGTTAACCAAGAATTCCAAACGACGCAAGCCAAAGAACGAGAACGTGAAGAAAAGTATCTTCACAAATCTTCTTTATTGCGGTGATTGCGGACACAAGCTGTGGTTCAACATCAATAAGCAGAATCCAAGCATCCGCTTTTACAGTTGCTCCAACTACAAGGGGCTTCGCGGCACCTGTGAGTCAACTCATTACGTCAGAGAAGATTCCTTGGAGCAAGTGGTAAAGATGGAACTGTTCAAGCTCGCCACCTACCTTGATCATGACGAGAATGCCTTTGCAGAGCTTTTGGAGCATAAGAGCAACAAAGACTCAATGGCTGAAAGAAAAGCGGTAGAGAGTGCCTTGGCGGCTGCTACGGCACGAAGCCAAGAGCTGCTACGACTCTATGAACGAGTCTATGAGGACAACGTAAACGGCAAGGTCACGGACGATTGGTTTATGCGACTGTCTCACAAATACGAGGTGGAGCAAGAAGAACTCAAAAAGCAGATGTTTGATCTCAAGAACAAGCATGATCGCCTTAACACCGCACAAAACTCGTCGGGCAGTTTTATCCGAGCAATCCGTAAGTTTATGACGATGCAAACGCTGACACCCATCGTTCTCCAAGAACTCATTGACAAGATCGAAGTTTTTCCGATTGAGGGAACGGGCAAGAACAGAACGCAACGGCTTGTGATACACTACCGCTTTGTCGGTTGTATTGATCTGCCGAGTATCGTTCCAAAGCACACCTACAAGCTTGATTCACGGCAGGGAGTGGCTATCGAATATCTTCCCAGCGCAGTATAACCACAAAATAAAAAAGAGCAGACGAATCTGCTCCAAACAACTTAATATTAAGTAAACACAGGCAAAAAAATATCGAGTGTTCCTAACATCAGTTATGAACACTCGATATGGTCGAGGTGACAAGATTCGAACTTGCGACTTCTACGTCCCGAACGTAGCGCTCTACCAAGCTGAGCCACACCTCGATATATTCAATTTATTTCATTTTTACCAAAGTATTATATCATGTTCTCTTAAAAATGTCAAGAACTTTTTCAAAAATGTCAAAAACTTAATGTTAGGAAATTGTACGATCAATTATCATGCCGCCGGGCGAATTTGAATTTCTCTCGGCGGCATTTTTTATTTTCTCATCCTCTGCTGTATATTCTTCTGCCATCCATTCTCATCGACTAAAGAAAAGCTATTCCAAAATCACTAAGCAAGAGGTAATTCCATAATACGCAAAGCACGGAACAGCCTCCGCCTGTATTCTCTCTCCACATACCACGATGGGAACCGCGGGGGGACAGGACACCGTTGCCGCCGACAAAATTCTTCCAACGCTTTGCTCCGCGGGTATCTCCTCACTTGCCGAAAACACCGCTTCCCGTACCGAAAGGATTTGTTTCGCTTTAGGGAATGTCGGCGCTCTCTCTTCGATTCTTTTTCGTTTGGGAATTTCTCTTAGCGCCTGCTCCAGTCGCTCCATCCCTTCCTCACCGATCTCAGGGGTCAGCATCATTACCGCAAAATCAGGATCCGAAAACTCGCAGACGATCTTTTTTTCTCGCAACAGCTCCGCAAATTCCCTTCCCTCGTATCCGTAGTCCTTCGTCCGCAAGGTCAGCTTTAAGGGCTCATCCCCGCAATGCTCATATCCATAGTTTTGAAGCCTTTGCTTACAGCTCTCCGCTTTTTTCGCAAATTTTTCAAGCCGTTCTCCATATCCCTGTGCCAAATAAGCGTTTGCTTGGTCCAAGGATTGAAGGATCAGATAGGACGGACTGGTGGAGCCGAACAATGCCATTGCGTTTTTTGCCTGCTTCCCCATCCAAGAAGGCGCTTTATATGAAATATGCAAATACGCGCCTCCTGTAAGCACGGGCAGTGTTTTATGCGCGGAATCGCAGCACAGATCCGCTCCCAGATCTATTGGATGCAAGGATCGCGGCAAAAATTTTAAATACGCCCCGTGGGCATTATCCACCAGCAACAAAACCGAATAGCGGCGGCAAACCTTAGCGATCTCTGAAATATTCGGCAGATTTCCCAGATAATCGGGGGCTGTCAAGTACAATGCTGTTGGAAGCTCTTTTGCCTGCGCAAAATATTTCTCGATACTTTCGGCGTCAAGCTGACAGGACAAATAAGACTCTTCACCCTCAGAATAGATCCAATCCACATCAAGATCCAGCAGCGCCGCCGCGCTGAGAAAGGTTTTATGGGCGTTTCTCCCCGCCGCGATCAACGTTTTTTTGCGCTTCTGTCCTTCCCCTCTCTGCGCATACAGCATTGTCAGATACAGCATAGCGCGGATACACAAGGAGGAGCCTTCTGTAGAATAGAAGGTTTGTGCCCCGAACAGCTTCCCCGCGTTTTCCTCGCTTTCCGCAATGATCCCCTTGGCTTCGTACAAGCTATCAGCTCCTTCAATCTCGGTAATATCCCATCTTTCTATTCCCGTTTCTTTTCCCGTTTCTCTTCCAAGCTGATTCATTCCCTTATGTCCCGGCATATGCAATCGAAGCGCGGAATCCTCCGCATAGTGCCGTACAAAATCAACGATGGGGGTTTTCATGCTTGCTCTTCTCGGAAGGCGCGGTCTATGGCAACCATAATCGCGCATTCCATTCGTTTACGGAACAGCTCGCATCCGTATTGATATACGCCTGTAACCGAGCCTGTGGAATGGTAAGCATTTGCGGCGCATCCGCCCGAGCAATACAGCTTCGCCCAGCAATCCCGACATTCGGGACGCGAATATACATTACAACAGGCAAACTCATTCTGCGTTTCTTGATTGGTCACGCCGTCCCATATATTTCCCAGCTTAAAGGCTTCCTCGCCCACAAACTGGTGGCAGGGGTACAGATCGCCCCAAGGAGTGACCGCCATATATTCGGTTCCCGATCCGCATCCCGAGATCCTTTTATAGATACAGGGACCTCCTGTCAGATCGATCATATAGTGGTAAAAGGTGAAGGGCTTTCCCTCTCTGTCTCGTGTGAGCATCAGCTCCGCCAGCTCTTCGTACTGCTCCAGCACAATAGGAAGGTCCTCCTTCGTCAGCTCCGACGGATCCCCCGCGGCGCACACCACCGGTTCCATGCTCAGCTCGGTAAAGCCAAGCTCCAGCATCTGCTGAATATCCTTCAAAAAGTCGGGATTGGCGTGAGTAAAGGTTCCTCGCATATAATAATTCTTTCCGCCTCTTGCCTCTACAAGCTTTTGAAATTTGGGCACGATACGATCCCAGCTTCCCTTTCCCGCGTAATCCACACGAAACCGGTCATGAATCTCTTTTCTTCCGTCCAAGCTAAGGACTACGTTGCTCATTTCCCGATTGGCAAAATCGATCACGTCATCGTCGATCAGCATACCGTTTGTCGTAAGAGTGAACCGAAAATTCTTGTGATGCTTCTTTTCTATTTCCCGAGCGTAAGCCACCAGCTGCTTGACCACCTCAAAATTCATCAGCGGTTCGCCGCCAAAAAAGTCTACCTCCAGATTATGGCGGCTACCTGAATTCTCAACGAGAAAATCCAAGGCTCTCTTTCCCACCTCAAAGCTCATAACCGCTCGATCTCCGTGATATTTTCCTTGGCTCGCAAAGCAATAGGAGCAGTTAAGGTTGCAGGTATGGGCGATATGTAAGCAAAGCGCCTTTACCACGCCCGCCGTTTTTTCCTTCAGATGTCCCGCCATCGGTTCAAAGGTATCGGGAGCAAAAAGCTGTCCGTTTTTCTTTAGCCCTTCGATCTGCTCATAACATTCCTCAAGCTCCTGACGGGTTATTTCGGGACGGTCCGCCAGCTGCTTCGCTACCCTATGGATGACCTCCTCCCTCTCTCTTCCCTCAAAAGCGGCGATCATATAATATGCTGTCTCATCTACCGCGTGAACAGAGCCCGAGCAGCTGTCAAGAACGATATAATAGTCTCCAAGATGATATTGATGTATCATAAAGCTCTCCTTTGACTTTGTTGTTTAAACTTTTTTATCTTTTTTATTTTTATATAAACGTTATATAAACGATAAAAATGCCGCCGTTTCCGGTGGCATTTCAGCTTTTTTGATTACTTGCTTTCTTTGCTTTCGCCGGCGTTTTCGCACTGCTGGTTAGCAATTCCGCAGCTGGTCTTGCAAGCAGACTGGCAAGAAGTTTGGCACTCGCCGCAACCGCCGTTCTTCGCGCTATCGCAGAGATTACGGGTTTCAATTGTCTTAATATGCTTCATAGTGAACCTCCAAACAAATGATATTAAATTTATATTATAAGAATATTATAGCACCTTCTTATTGGAAAGTCAATAGCATTGCGGCAAAATCAAGTCTTGGTTTGTAAATAAATTTACTCCGCTTCAAAATTTTTGACGGTGATTCCATGCGCAAGGTAAATCTTCCGCTTTCAGAAGTGCCTTCTTCCACTCGCGGTATTATTTTTTTAAATTGTTAACAATCCAAGCGCGCTGAGAATTGAGGAGGCAAGAATCAAAACGATACATATGGGGGCGATATATCGGATCATGACCGAAAACAGCATTTTTTGCTTAAACTGTCCGCTGATGGATATTTCCTCGATCAAAGCCTTGGGTTTTATAAAGTATCCCACCAGCACGCAGGTGATCAGCGCGACCAACGGCATCAAGAGGCTATTGCTCAGGAAGTCGAAGAAATCAAGAACCTGCATCCCCAGCAGTGTCACGTTGCTCCACAGGCTATATCCAAAGGAGGATGGGATTCCCAACAAAAGGCATATTCCCAGCACAATGGCGCAACAGGTCTTTCGTCCCAATTTAAACTTATCCTGAACAATGGAAACCACCGTTTCCATCAAGGAGATCGCTGAGGTCAGGGCGGCAAAGAACACCATAACAAAGAACAACGCCCCGATCATACCGCCTGCCGGCATTGTATCAAATACCTTTGGCAAGGTAACAAACATCAAGCCCGGCCCCTGTCCCAGCGCTGTCTCATCGCCGCCCGAGAAGGCAAACACCGCCGGAATGATCATAAGTCCCGCAAGAAACGCAATTCCTGTATCAAACAGCTCGATCTGCTTTGCGGATTTTTCGATGCTGATCTCCTTTTGCATATAGGAGCCGAAGGTGATCATGATTCCCATGGAGATCGACATGGAATAAAACAGCTGTCCCATTGCCGCCACGACCGTCATGACAGAAAATTTAGAAAAATCGGGTTTAATGTAGTAGATTACTCCTTCCCAAGCTCCGTCCATTGTACAAATGGTATACACGGCAACAAAGATGATCAAAGCGATCAGGATCGGCATCATGATCTTACTGACCTTCTCAATTCCCTTCTCAACACCGCACAGGACGATTACAGCCGTAATACCGATAAAGAGGAGAAACCAAAGGATCGGCTCCGCTGCCGAGCTGATATATGTGCCAAAATACGCGCTGTCTGCCATGACGGAGGTCTGTCCAAACACGAATCCGAACATATATTTCATTACCCAACCTCCGATCACCGAATAGTAGGGCAAAATGATTACAGGCACTACCGATGCCAGAATTCCCATAAAGGAAAACCGTTGATCCAAAGCACGGTAAGCGCCGATGGCGCTGAGCTGTGTCTTTCGTCCGATGGCGATTTCCGCCACCATCAGCGAAAAGCCAAAGGTTACGGTAAGCAGAAGATATACCAGCAGAAAAATTCCGCCGCCGTACTTTGCCGCAAGGTATGGGAAGCGCCAAATATTCCCCAGTCCCACAGCCGATCCTGCCGCCGCCAATACAAAACCGATCTTACCGGTAAAAGAGCTTCTTGTTGAACTCATTATTTTTCTCCTAATTTTATTTTTCTTTTCCTTTATACTCTATACTTTACACCGTCACCGTAGGAAAAAGCATGCAGTCTTCTCCCTCCGAGCGGATCTCAATACTTCCATCCTCTCCTTGGCAAACCGTCGCGTTTTCCACACGCAAGCCGTAGGCATTTCCTTTATATTCATAAGAAATCACATGATCGCTCAAAGAGATTTTTGCCTCCGGTTCCCCAAGAAGCAATCGGATCCGATCCGCTCGGATCGTAATTTTTTCTTCCTCAAAGGTTACCAGGCGATCCTTCCAAGAAACCCTTAAGACCCCCTCTTTTATCTTTTCGGCAGTCAAGGGAGCGCCCTCCGAATCGACAACAAGCCCGCAATTTTTCTTTTCTGCCCGATTCCATTGCTGGTTATGAATGATGGGAAGATTTTCGTAGATCGCCTCAAAGCCTGTACAGGGTTCCGTCAGGTATCGATCGGGCACACGCTCATCAAAGAGAAACAGCGAGCGAATAAATACACTGTTTTCATATCGGAAAAGATTTGCCGTGTAATTCTGACAATTATAATAGATGGATTGCACGTCTTCTGTATCCCAGTTATCTGTGGCGACGACAGAGGTCGCGGGGGTTTTATTGGGAAACAGCTTTTTAAACGCCTCTCCCGTATCACACATTTTTTTCACCTGAACCTGTTTTAGCTTGGTTATCTTTTCAAGCTGCATCCGCAAGGGGGTGATAATATCGAAATGCAAGCCAAAGCTATTTTCCTGACCCAATTGCGTGTAGGAAAAGCCAAGATCCTCGTTCTCGTAAAATGTTTTAAAAAACCAATCCACATATTCCGGGGTTTTTCCCATCATCCAACCCGGCTCCAAGGTATAGCATCCGATCCGCTTTTTATGGTGCTCGGCGGACAGGTATTTTCCTGACTCGCAGTTATGTATTGGGCAGGGTCCCAACAGGCGGAACACGGGAACATGGATCCGTTCTCCCTCCGTCTGAGCGGGTGTAAACATATTTTTCCGAGAGGGATAATACCCCTGATTAAAGTAGCCTCCGATCAGCGTATAGGCATCGGTACTGATCTGATCCCGACAGATCGCGAAGGCGCTGATATCATAGCGGTCTGCCAGATACTCGATCGTATGGGAATCGATCAGCCAGCTCGCGACGCTTTTGGGATAATATCCGAAGATCTCTTTAAATTTTCTCATTGCCTCATCGGCAAGCATTTCTCTTTCCTTGGGTGTGTACGCCATGGAAAATCCGGGGACGATATGCCAATCCCACTTCCATCCGTATTCGCTTCGGTAGGGCATTTTGCAAGCGGCAGTCAACGGCTCCACGATCTCATACCAAAGTCCCAGCTCGGTCCTTTCCGTCGCCTTCTCTTTAAACAGCTTTTGATACGCTTCGTCGCAAAGCACATCGTATTGCAGCAAAAATGTATTTTCAAGTCCCAGCTCGTTTACCAAATCAAGCTCCGCCGCTGTTGTCTTATATTGCGGCTCCCAGCTGTTTTTATGTCTCTCGTCGATACACCGAACGAAGTTCATAATATTCGCGATCTTCATTTTCTGTTCTCCTATCCTTTTTTCATGCTTCTGTAAGCAGCTGATCTATGAACGATCTTTCGTATTTTTATTGTGATTCGTTTCTACATAACTATGTCATTAGTATAGCACATTCCTCCTAAAAAATCAACATGTTCCTTTTATGGATTCTCAAAAATCGACCTCTCATTTTTCTTCTTCCGCTTTTTTATTTTTCCTTTTGCTTTTTTTACGATTTTATGGTAAAATAGAATCAACACAGCATTGAATAAACCTCACAGATAACATCGGTAAAAAAGGAGCTTTTATGAAAAAGGTATTAAAAATATTAGGACGGGCGGGTTTGATCCTTCTTTCCGCCTTGCTCAGCGTGATCTTACTGGTTTTGGGAAGCTTGAATCTGTTGAAATTTCCGATCTACGCGGAATACTATTCCTTAAAATCCAACATCTGCAAAAACCCCGGATTGGGTGACGGCTTTGTATGTCAGGGGATCTGTGCCGTTGATACCCTCGGAGCGGAGGAAAAAATTCTTGTCTCGGGATACATGGCGGATCACAGTGCCAGCCGAATTTATATTACCGACACGGATAACAATTCTTATTATGTTTCTCTCTCCAAGGACGGAAAGCCCTTTTCGGGACATTCCGGCGGAATCGCTTGGCACGGTGATACGGTATATCTTGCGTGTAACAGTGCTATACATACCCTTTCTCTACAAAGCATTTTAAACGCGGAAAACGGTGATTCCGTAGAAATCCTCGGCAGTATTTCGGTAAACAACGCCGCCTCCTTTGCCTTCGCGGATGAAAATTACCTGTATGTGGGTGAGTTTCATGACGGGGGCGCTTATGTGACCGAGCATCCCTACGAGACCTCGGACGGCACCTACTACGCCATCGTTTCCCGTTATTCCTTTCACGACCTGACGCGGCCTGACAAGATCTATTCCATCCGCAACAAGGTTCAGGGAATTTGCTTTACCCCCGACGGGAAGGTCGTTCTCTCCACCTCATACGGACCGGCGAGCAGTGTATATTATGTCTACAACGAGAGCGATGCCTTTGATTCGGGCTTCACGCTGGACGGTGCTCCGCTTTATTATTTAGACAGCTTTATAAATGAGATCAAGGGACCCGCCATGGCAGAGGGATTGGATTATTATGACGGCAAGGTGATCACCCTGACGGAAAGCGCCTCAGACAAATATATTTTCGGAAAATTTTTCTTTGCCAACAAAATTGTTGGTTTGGATATTGAATAACCCGCGATCCCGCGCAAAAAGCTTCGGGACATCTCATTTTTTGTGAGGTGTCCCGATTTTCTGTATGCGGTTTCTTTGTTTTCTCAATCCGTTTTTTCAGTTTTTAATTTTTAGAGCAGCGCGGTATATACCTCTTCTCCTCCGTTCACAAAAACCTCTACAACATATCCGTCCCGAAGGATCTTCAGCTCCCGCACCTCCCCTTCATACACCACGGGGCTTCTTCCCTTTCGCTCAATGACAAAGCCCTGTTCGGTTCGTTTGACCGATGGATCCTCATCCTTCAGCAAATATTGCAATTCCTCTACGGGATAACCGTAAATTTTTCCGTTAATCAGCTTTATCTCCCGAGGAACAGACATACATCCCACATCCTTCTCGGCATAGCCGCTGTATTTCCATCCCGGAATCCATGAGAGCAGAATATTTCTTCCTCGGTGATCGCAAAACGCCTGTCCCGCGTACTGGTCGGGACCTTTATCCACCTCGGCGGAATATTCTACCTTAAATTTCCCATTCTCAAGTCTTCCGTACATTACCGTAAAAAAGTGCTTTTTTTCCAGGGTACACACCGACGCTGTCAGCAAGCATCTGTCTTTCGCCATCATAAAGGAGGGACACTCGGCATATTTCCCCTCTGCCCATTCACTCATAACGCCAAGATATTCCCAACGGAAAAGATCCTCGCTTTTATAAAGCAACAGGCGAGCTACCCGCTCCTGTGGATTTCCGCTTGCCATAACGCAATAATAATTGCCGTCGATACAGCATACCGCCGGATCACGAAAATCAGAGCTTCCCTCCGCGGGATAGTGATCGATTATGGGATTCTTCTCATATTTTTCAAAATGGATTCCGTCCTCTGAATACGCCACGCTTACCGTTTGTATATGTTCCTTACCGCGAACGGAAGCGTAAAAAAGATATAATACGTCATCCTTCACGATCGCTGTTCCCGACCAACATCCATTACTGTCATATTCCCGATCGGGATAAAGCGCGACGGGCAGCTCCTCCCAACGCAAAAAATCCTTTGTTCTGGCATGTCCCCAGTGCATGGGTTGTTTCCACGGCACCTCATAATCGGGCGCGTGCTGATAAAAAACATGATAATAGCCTTTATAATACACCAATCCGTTAGGATCGTTGATCCATCCCTTCGCGGGGGAATAATGATAATTCAGCTTTTGTAAATATTCCATACCGTCATCTCATTTCTACCAATAAGCATATCATACAGTCTCTGATTTTTCCATAACATTTAAGTTTTTAATCAATAACACTCCACAAATTCGATCCTGCCGCCAATTTTATATTTTCCCATGGCTGAATACGGCATAAAGAAATAATCGCCCTGTTTGATCCGACTTCGGTATCCTTCTCCCAAAAGCTCGCCTTCTCCGCCTGTGACGATATACACTCCAAAGCTATCTTGGATATCCAAGGGGTAACTTCCGCCGTCACACTTGATCCGATTGATCACAAAGCAGGAAGTAAGGCTCTCATCGATCAGTCTCTCCAGTACAACATTTTCACCAAGCTTTTGCGCTTTCGGTGTGATCCTTGCCTCTGATGAGCTATCAAAGGAAAAGCATTTTACCGCGTCGTCGGGAGAAAGTCCCAAATACATTTCCTCATCCGAAAGCTTATAATCTCCGCACCAGCGCTCGGGCTGGATGGTAAAATCGGTGGGCTCTTGAATCTCAAGGATCAGGCATCCCGCGCCGATGGCGTGCACCGTCTTGGCAGGAACAAGAAATACGTCCCCAACCTTAGGAGTAATACCGCGCATCAGGTTCTCCATGGCGTTTTTATCCCTCTCACTGTCCTCAATCGCCTGTCGGAAGGCTTTCTCATCGACCCCATCCTTAAAGCCGAAAAAGATCTTCGCGTTTTCTCGCACGCCGAGAATGATCCAGCTTTCGGTCTTACCATATTCCGAATGAAAATATTTTCTTGAGAATTCCTTATCCGGATGGGCTTGGGCGGGCAATCTTATGGCACTGTCAAGAAATTTGACGAGGATGCGCATTTTTTCCTTTGTTCCAAGCATTTCCATGGGATTTGCCGCGAGCAGCTCATCAAAATAGATCTCACGGTCGCGAAGCTTTGACACCCCTTCCTTTTCGCCCTTTTTTTCTTTATTCATCGCCCTTACCGCAGAGGCGATCCATTCCTCGGGGTAAAAGCCGTCTTCCGAATCATCTCCCAAAAAATCTGAAAACAATTTTCCGCCCGTATAAACTCTGGACACCCTGTTTTTCTCAAAAAACAGCGGCTGATTCCTCATGTCAATCCTATCAAGCATAGGTTCCGTCCTCCGCGTATCTGATCAGTTTTTGTACATCGGACGCGCTTTTATATTTTCCGCAGGAGACAAGAGCGAAAAGCGCGGCTCCGCACGCAGCCTCCTCCGTATATTGAGGCGTACGAAGCTTTCCCCCGAAAATTTCTTCGGCAATACGTTTCAAGGCTTTATTTTTTCTTATTCCGTTTCCTGAACCCACAATTCCGACTCTTCCTTCTCCCATGGACAGGTACATTTCGTAAAGCTCTTCGAGCATACCGTATGCCAATCCCACCGTCACATCCGCGGGAGTAAAGTTACGGACCGTGATCCCATGAATTCCTCCTGTGACTGCCGCGTTGCTTCTGGTTCCGTCAAACCGTGTATCCACTTTGAGGTCAGTGCGTTTTTTTCGCTCCAGCATTTTTTCCATGATCCCGTATACATTTACGTCTTTTATTTCAGCCAGCTCAAGCAACTGAGCGTAAAAATCCTTCAGAAGAGAATACGCTCTGCCCCCGCAAAGCGCGGAGCCAACCACAAGATATTTTCCCTCAAAATAGGGTCTGCTCTCAATGTTTTCGGCACAAACCGCTTGATCGGACACGATAGATATCTGGCTTCCCGTTCCGATATTGATCAGCAGATCCTTTGGATCCGCAAGCGTGGAAAAAACGCTTGCCTGATTATCTCCTATGGCAACCGAGACCGGAATATCCCGATATGTTCCGATGATCTGAAAACCATCGGTTACCGTGGGATGATAATCATAATGGAATTTTTTATGTTCCATATCATAAAGTCCAAGGCTTGCCGCGTTACCGGAATGGACAATGGGCTGCCTGTTTTGGCAAAGAACCATACCAAGATAGTCATGTACGGTACAATAGGTAACCGCATCCTTTGGCACAAGCCCATTTTCTCTGTTATAAAAATCTGTTACGTTGCCATAGCCTGAAAAGCTTCCCAAGTATTTAGCGTAAGTGGTTTCCCTATACGGAAGATTTCCTCTGCCGTCCTGCCAGGTATACAGCGGACTTACCGCTCTGCCAAGGGAATCCACATATACGATCCCATGCATCTGTCCCGTAATTCCGATTGCCAAGATCTCCCCTTCGTACTCACTTAGGTAGGAATTCAAAATCCCGGCAGCGATATCAACGATTAACGATACATTCTGTATTCTTTCCCATGTCTTTGCTGTTTGAATAAACGCGTTGGAATTTTCGGTTCTCGCTCTCAGGACGCTTCCGTTTTCCGCATCCATAACCACACCGCATATACTTGTGGTTCCCACGTCGATCCCTATGACCTTCATATCTCCTCCCTCTCAGCATCCGATGGATGTGGATGCCGGATCCAGCCTTGTGATAATATCATTTTGAATGGCGGGGGAAAGATCAAGGAAATTGACGAAGGTTCCGTGGATCCGCATAATATATACGCCGCTTGGCGCGTATTTTTTCGGATTTGCCAACACCTTTCGCAGTGTTTCCGGCGTTGTGACATTGACATAGAGATAAAAAGGGGATATTCCTTCCTTCAGCTCATTAAAGAACAAGGGAGTTATTACGTTATTTTTAAATTCCATTCCCTTATCCTCATAGGTCTCGCCTCTGAAATATTTGGGATCGATTCCAAGATGGGAGGCGTATCCTCCGTTAAATTCCTCAAAGGGAAGCTCCATATTGGAAAGCATCCTGAATCCAAGTCCTCCCGAAGCGGCGCCGTACAAGGGATCCACGCCATAGCCCAGCATATCCCGTGATTTTCTTCCGTCGGGGGTAGCTCCCACCCAATAGCCATAAAGCAGATGTGTAGAGGGACTGGAAAAATCGGGACGGAAGCTGTTTCCAAGATAATTCTTTTCCGCGCGAAGCATATCTGACACACGCAAAGCGATCTCTCTCGCTTCTCTGTCAACAATCTCCTCATGATTTCCGTATTTGGGACATGCGAGGAGATAGCTTCGAAGCTCCTCATAACCTTCAAAATTATTTCTGAGCGCATCAAGCAGACGCATTTCGTCGTTGGGGTAATCCCTCACATAGCAATCCATCGCCACAAAGGAATCCGCCAGCACCGAAAGTCCGTGAACCAAGCAGCCGCTTCCGTTATATTTTGTGCCTTGCTTTTCGGTATCGCGCATATCCGCTCCTGTATCCATCCCTCCCATAAAAATACTGAGAAAGGGTACTCTGAGCTCGGAAAGCGCCACAGACGCCCCATTTGCCGATTGGCACATGGTATGAATGATCTGCTTCAACGCGGTATAATATGCCTCCCGCACGCGGGAAAGCTCGCATTTCGGCAGCTCCATCAGCTTCTCTCCCGTAACATTGGAAATCCCTCCGGTCAGCACCATTTCAAGCACCTTGGGCAAGCTGAGCCAGCTATTGGTTGTATTTCCGTTATCCTTTCCCATGATCAGGGGCTCCTGACATCCCGCGATGGAATAGTCGGGCAGATCACTTCTGTCTACCCCATTCTTCGACAGGACCTCGAACATAGCGTCATCATTGAACAAGGAGGGGGTAAGAACGCCCGCGCTGAAGAAAAATTTTCCCAGCTCCCGATAAAGCCTTTCGGGCGTATTTTTATGGAGCTTTACCGACAGGATCGGCTGAGGAAGATTCATATCGTAATACGCGTCAAGTATGGCGTATGACATGGGATTGGTCAGGTCATTGCCCTCAATATCTCTTCCGCCTATGATAACGTTTTGAGATATCGCCCAGCTTCTGTCTCCCACATTATAGAACACGAGAAAATGCTTAAACAGCTCCGCTGCCTCGGCTCTGCTCAGCTCTCCTCTGTAAGGCTCAAAAATTCTATCGGCGTTTCCCACAGAAAACGCGTAGGGATTTGGCGCTTGCTCAATGCACATAACCTGCCAGAGCAGAATATAAAGTTGGATCGCCTCGGCAAGATCGCGGGCTCCGTTTCCGTAGATTGCTGTAAGATTTTTTTCCATGATCTCAAGCTTTGCAAGCTCCGTTCCCTTTGCGGTCCTTTGTTTTTTCCGAACCAGCTCCCGATACCGACCGATCAGAATTTTTACGCCCTCCAGCGTGATCTTCGCCGCCCGATAAAATTCGCCATCCTTGGCTTCCGCCTCGGCAATGAGCCGATCGATCCCGTATTTCAGCGCATATCGGAAATCGGGAATCACGTGTCCTGTAACCTGTTCCACAAAAAAGATGACTTCCTTGGTATAATCGTTTGCCTGTTGATATGTAGCGTTCAGCTTATCCACCATAGGCGTATTTTCGGTAAAGGCGCGCATTTTTTCAATTCGCTCCCTTGGAAATTCCTCGTTAGGCTCAAT
Organism: Eubacteriales bacterium; assembly: GCA_045537595.1. Classification (GTDB taxonomy): domain Bacteria; phylum Bacillota; class Clostridia; order Oscillospirales; family CAG-272; genus HGM12713. The sequence continues at coordinate 14,570 of JAZSPS010000015.1, forward strand.
ATCATTATAAATGGCGGTGGGATCGCAATATCCCGAAAAGCCCTCCACCTTAAAGGATGGGTTGATCAGCGCGTAGCTCTTGGCAAAAGCATCTCTCTGTGTTCCCACAAATATCGCGTGATCGCTGACGGTAAGCGGTACCGTTTTTAGCGCCTCCCGAAGCAGGTACGCCTTTCTTTCTTCTTTGCCGTATTCCGCGTATGTTTTCTCCGCTTCCGCCTCAATCTCTTGAATTCTGAACCATCCGTCCAGCCGTTTTATACTTCGTTCCTCCTGATACAATGCCTTTGCCATTTCCGTAATTTGTCCGTTTTGATAAATCCGCTCAAACATTCCCTATCTCCTTTATGTGTTTTATGTATGAATTATTTTCAAATTATACTGTTGAAAAACCTTTTGAAAGTGTCTGATCTGCTCCGCTGTCACAAAGCCGTCGGTAATCTTATATTCTTCCCGCCATTTTTCTTTCCCGTACTCATGATAGGGCAAGAATTCAAACACACAGCCCGCCGTATCAAGCTTTGAGAAATATTCCGCGAAGCCCTCGGGGCTATGGGCATTTACGTGATTGATCAAGGGAATCCTTATATGAAGCTGTCTGCCGAGCGCACAGATCCTTTCGCAGTTTTTTTGGATCTTATCGATTTTCGCCCCTGTATATTTCTCAAGAACAGCGCCATCATAATGCTTAAAGTCCATGATCAGATAGTCTACAGCTTCTATGATCTCCATTAGCCTCTCCGAGGTACCGTTGGTCTCGATTGCGGTATGAATTCCCTCTTGCCGAAGCCCTTTTAGCGCCTCTATCAATTCGTCTCCCTGCATTGTTGCCTCGCCCCCCGTAAAGGTTACGCCGCCCCCCGAAAAGAACATAGCACGGCTTCTGACACTCTCCTGTACGATCTGCCCGACGCTGTATTCCTTCCCTCCGTGAAAGGTCATTCCCTCCGGATTTGAGCACCACAGGCATCTCATATTACAGCCTTGCAAATGATAGACCAATCGATTTCCCGGTCCGTCCTGGCTGAAATTAAAGCCTTTTTGGAATATTTTCATAAATATCCTCCGCAGCAATTCTTATTCAATTTAGTTAAATCATTTAACTAATTATAGCCCATTTGTGTTTTCTTGTCAATATATTTCACAAAAAAAGAGCAAGCGACTCCCCGAGCGAATCGTTCATGTTTGAACGGACACTCTGTATCTCCTGCTCTTTCGCCGAATTGAATCTTAGCAAAAAAATTTATGCACCACGAGGGAGGCGGCGATCCTTGCTCCGCAAAACTCCGTTCCCGACACCACTCTGACAAAATTGCGGCACAATGTTCTGCCGTCTATCTTTCTTTGTATGCTTTCCACCAAGGGCTTGGCTTTATAGCAAATATCTCCGCACAAAACGATCAAATCGATATCAAAGCTATTTGCCGCATTTATCACCGCCGTGCTTAAATAGCCGCTTTCCTTTTCGATCAGCGCCGTGTCTTCCGCATCCATTACACTTTCCCAATTAAGATATGGACTGTTTTTTATAACCGCCGAAAGAGACGCGTACTTTTCCAGACACCCCCGATTCCCGCACTCACACGGAATCCCGTCAAACCGAATTGAGGTATGGCCGATCTCATTATTTCCCCGAAAAAGCTTTCCGTCAAGCACGACCCCCGAGCCTATTCCGTCACGGTTGATCAGCAGCGCCGCAAAATTATCACTTTGTTTCGCCGCGCCAAAATATTTTTCGGAAACCGTTACCCCTCCCGATACGCTTGAGAAAAGTATTTCAAACGCGAAAATTTTCTTTAGCTCCTCCACAACAGGAACATTTGTCCAGCTCTTGAAATTTGGGGGATTTAAAATCTTATTATTTTCAAGATCCACAGGACCCGGTGTGACGATTCCTATTCCTTTAATTTGCTCCGATGTAAGTCCGCACTCGGCTATCATGGAGAAAACGATCCCTCCGATTCTTTCAAAGAAAATCTTATCCGAGCATATATCGAATTCTCTTTCGGCGATAACCTGTCCGTTAAAGTCACTGATTCCTACAGAAAATTTGGTTCTGGTGATATTGATCCCGATGGCGAAGAGCGCTTCGCCGCGAAAGGACAGTAAAAGAGGCTTTCTTCCCACACGCGGCGTGCTTGCCTCATTCTCTGTGACCCATCCTTTTGAGATCAACTCATCCGCGATAATCGTAACAGCCGCCTTTGTAAGCCCTGTCGCTCTTGAGATCTCCACTCTGGACATGGGAGCTCGATTGATCATGGACAAAATATTTTTTTCGTTCTTGATCCGCATAACCGCGGAGTTGGTTCCGCTTTTCATGATCTCCGCCCTTTCCCGATGCTTTTTCGTACTGTATTATACCGAATCATACCAATTCCATCATATGTATTCGATAAATTTTTTTAATTGGAGAAGGTTACAGCCCTTGCCCACTCTGTAATTTGTTCGCTATACGCCTTAACATTTTGCTCGGGCAAGGCAAATTGAACCATCCAAAACGCGTCATCCGTTTTGTACAAATAAACAAAATACCGATAGGTCTCATTGGTTTCGGTGTTCTCATATTCGTAGTCAAAATAGGTGAGCCCCTCTGCTTTTTTTAACGCGTCCGAGAATAATCCGTTCATTTGAATTACCAAATTACCATATTGCTCAATTGACATGCTTTTAAGATGGGCAGCCTCAGAAAAGGATTCCTTCAACGCGAACACAGCTACCTCCTTGGATTCATATGACACGGTAAAATTATCAAGCTCCGCTTCCGAAAATTCATCGGTTAAGGTTATGGTCATTCCATCGGAGGAAAAGGTCTTGGGCTCCGCTTCTCCTAACCTTAACAAGCTTTTGCTGATCAAAAATCCAACAATAAGACCAACGATTACGGCACCGATGAAAACCACCCAGCCCTTTCGGCTTCCTCGTTTGCGATTTTCCGCGATCCCCGCACTGTCATTGCTATCAAACCGAAAGGGATTTCCGGCACCGGGGTTAAGCTTATTTTTTCCTGTAAGAAAAACATCCTCCTCCCCTTCGGGCAGATCGTAATACTCATTGCAATAATCCTTACTCAGCTGATCCGCAATAACAAAGACCTTCGCCGCCTGTTCGTCGATTGGAAATGTTTTTTCCTCTCCGTTTTTCAAATCTCCTAATTTTCGACAAGGCGTTTGGTTAATCGTTACGTCTCCTGCCTCGGGATCTTCGATATAGACCTTCATGGTCATAACACATGCCACAAAGCTTTTTGTCCTTTTGACCGTCAAATTTCTCATTTTGTTTTTCTCCTTGCTGATTGAATAACGATTTAATTTAATAAAATATAATCAATATAATCAAATCGCCAAACGGTTACAGTAAATTATAGTAATATATGGGGATAGCGCTCCATCCGTGGCAAAGACTGCCTCCGCCGCTGCCTAAAACCGATGCGCCCTCAAGTGTTTCCCAAAAGGTGGTGGCACCCGCATCCAGCATATATCCATATTTTTTTCGGATATCGGCTTTAATATAGTCTTTCGCCGCATCATCACGCAAAAGCAACGCGTCATACACAAAGGTCAACATGGACAGCGTCGCCGGAATCAAATCTTCGTTGTATTTTACAGCACTTACCGTTCTTTTGTCTCCCAAGCCGATGAGCAACGCAAAAGCGTTTCCCAGCTGGGAGCAAAGTGAAGGATCCTTGGGATAAAGAGAAAAGATGCCTTTTTCCGAATCAAAGAAATTCTTTTCGATCGCCTTTTTTATAACAGACAGATCGATATCAAAGGGAACGCTCGCCATTTCGCACAGCTTTATAAAATGCGTACACGAATAGACCAACGCGCAATTGAGAATTAAGTGATATTGGTTCGCTTGTCCTCTGCTGCTCCCTTGTGTCCATTCATAAAAATTCCAGAAGGGGGCTTCAAACTCCGCGATCAAGCCGTTTTCATCCACTCGTGATTTCAGCCGATTCATAAATCCAAGCATTGTTTCCATGGTTTCGTCCAAAATGCTCACGTCGCCCGTATGCTTGATATATTCGTAAACGGCAACAGGATACATCATGGAGAAAAACGGAATTGCCGGCGTATGGATCGCGGGATAGGTCAGCTCCAAAAATCCGTCCTCCCGTTTTCCCTTTGAGATAAAAATCAAATTCTCGCGCTGAAACTCGGTTTCCTCAAAGGCATAATATCCGCAAAGCATTTGATTTCTTGAATCCAACACATACAATGCCTGCTCCCGCCACGGACAATCCTCATAATGCGTGTTCATACACAGGCGAAGTGTTCTTACACAGGTATCATAAATTTTCCGGTCGATTCCCTCTCCGTCATATTTCTTTTCGGTAAGAGGATACCGTGTCGTTTCCAGTCCCACGGAAAGGATCTCCGCCTCCTCCGGAGCGATGACCTCCAAATATCGGGCGGCGATTCTTACGAAAAGCTGCAAAAATTCATGCTCGCCCGCATCGGTCTCAAAGTCAAGGGAAAAGTCTCTTTTACCGATCAGGTATCTGACATTGCCGTCGGCAATATGCTCGCTGTAGGCAATTTTGACCGTACACGGAGCGGAGGCTTTGATCCTTACCCGAAGATATCCCGCCTCCTCTCTGCCGAGATCATAAATACAGCTGTTCGGCGACAGAGGCTTTGCCTCAACAAAGCCTTGCATTTCCGCCTTTTTGACAGGCCGCTTTTTGATATTATATGTCTTTTTCACCTCAACACAAGGGATATCCGCTCGGTAATGACCGCATCGCATGCCTGAGGTAAGACCCAGCTGTCCTGTAATGGCACGGTTCTGATGTTGGATATAACGGTCATCGGCACCTCCCAAGGTAGCTGTACCGCTACAGACCTTCAACCGACCGTCGATCTCCAGCGAAAAAATCACCCCCGCGCCGTCATCGATGTGAGTGGCACTGTTGACTCCCTCATAGCGAACGGTCACGGAAAAAGTATTTTCTCCTGTTACGCAATATGAGGTAATATCGAGCTCGTCGCAATATTTCTCAAAGGGGTAGCCCGCAAACTGTCCAAATGCCACAAGCTGACCGTTGACATAGAGAATATAATCGGTTTCCGCCGCAATACTGAACGCCGCGATTTTACCGTCAAAAACAAAGCGGTCCTCAAAGATGGCGTATTCATTGGATTTAGGAGCAGAATTTGTCCAGATCCATCTTGCTTTTTCGTGTATCATAGTATCACCTGTCCTTCCTTTATTCTATCTTTTATTCTATCATTTAAATTATATCTGAATTATATCATATCGTTTCATCTTTGTCAAGTAATCCCACAAAAAATCATCTGCGGCAAAAATTCTTTCCGCAGATGATCTTCATGTAGTAAGCGAAGGTTATATTGTCTCAAGCTGCGCTGTGGCATTGAAATTTGGGAAGCGCTTTTTTGCTAAATTTCCAAGCTTTATTGACAAATCGGCAGAATTGTGGTAAAATATACTCGTCACACAATCAAATATTTTTTTAGCGTTTAGTGGAAACTATTCTTGGTAAAAGGTGTTTCCTTTTTTCCTCATATCCACTAACGCTGGAAAGAGATTGTGTGACAACAATAAAGGGACACTTTTTCGGTGCGTTCCTTTATTGGAGCGCACTTTTTTTATGCTGATAGGGGGTATATATGAACCAAGATATTCCAAGAAAGGTAATAGATATTACCGGCGTAGAACTTACGCCCGGAGAGCCTGCCGTTTGTCTTGGCAACGGAGAGCTGGGCTTTGAGTGTTGTTGTGACGAGTGCGACTACTTTTTGCTTTGTTCTCCCGAATTTGATCCAAAAAGCAAAGAAGAAAATATTGTTATAGATATA
>JAZSPS010000097.1:0-25558 GCA_045537595.1 Eubacteriales bacterium
TTTCGGGACTTTTGTTTTTTAGTTGTGACATAATATTTGCCTTCCTTTTTTATCGTTTTTGCGAACGTATTTAAGAGACTCTTGCCAAAGCACAGATATTTTTGTTAATCAAATGGCGAGAGCGTTCGCTTGGGGCGGAAAATAAACTCATGTTGCGGTGCTTTTGGCAAAAGTGCTCGGCTCATCAATCCGTAGCGCAGAGCCTCGGGCGCGTGCGTTACCGAATGAGGCTCGCTTGAGGCGTCCTCGCAACGAGTTGCGTCGGTGAGAAGCGCAGGTAACGAGCGTATAAGCTCTTGACAGCAGCCACAGATTCGCAGAGTGGGGTGCGAGCCGTTAGCGGCAAGATATTCACGCAATATTCTCCAGCCGGGTATTCTTCGGTCATCGGCGGAAACCATAGGGGGCATTCCGCTGACCGATTGCATGATTTCAAATCCGCTTTTTCCGCTGTCCTGACGGCGATTCCAGATGTCGGGAGAAGCTACGGCAAATTCCGTTGCCTTGTCTTGACATAATTTTGATACACGCTGTGCCGCTTGAGAAAGGGTGAGATCGGGAGCGCAATGCTCGCGGAGAACATACAGATTTCCGTCAAAATCCACCCCCATCAAAAGGGCGGCAAGCATATCAAAGCCATAGTCTAAGGCAACAAAATACTTAAGAGAGCCTTCCGAAACAGAGCTTGGAGAGCATACATGGATCGCAGTGTCAAATTCGGGAAAGAACTGTCCCTCAAATACATCCCATCGCCCATACAGCCATGCGTCCCTTAAACGCTCTGGGAGTGATTCCAAGGAACGGGCATAGTCGGGATCGGATTCAAGAAGAATACGGTTGTCGTAAACCTGAGCCGGAATAAAATCGTAATCCTCAGGATTTTCCCCCGCGCGAAAGCGACGGTCAATAAATAACCGCTTTACCCACGCGTGCCCGATCCCTCCGGGATTGCAGGTCAGATACATCCGTCGGGGAAATTTTTTTGTACCGCGCAAGCATGCCTTTAAAACCGAGAACCTGTATTCACTCAGTTGAGTAGCCTCATCGATGGCGATAATGTCATATTCCTGACCCTGATAACGAAGGACATCATAGTCGGTGTCACAATAACCGAGATCGATACGGCTTCCTGTGTGAAAGAGAATTGCCTTCTGCGATTCGGAATAGGTGATCAAAGAGGAATATTCCCGCAAAAAGGGAAGAACGTGATTGGCTTTTAATTCGGATAGAGTTCTTCGGATCAATAAGCAACGCAACCCCGAATAACGTAAGCACATAGCGGTCAGCTTTCTGCGCAACGCCCAAGATTTTCCGCCTCCCCGTGCTCCGCCATAAGCGATAAATCGGGCGCGGGAATCAAAAAATTGCTGCTGACGCTCACTGGGAACTCCGGAAACGGTAATGACTTGAGAAGGAAGAGAATGTTTTTGAGAGCTTGTATCCTGTGCTTCTTTTTTTTCCTTTGAGGCTGTCATTTTTATTCTCCGTCACGAAAAATATTATGTTCAAACAGAATTTGTATGGGACCTGACTCGCTCTCCTTGTCATCGGTCTCCTTTTCATAACCCAAGCGCCTTTTTAAGTAAGCGGAAAGAATGGCGGGAGGGAGATCGGAATTTAAGGCCTCATCCTCCAAAATGGCGTATAGGCGTTCGATCTCCACAGGGTATTCCTCCCAAATTTTCTCCAGCTCCTCCGAGCTGATTTTTAAATATCTGCAAAATCCCGCCAGATTTGGGAAGCGTTCGCGGCTGCGTTTGGCTTTTGCCCTTTTTTCCGTGTTTTCATTTTTTTCGTCCTCTTCCGATTCCGTATGGAAGCGGCAGGAATGAATGTATTTTTCCAAGATTCGATAAGAAGTTCCGCGGCGGCAGGCATCGCTCAGGCGTTTGCCGCCGCTGTTGTGATTCATCTTTTTTCCTCCTTTCCTGTCTGTGCGTACCTATTATATCGCGCAGAAACGTGTCAAACAGTATCTCTCAGTCTCACCTTGTCTCAAAATATTAAAATGTTAAAAGCAAACAAAAAAGAGATGACTCATTTTAGCGTGTTCTCCGTTAAGGAGAACACGCTAAAACTATGATTGCCCTGCGGGCAAGTGATGAGTTATGATATGCTTCGCATAGTTATGATTGGGCAACGCCCAAGTTTAGGGTTAGACGGGCAATCATATCATAACGTTTGCGGTGCAAACTCATAACAGCGGGCAAAGCGAGCCTCATAACTCTAAACTAAAAGAAACAGAAAAAGAGAGGACATTTCGGTTTTCCGATTTGTTCTCTCTTTTTGTTTGTTATAAGGGTTTGGGCATAGCCCATATTTTACATTTGACCGGTCAAGTGCGATGCTCGCACTTAGTGGAATTTTTAAATTCTCCGCTAAGAACACCACCCCTTGGCGTACCTGCGATAAAGCAGGTGCGCCAAACTTTTATTCCTCACTCAATTTTTAATTTACCACCTCTCAATTATCGAGAGGTGGACAAATCGTTAAAAACTTGATATAATATAATCACAGACCGGTCAAGTAATAAAGTTAGGAGAACACTATATGTCATTTGGACAAACGATAAAATCACTTCGACGAGAAGCAAATATGACACAGGAAAATCTTGCAGAACTTCTTTCTATTTCTCCGCAAGCGGTCAGCCGTTGGGAAACAGATGTTGCTATGCCCGACATCTCTTTATTACCGTCGCTTGCCAATTTATTTAACGTGACCACAGATTATCTGCTTGGAATGGAAACCTACCAAAAGGATTTGAGAAAAGCGGAATTTGACGAAGCATTCAATAAATATTGGGAACACGACGATAAAGAAAAGAATTATCAAGTCGCTCTGCGTGCGGTTGCTGAATATCCGGGTAATATGGAATATGTGGAATGGTTGGCATCGGCAGAATATTATGTTGCTATACCCACCTTGGATAATAGTGAATATACGCGTTTGCTTGAAAGTTCAGCAAAACATTATAAATTGGTTTTGGATAACACCAAGGATTCAAAATTATATTCCAAAGCGTTGTTTGGAATCGTTCTTGCACTTAGCTGTAATCAAAAAAAGGAAGAAGCCAAACAATATGCTATGTTAGAAGAGGATGAGGCGAAAAGAGATGAGCTGCTTTGTTGGTGCTTGGAGGGTGAAGAAAGGAAAAAGCATTGTCAGCACCTTACAAATACAAAGTTAAACAGCTTTCTCTTCCAATTAAAATTCGGTCAAGACTCAATAGAAGTGTATGATGCCGTTGAAAAAATACTGAATATTATGTTTCCGGATGGTAATTTTCAATACTATCATAATACCTTACAGTACAATTGTATCAGCAAAGCTTTTTATTTTTGCAAATTGCAAGAATATGATAGTGTGTTAGAAGAATTAAAAAAAGCAAGATACCACGCCGAAGAAATGACAAAGATAAACCATCAAAAGGAAATAAAATTCACAGCTCCACTATTTTCACTCATTGAGGAAGAACACGCTGTTACAGATTCCGATACAACAGATGTTGATGATTTCATTCGTTGTTTGAACAACAACCGTTGCTTTGATCCTATCAGAGAAAGAGATGACTTTAAAACGTTGATTGTACCATAACGCAAAGCCCCGCCTCGCGCGGGGCTTCGTTTTTGTGTCCACAAAAGCAGTGCTTGTCAGGAAAATTGACAAGACATGGATGAACATAAAGAAAGGCTCCCTTGTGTAAAGGGAGCTGACGCCGAAGGCGGCTGAGGGATTGTCCTACGAGAACTTTTAGCTTTTACAATCCCTCCGTCTCGCTTGTGCGAGCCACCTCCCTTTACACAAGGGAGGCTCATCACCGCCCGACAGTACACCTATAAGGTGTAACACATTATACCTTGCGAGCAAGGCGTGTAAAAAGGAGTACGAACAAATCGTCCGTACTCCTTTTGTTTTTTCGGTAGGTGCTATCCCCCTGCGTGTCATCTTGAGCGGAGTCCGCCCGAGATTCCACCGCTTTGCTCGATGCTGCTTCGCAGTTCGACTTCGCTACGCTTCGCTCAGAATGACACGGGCGGACGCAGTCGAAACCCGTAGGGCGGACGGCGATGCCGTTCGGATCTCGCAGGAAGATTTAAACCTGCTTTATGGAAGGCACCCCTTAAGTCCTCTTTTTTTATGTACATTGTACATTATGGCAGGGCAACGTAGGGCAGGATCTGCCAGTTTTCAATCCCGTTTTTTTCCACAATCTCAATTAAAGCGCTTTGCGCGGTATCGTCTGTCATTTGGGGAATCAAAACACGCATGCGGTATCGGCGTAAATAATAGGGAATACTGTTTTCACCGTCGGTTATCTTTTCCTCAATATAGGTTGCCGCGTCCTTGTCAGCGTAAACGGTAGCATCCAAAGCAAGGAAATCGGCGGCAGAATAAAGGGAATCAATCAAGGCAGCCGCGTTCTCCGATAAGATCACATGGTCCGATAGGGTAATTCCCAGCACCGCGTTGGGACATAAGCTTCGGATTTTATCAAGAAGATGAGCGACCTCCGAAAGCTTCTCCTCGGTCATATGGGGGGCGATCAATAAAATATCATTTGCCCCCGCGCGAACTGCCTCCGCAATGATAGCGCAGTCCTGAGCAAGCTTGACCGAGCGCAAAAGATCATCCTCACAGGAAAGGGAAGATAAATGGTACAGACCCGAAATATAGATTCCGGTGCCTTGCGCCAGGCTCAGCGTGCTGTCCAGTGCTACGGAATGTTCTCCCGCCGCTTGAAGGTTCATGCTGATTGCAATGGGGGAATGATAAAGGAGCTTTCCGTCCGCTGTATTTAAAAGAATACTTGCCGCCTGTCCTCCCGAGTTTGCCAGTGCTTGGAGGCGGGAGGAAAAGGTGGAGGAATCAGCGGTTTCCAGTAAAACAGGATAAGCGGAAATACTGTCTACAAGAACATGAGAGGGGGGGCTTGTCTCGGCTGAGGTACTGTCGGTTCCGACATCGGATCGGCGATCTTCGCTTTGATTGTGAAGAAGATTGCCGATAAAAACAAAGAGCAAGGCGAGAAGGAGTACAACGATAGATACCGTTATAATAATGGTGCGGATCTTTCGTTTTCGGTAAACACTTCTTCGGTATTGTATATGACGGTTACGACCGTTCATCATTTCCTCCCGGATACGGCTTTTCCCGATGAACCCGAGGAATCGGAGGGAAGAGCAATGTTTTTCTTGGCGTACTTTTTCTTAAGCAGAATTACTGTTACGATAGCGGCAATCAAAACAACTCCGCCTACAACGCAAAGAATCCAGATCCAAGTATTGGAGGTCTCCTCAGGAAGAGGCAGATCAGTCAGATCCAAGGAGCTGTAAAAATCATTGGGAACAAAGGATAAGCTTTTACGGACATTTTCCATGTCCTGATAAATAACGCTGCTGTAATATTCATTTTGGAGATCGCTGAAATGCTCGTCAATATAAGCGTTCTCCAAGGGCAGACGCTGGATAATGTAATAACAGGAAACGTATTCGCCCAAGGAGTTTTCTCCCATAGCTTCCACGATCCCGCTGATTTCATTGATCTCAAGATCAAAGGCGGCATTCTCATAGCCTTCCTCCATGCTGCCTTTGGAAAAATAGTAGCCGTCGGTGGATATGAGCATCATATCCTCATTGTATTTGCTTCCGATCAGATCGAACATGGTAGCTTGCCGAGAATTCAGTTGATCCAATGCCTCGGAGATCTTTTGATAATTGGCGGCGGTATCCTCTCCGTTGTCATTGGATACCATAATATGCCATGTACGGATAAAGTTTTGTTTAATGTAGTTACGGACGGTTGGCTCTTCCGCGCTGACCAAGCCGTTTTCAGGGTAGTAAAACAGCAATTGATCGTACAGAAGATCCACACCGGTGGTGAATTTCAGATAGCGCTCGGTCAGACCGTATTCCTTCAGGCTTGCCAAATAATCGTCCTCACTGCCTGAAAAGTCGTTGGCAATAATACTTTCGAGCTCTTCCTTAACCTCATCCCTCAAATCGCCCTTGTTGTAGGTCGCCCCCACGTTTTCATAGAGACGAAGGATTGCGTAATTGGCGGTGATATTCTCGGAGATCAGATCGTTCAAGGCTGCATTTATGGACTCCTTGTCCTCGCCGTGAGCCTCCTTAACCGAATTTATGTAATTGTGAACTAAAAAATACAGCTCGTCATAGCAAACCTCCTTGCCGTCTACCGTACCCACTACGGTTTCAGCGTTCAGCGTCGGCTCGTCGGTGCTCTTGGAGGCACAGGCGGTAAACGATACGGCGCATAAAAGGAAAGCCATACAGAGGGATAAGAGCTTAAAGATCATTTTGCTTTTTTTCATAAAAACCTCTTTCAAACAAAACCTGTTGTGTTTTTTATCCTTGTTTCTTAACGTTGGTTGTTGTAAATTTTCTATAAGTGTTAAATTTAATTATACATCAATTTTGTGTCGATAATATGAATAAAATGTCATTTGACCTTCTTTATGTGAAAAGTTTTTACGGAAGGCATAAAACCTCAAAAACAGAGAAAACAAAAAATTTTGGATGGATCATTCATTCCATAGCTCATGCTTTCCTGTGGAAACCATGGACGCGCCTGCTCTCAGCGCTTGATAGATCTCTTCTTTTAATTCAATCAGACCTCCCGCGATGATAGGGATCTGAACGCTGTTTTGTATCTTTGCGATCGACTTGTAAGCGAGAGCGGGCATGATCTCGATCATATCCGCTCTGGTTTGCTTTAAGGAATCAATTGCTGTATCCACAGATCGGGAATCAATCATAAAAAAACGCTGTATGCACGTAATTCCAACATCCCGAGCCGCGGCAATAATATGGGAACGGGTGCTGATGATTCCGTCGATGCCTTTGGTGGACAGATAATTGACCCCCGCGGTATCTTTGCTGAGACCATCGGCAAAATCCATGTGAATAAACAGAAATTTTCCGTTTTCATGGGCTTTTTGTACCTGCATGTCAATGTTCATAATGTTGGAGCTTAGTAAAAAAATCGTTTGTACATCAGATTTTAAAGCCGCTTCAAAATCCTCGGAATGTCTAACCGCGGCGATAATGGGATAATTCTCATAATCCAGCATAGCTTTATACCTCGTTTATATCTTTATACCTTATGTGGAAATTTTATCTGTGTTGTTATCTGAGCCATGAAGGAAGGTCAGAGCTTCTCTTGCCGTAACTCGGGGGCAGGAATGGCGGAGGATACGGAGGGAACGGTCATCCGCCTCGAAAAATAGCATGATCCGCTTTTCCTTATCCTCATCGTAGATCAGAAACCAAATATTTTGCGCCTTAGGAGAGGAAATTGCCCAAACGGTATCGGTGGGAGAAAGAGTCTCCGCTTTTTTGATGGAATCGGCATTGGACGGCGCGATAAGCAAGGTGCTTTTTAAAGGCACCTCCAATAAAGGCTTTCGTTTTCTTTTTCCATAGATCCGCGTCAGAAAAAAAGTATTTCCTCCCAAAATGTATTCAAATTCCACCTGTACATATTTCCATGTAAAAAATATCAAGACCGCGGTGGAAAGGGGAATAAAGATAAGCATCGGAGCGGTTATGCCCGTTCGGGTACATATTGAAAAGCAAAGAGCGAGCCATAAAAAATAGGTTGTGATCAAAGAAAGCTTTTGCCAAAAGAGCTTTCCTGTCGTTTTTTGTGTGATCAGCCGTTCGTAGGTCTGTAATTCACTCATGATTTCCTCCCGGAGTAAAAAAGTGAAAAGTGAAAAAGAAGGTTACATTTCTCAATTCTATCATACTCTATTATACCACGGTGTAATATATTTGGCAAGTGCCTCAGTCAATAAAAGAGAGAAAAAGAACTAAAAAGAGGGAAAAGATGAATTTATGAACGATTGTATCGGAAGAGAGGAAAAAAAGAGAAAAGCTCTTGACTTGATTTGATAAATGGTGTATGATAGTATTGCATACTAAATAAAATATATTATGAGGTAGAATATGAATCAAGAGGAACTGTATCGAATTGCGGAGGATGCTGTACGAGAAGAAGAGCTACTATGCTCGGAGATTCCGGCTATTGACTTGTATGTAGATCAAATTCTGAATTTGGTGACGGAAAAGCTGAAAACAGGATCGGAGCGATACCACGACCGCCAGCTGACAAAAACAATGATAAACAATTATTCCAAGGACGGATTGATATCTCCTGTAAAAGGAAAAAAGTATAATAAAGAGCAGATCATCCAGATTCTTACGATTTACACTTTAAAAAATACACTCTCCATCAGTGAGATCAAGCGGTTGTTGGATGGAGCGTACTCCATAGAAGGCTTTGACGGAGATTCCCTGTGTGAGATATACGACAGATATATGGCGGTAAAACGGGAAAACAGACAGTATTCTCGGGAGATTTTGGATGGCATTATGGAGCGCTACCAGTTGGATGCCTCGGATGAAAAGGACTTTATGATCATCGTGGGCGCTTTGCTCTCCCTTAGCGCTTTTTTGCGGCAAACGGCTCAAGCGATAATCGATGCCCGTTATCCGATCCCCGCTGAGGAAACCGAAGAAAAAGACAAGGAAAAAGAGAAAGACAAAGACAAAGAGAAGAAAAAGGAAAAAGACAAAGACAAAGAAAAAGAGAAGAAAAAGAAAAAACCGGAAGAGTCTTCCGATACACACAGTAAAGATATAGAGATCGGCGAATATAAGGAGCCCTCAAGCGAATCCCATGAAAACCATGAGTAACATAAGCAGTAATACGGGAAATGAGAAAAGCGGAGCCGTAAACGGCGGCGAAAAAAATCAAACGCTTCCTGTATGCCATATGCGTGGACAGGGGTGTCGGGTCGATCGCTCCAAGGAAGAGATCCTTTGGGCAAACCGCTTTTTTTACAAGGAATTGCCTACGATACATCTTGATACGGCGGGGACAACCTATGCCGATAAAAATTATCTGATCCGACGGAACGGTGAAGCCCACGATTCACATAACCGACTGTTCGTTTTGGAATATGTTATGTCGGGAAAGGGCTATATTGAGGCAAACGGAATCCGCAGTACGGTAACCGCCGGAGATCTGTATATCGTGGACGGTAGATTTACGCATCAGTATTATGCCGACAGCAAGGATCCCTTTGAAAAAAAATGGATCAATGTGAGAGGGAGCTTCCTGAATTCGGTAATTCCTCTGCTTTTACAGGAAAATCCATATCTTGTCATGTCCTTGGGCGGAAGCGCGGAAATGATTATGGATCAAATTCATAACAGAATCCGCCGAACGACGCCGACGGATTCAAATGAAATGCTTGGATATATTATGAAAAAGATCGTGGACCTGTTTATATTGATCGATACTGAGCGTAAAAAGGCACAGGATACCTTTTCAAGACAGGAGAAGATCGTTCGCTATATTGAGCAGAATATTTGTTTGGATATTCATGTGTCCGATCTCTGCGAATCCTTTTACATAAGCGCCAGTACCTTATACCGCTTGTTTATGACCTGCTTTGGAATGTCACCCAAGGATTTTATTATGGCGAAAAAGGTGGAGATGGCTCAACGGATGATCTCGGATAACGAATCCTCGTTTAGCGCCATTGCCTCAGCGCTTCATTTTTATGATTCACGGCACTTTGCCCGCACCTTTAAAAAATATACCGGTGTGAGCCCCGCTGAGTATAAAAACAGGATTTTACCCAATGGCTGATCAACGAAGCGCTTCTTCAAAGACCTCTAAAATTCGAAAACGAACGGTGTAGGTGGGATGCTCGGTTTCGGTGATAATACGGTACTGTTCGCCTGTAAAGCCCACGGAAATAAAGGCTTCCTCCGGTGTCGTCTCCGAGGCTGCCGAGAGACACATGGGCGGGAAGAGAACACACCACCAATTTTGCCCCTCCGCTTCTCCTATAAGAACCCGCAAAGACACATATGTGCCTGCGGGAAAGCAGCAGGATTCATAATTTCTGGTGGGATAGACCTCCTCCCCCAGTTCAATGCGCACGGCGTCATTCTTGCCTTGGGCGGCGATCGCCTCCTTTGCCGCAAGCTCCAACGCCGACAGATTCTTCATAACGGCATCAATGGCATCCTGCCGTGTGGAGCAATTGACAAACAGCTCCTCGCTTTTTTTCAAAACAGCATCCCTCACCTTCAGCTTTAAGGCTTGATCCTCCTCGCTGTCCGAGTTGGCAAGCACATGAAGGCGGAGAACATTGTTGTAGATCTCACTTTCACCGTGAACAGGCAAAAGCCCGATGAAAATAAAAATAACGCAGAGTACGACGATTACGGTTGTGATTCTTTGCATAAATAAAAGCTCCTTTCGGGATGGTTAAATCCATCATTCCGCAAAAAGGAGCTTTTTATTCATTTTGCTTTGATTTTTTCAAAATTTATTCGGGTCTCCGAAAAATTTATGAGGTTTGGTCTGTAAAGGCAATAAGGATTTCACGGTAACTCATGGCGGAATTCAGTGTCAGCGTTCCCGAAAATCGCTCAAAAAGCTGAGTGCGGTTTTTGGACTGTACATACAGCTCAAACACGGTTGGGTTTTGAATGACACCGCTTCTTTCCAGTTGCATCGCGATATCTGACAGGGAGGAGGGCTGCTCAATGGTGACAGACAGCTCTTGATCGGGCTTGACAAAAGCGTACATATCATTTGCGACTGAAATCAGAAGGGAGGCGAAGAGCAAAGCCAACAGACAGATTACGGAAATATGGGCATAGGCAAAGCGGTAAAGCTTTTTTGAAGAAACAGACACAACCGCCGAATCGGATGAGGCGGTAGAGGATCGGGCATTAAAATTCATAAAACCTCCTCTGCCTTAACTGAAATTTACAGCCAGGATATGATTAAGGCAAGTATGTAAACAGCCAGACAGGCAATGGCGGAGGGATGACGAATAATATCCAGATAGGATTCCCGTATCAGATTGGATTCCTTGAGCACAGGCTTTCGGTAGTCTGCCGAATACGCCTTGTATAGATACAGTCGGTAAAGACGTGACGCTTCGCCGCAAAACAGGGCGAAGGAGACAAGGAAGCAGACCGCTACCAAGAAAAGAAACAATTGGGTGCTTCCCGTGATCTGATAGAGGTTGCTCATATAGGGTTGCCCGAAAATGCCGAAAATATTATAAAGAAAATGCGCGAGGATAGCTCCCGGCAGTGAACGTGTAGCGTAAAGTGTCAGGGCAAGGACGATTCCCGCAAGAAAATAAGTCGGAAAGTTTGAAAGATTGAAATGCAAGAGCGCAAAGAAAAATGAGCTGGCAAGGATCGCTCGGTGAACACCACCCTTTTCGTATTCATGACAAAGAATGCCGCGGTATACGAATTCCTCACAAAGCGCGGGAAGGACGGCATAAGCCATTACCAAATAAATTTTATTGGGAATGGTTCCGTTATCCTTGGAAATAAAGGTGTCATACAGTGAAAAATTATTGGTGAGGCTGTCCGGGCCGCCAAAGAGCATGCTGAGCAGCATTCCCCCCGATGCCATTAATACCGCCGCGGAAAAAATAAGAAGCAGGGAGTTGGGCTTGATCATGCGCAACCGAAGATTGGGCACATATTTTTCTCCGCTGAAAATACACCAAACGGCACCCGGAAGAAGAAAGATCATCATTTGTAAAATAACAACACTGTAATATTCATTCTCGCGGTTGATCAGCGTGATATCAATCAGCTTGGAGAGCAGCAGCAAAATATAAGTTGCCAGAACCAAAACGGTAGGATGCAGGGTTATTGTTCGGTTTTTAAAAAAAAGATGGCTCAATTTCTTTTTTTCAGGCTTTTTTTGTTGTGAGCGGACAGTATTGGCAGAGCCTGTAGGGTTATTGGTTTGTGGTTTCATAGGGTGTAAGGTCTCCCTTTTCCGTGATAATCAGGTTGACAGGCAGATCTTTTTCGCCGTGGGGAAGAAGATCCATGAGAAAAAAACTGTAGGTAAGGCCGATGGAGGTACCGTTAAATTCAGACAAAAATCGGTCGTAATAGCCTTTTCCATACCCAAGACGGTGTCCGAACATATCGAAGGCAAGAGCGGGAACGATGCATAGAGCTTTGCTGAAATCACATACGGTCGGTGCCGAGATGGGGGGCTCTAAAATAGAGTAGGCACCGATCCGCAGGTCATCAATATCCGAAATCAAATGAAAAGACATTGTGTAGGAATTGGTATGGGATATGGGAAAAGCAACCTTTTTATTCATCTGAAGCGCATGGCGCGCGATGGAGAGAATGTTAGGCTCGCCTTGTACGGGATAGTACATTAAAACCGTATCTGAATTCTGAAAACAGGGTAGGCTTATTGTGTTGGCGAAAAGAGCGGAATCCAAAAGCATTCTGCTCTCGGAGGATAGGCTTTTTCGCATAGCGCGGCAACGGGCGCGAATTACCTGCTTGGCTTCAAAAACTTGAGAAGAGGTGAAATTATTGGGCGATAACAGCATTCCGAAGCTCCTCTGCTTTTTTTCTTCCGCAAAGGACCTCAATAATTCGTAAGCCCATTTCAAGCGCTGCTCCCATTCCCGCCGCGGTAATGATTTTACCGTCGCATACGACAGGTTGGTCAGAAATCTTGGCTCCCGTCAGCCGAGCCTCAAAGCCCGGATAACAAATCGCCTCTTTGCCGCGAAGCAAGCCCATGTCACCTAAGATCGAGGGGGCGGCACAGATTGCCGCCAGATAGGCATTTCTGTCGTAGGCGTTTTGAATGGCTTGAATCACCGTGGGACAGGCGGCAAGATTTAAGGTCCCGGGCATTCCGCCGGGAAGGAAGATCATGTCGGGCGCATTGTCGCAATAATCTCCGTCGGTTATATCCGCGGTCACCGTAATGCTGTGTGCTCCGGTGATCTGCCTTGCTCCGACGCCAACGGTCGTTACAGACAGTCCGGCACGCCGCATCAGATCTAACGGACAAAGTGCCTCGACCTCCTCAAAGCCTTCGGCAAGAAACATGTATATCATAGGAATTCCCACTTTCATTTCTTATTTGTTTTTTAAACATTAAAATAAAACTCAGATGCTTGCCAAGAAAGTCAAAACCGTTTGGAGGGATCAGGGGGATCAGACAAGAAAGAATTCGGAGAGCTTGTCTACAGAAATGGTCTGTTCCTCTCTCGTTTCCAGATCCTTGATCTTTACCACTCCGTCCTTTCGCTCACTTTCTCCCATAATGAGAACATGGGTATAATGTCCCTTTACGGCATAATCGATCTGTTTGCCGAATTTCTTTGTTCCAATATAAAGGGATGACGTGATCCCCATAGCCCGAAGCTTGTCTGTCAGCGCCATATAATCCGCATAGGGAACATCATCAAAGCGGGTAATGAGAACCTTGGTTCCTGTTTTGTAAATATCGGGGATCAGATTGTGGGTCACAAGGAAATTTTCCAGCGTGACATCTCCGAAGCCAAAACCGACACCGGTGATATTGGTGTTCTTTACAAACAGACCTACCAGATTATCATAACGTCCGCCGCCAAACATGGCACGGTTATTTTCAGGAGCCTCGTCAAAGACCTCAAAAACAGTTCCCGTATAGTAATCCAAGCCTCGGATGATACCGAAATCAAAGACACAAAAGCGGTCCAAGCCGGTGGCGTTTAAGGCGCCAAAGAGCTCCAAAAGCTCGCGCGCGCCTTTGGACTCAGGGCAGAGAGCAGCCGCTTCCTCTACCGACAAATGATACAAATCATCAATTTTCGCGATTTGTTCGTCATTCAAGCCAAGCTCCCGCATATCCTTTTCGTATGCTTCCCGAGTGACCTTGTTTTTGCGGTCAACGACCTTTGATACCTTACGGCTTCCTTCCGTATCGGTTCCCGCAATAGAGGCAATAACATCGTTAAAAAACCTGCGGTTATTGATATGAACCTTAAACATGGATTCGTCGGCATTGAAGGCTTTCATCAGCATGATCGCGGTAGAAATAACCTCCAAATCCGCCTCGTAGGTGTCGCAGCCGAATACATCAACATTGACCTGCCAATGCTCACGCAAGCGCCCTCTTTGGGGACGCTCGTAACGGTAGAGATTGGGAATGGAGAACCATTTCAGGGGGAAGTTCAGCTCGCCGATCTTAGCCGCCACCAAGCGCGCGACGGTGGGGGTCATTTCGGGACGTACGGCAAGGCGTCTTCCTCCGCGGTCGGTGAAATTATAGGTTTGTTCATTGGCGATCTCCTCACCGCTTTTCGCGATATAAAGCTCAAGCGATTCCAGCATGGGACCGTTGTACTCATCGAACGCCGCCGTTTCCAAAGCCGAACGGATCTTGCCGAAAAACCAGTTGCGCAGACGCATGTCGTCGGGATAAAAATCACGGGTTCCTTTATAGGGTTGAGTAGAAAGCAATTGTGCACACATTTTGTTAAGGGTCCTTTCAAAAAAATTAGGAAAATTTCAAAAAAATTAAGAATTACGGTTCTGAGCAACGCAAAGCAATTTGTTTTTACGGCTCTGGAATAATATTGTATTATTATATCATATTTTTATTGTTTTGTCAACGTTCATCACGATATATTATATAATTTGCGTGTAAAATTTAAAGTTTTATTAAAATGGCTTGACAATCTTTTATTTAGTGCTATAATGAACAGGAAATAAACGACAGAGTGGCTGTGTCACGGAAAGGATGCGAAAAAGGAGACAAAATGGGAAAAAAGCGAAGCGAAATGAACATGACAGAAGGACCGTTTTTTAAGAAGATCCTGCTTTTTATCGTTCCGTTGGTTCTGACGGGTCTGCTGCAAAGCTTTTATAATGCCGCGGACCTTGTGGTGGTCGGACATTTTAAAGGTCAAACCGCGCTGGCAGCCGTGGGAAGCACAGGCGCCTTGACCAATTTGGTTGTGGGACTTTTCATGGGACTTTCGGTAGGCGCCGGTGTAGTGGTTGCCCATCATATGGGGGCTTTGGACTACAAAAATGTGGAAAAGGTGGTTCACAGCGCGATCCTTATGGCGGGAATTTTGGGTGTCTTTGTAGGTGCTTGCGGCGTTATATTCGCGCCCCAGCTGTTGGCGTGGATGGATACCCCCGTTAATGTAATCGATTCCTCTGTGCTTTACATACGCATCATTTTCTGCGGTGTCCCCGCTTCCATGATTTATAACTATTGCGCCTCTATGGTTCGTTCCACAGGAGATACTCGGCATCCGCTTGTTTTTCTCTCAATTTCGGGTCTGGTTAATGTTTTGCTGAATGTGATCATGGTTGCTGGCTTGGGCTTTGGCGTGGAAGGCGTTGCCATTGCCACGATTGCGTCTCAATATCTTTCGGCGGCCATGATCCTTGTTTTCATGCACCGTAGCGAAGGAAGCATGAATTTCTCCTTTTCCAAATTGCGCTTTCATAAAAATATGATCAAGCGTATGCTGTATATTGGAATACCGTCGGGAATTCAGGGCTGCTTGTTTTCCTTTTCCAACGTTATTATTCAATCGTCCATCAATAGCTTCGGGGATACCGTGATGGCGGGGAATACCGCCGCGTCGAATCTGGAGGGCTTTGTATATATCGCGATGAACGCGGTATATCAGGCGTCTCTGACCTTTGTGGGTCAAAATGTGGGTGCGAAAAAATACCGCAATATAAAAAAGATCACCCTTTACTCGATCCTTAGCGCGACCTTGATCGGATTGGGAGGAGCTGTGCTTATTCTGCTTTTTCGCAACTTTTTTGTGGGACTGTACGCGCCGAACAATCCGCCGGTCGCGGACGTGGCATACCGTAGACTGTTTTCGATTCTCCCCGTATATTTTTTGTGCGGTGTGATGGAGGTTTTGGGCGGAGCCATTCGAGGCATGGGAAAATCGATCACAACCATGATCAATTCGCTGTTGGGCGCTTGCGCTCTGCGTGTTATTTGGATCAAAACCTTTTTCGTTTGGTTCCCGACCATAGAGTGCGTATATTTGTCCTATCCCGTTTCGTGGCTGTTGGTAATTCTTTTGAATGGCTTTTTCCTTGTGCTGTATTATAAACGTTCACTTCGTTTGTCCTCCTCACAGGAAATACCGAGGATCGAGGAAACGCCAAAAAGAGCTGAAGCTTGATAATGTGTACAGGACGAAAAATTAGAACGATTTCTCAAAATTAAAGATCAAACAGGAGATTCACGCCATCCGTGTCTCCTGTTTTATTTTATACGGCAGGAGAATTTATTTATCACGAAAATACCGAAAAACTGAAATATCATAGAACTGTCAAAAAAAATTCAATATTTGTACACAGTTTTGTGGTAAAATAATAAGGATTTTATGGATAAAATATCAAAATATAATAATGCATATCAATATCAAGATCGCGGAGGTGAAAAATAGTGGCTGACACAACGGAAACAACAAAGACAGCAAAAACTATACAGGTTAGTCATCTTTCCAAATATGATTTTCAATCCGGTGAGCGTAAGATTGTTTTAGACGATCTTTCCTTTAATGTTTCAATGGAAGCCAAGGGGATCCACGGAATTCTCGGCCCTAAAGGCGCGGGAAAATCCACGCTGCTGGCGATCCTTTCGGGAAGCGCTGAGGCGGATGGCGGAACGGTTTACATAAAAGGGAAGGAAATTCATCCCCATGGGAAGGAACAGCGGAAAAGAATCGGCTTTGTGCCTGAAATTCCCGTGTTTTATCATGATATGACAGTAGAGGAAACACTGGATTTCATGGGGCAGATACGAGATGTCCCTGCCGATAAGCGCTACAGACAGATCAAAGAAGCCTTAGAACTGGTGGGGCTGGATGAGATAAGAGGACGTTTGGTTCGGTACTTGACGATGCAGGATAAAAAAAGGCTGTCTGTGGCGGGAGCGCTTTTGGGAAATCCCGAGGTGCTGCTGTTGGACGAGCCTATTTCTGCCAAGGATACGGCAACACGTTCGGAATTTCAAAATTTGATCCGCATGCTGGGAAAAATAAAAACCATAGTCCTTGCGTCTTCGGATTTCAAAACAGTTCGGGAGCTGTGTGAGGATGTGGTGATCCTTTCGGACGGTAAGATATTGGCAAAGGACCGTTTTGAGGTCTTGGAGGAAAAGCTTCTGCGGAACCGCGTTTTGCATGTGAACATAAGGGGAGACGCTCAAACCGCCATACAGGCGGTACGGTCGTTGGCAGGTGTTTCTGGCTGCGGCGTCAAGCCCTCTAATAAAACGGGTGAGGTTGCTTTGAAAATCGAATATCGTGCGGAGACCGATATTCGGGAAGCCGTGTCAACATTGATGCATGAATTGGGTATGCCGATCCTCTCCATGACTGTTGAGACACTTTCGCTGGAGGCAGTTTACCATTCGTTGACATCGGTATACACGGGCACGGTACATACGAATTCGGCAAAATCGGTCAAGAAAGGAGAAAATGAATAATGCGCGCGGTTTTTCGTAAGGAAATGAGACATTTTTTTCACTCTCTGTCCGGTTCCTTGGTAATTGGCATCTTTATTTTTCTTCTTGGAATTTTTTCTCTGCTCTTTAATTTTTATTATGGATACACCGAGCATGAATATGTTCTGTCCTATATGACGGTTGGCTTGGCTTTTCTATTGCCTGTTGTCACAGTGGAGCTGTTCGCTTCGGAGCGCAGACGGGGAACAGACCGCTTTTTACGCATGCTGCCGCTTACGGTCAAGGATGTGTTTTTTGGCAAATATCTCTCTATGGTGGCGGTTTTAGGCATCTTATGCGTTCCGCTCGCTCTTATGCCTCTGATCCTAAGTCTTTTGGGTGAGGTAAATCTTTTGTCAGCCTATTCCGCGATTCTGGCGTTCTTTGCCTTTGGAAACGCTATGCTTTCGGTTTACCTGTTTATTTCGGTTGCTGTAAAAAAATATTTGGCGGCATGGCTGATCAGTTATGCTGTGCCCGTTGTATTGACGGTGCTGGGACAGTTGGTCGAGGTGGTTCCTTCTTCGGTTCGGGATATTCTATCGTATCTTTCGGTGGTGGGCGCTTACACGACCTTCATCTTTGGTTTGTTTGATCTGCGCGTATTTATATTTTATTTATCGGTTTCGGCAGTTTTTTTGAGCCTTGCTTTTCGCGGTATGCAAAAAGAGTGGGCGGAATAAGGAGGTTTTTCAATGACAAATCATAAAAAAACATCCGCCGGATCAAATAAATCAAGTAAAAAGAATCTTCTGAGAGGGTCCGCGATCCTTGTATTGATCGCAGCGGTTCTTTTGCTGAATATTGGAATGCTGTTTCTTCCCGAGCGATATGTAGCGGGGGATATAACCAAAAACAAGGTATATACGATATCGGAAGAGACAAAAAGCTTTCTGAATTCGCTGGATGAGGATGTAACATTGTATCTGATCGGCGCGGACGGCAGCGACACTCAGTATGAATATTTTTTGGAGCGTTTGACGGAATATAGCGACCGTCTTACGTTAAAGCTTCCGGGAAAGAAGAGAGCCAAGGCGCTTTTAGAGAAGGTTGGTTATTCAACAGAGGAGATCCCGTCCTATTATTTGATCGCGGAAAGCTCCAAACGGTGTGAAATCATTGATTATACCTCGCTTTTCTTTTATGAAACTGAAAATGAGGTCTTAAATGAATATGGATTAACGAAGATGTCATGGGCGGAATATGCGCAATATGTCCAGTATTATGAGAAGGTTGCGGCACAAAACTCCAATTATGAGGAATACCTGAATTACTTATTGTACGACACCTTTATGTATTTCCAAGGGGAAGCGATGATTACGGCAATGATCGAGTACGCTATTGCCGATATAATCCCTGTGAATTACGCGATTACGGGTCACGGAGAAAAATCATATACCGGTTCTATTTTAGAGCATATGCTTAGCACCTACGGCAATACTTATGTTTCGCTGGAGCTGTCTCTTGTTGAAGAGATTCCGGAGGATGCTGCAACCCTGCTGATTCAAGCCCCCGAAAAGGATTATTCCGCTTCGGAAATTCTTATGCTGCGGGCATATCTGGAAAGAGGCGGACAGGTAGTGGCAGTAACCAATGAGGCAAATTTGAGTATGCCGAATTTAATGTCACTGATGTCGTCATACGGACTTTCCGCTTTGTCGGGCGCCGTTGGGGAGGTTATCGTTTCCAAGGATAGCGGCAATGAGACAGGTGAAGAGGTGACCGAAGAAACCGAAGAGAAAACGAAAGAGAGCTTGAATTACGAGCTTGAGGTTTCGGTGAATACGCAGCATGACGCCTTGGCGTTGGGGAAGGAGGAAAATGCCTTTACCCCTGTTATTACGGGAGGAAATGCCTTACTGTTTGGGGAGAACGGAGACAGCTCTTTGATTTTGAGCCCTCTGTTGACCACCTCGGAGAGTGCCTTCGTGGGAGATAATACCGAGGACAGAGGGGAGCGGATTCTTGCCGCTTCTGCGGAAAACGCAACGGGAGCGCATCTTTTATGGTTTACAGGCGCGGAATCCTATTGTATGTCGGTTATGGATGTTCAAAGCGGATTGTATGATTCCGCCACGGCTATTACAAACAATTTCTGTATTTATCTTGTCATGGGATGGGCGAATTTGAGATATGAATCCAATGTGATATTGCCGGAGGCGGTTAATTATTCATCGGATTATCTGGGAGCGACCGGCTCTGATCTTTTGATTTTCGGATTGATCTTTTTGGTATGTATTCCAACAGCGGTGATTGTTGCCGGAGTGATCGTTCGGTATAAGAGAAAACAGATATAAAACAACAATAGAGAGGGAGGACTCGGATTCCTCCCCTTCTTTTTGAGTCCGCTTTTGCGCAAACGCTTTGCGTTGCTTGTTGCTTGGAGAAAATTTCTTTTACAGGATTGCCACCTGCGTCGGCAAGGATCCTTCGCTACGTTCCATACTCCGCTTCGCTGCGTGTTGACACGAATGAAAGCGTGGTGGGAGGATGAGCATATATATGTTACGCAAGGCTTAGCGCATGGATGTGGTTTAGATATGTCAGCACACAAACGCCCCCTCTCCAAAAATTTTGTAGGGGATGGCGTCCTCGACCTCCCGAGGGAAATGGACTTTGACGAGAGACTACGGCTACGAAAATCTTCCTTAAAATATTCTTCAAAAAAGTGGTTTCGATGTTGCTTTTTTATTTGGAATATGATAAAATAAAATATATCGCTTATAATTTTATTGATGCATAAATAATTTTTTTTGAAAGGGAAAAACTAACTCCATGACAAACACAGAGAAGTTTATCGAAATTTACCGTTCTTGCATCACCCGAGAGGGATCGGATGCGTTTTTAGAATATTTGACCGAAAAAACCGATTTTTTTACCGCTCCCGCCAGCACGCGCTTTCACGGCGCATATGAGGGAGGGCTGTTGGAGCATAGCCTGAATGTTTATGAATGTCTTTGCGATTTTGCTAAACGCCCTCGTTTTCGTGATAAATACGGATTTTCCTTTACAGAGGAATCCCTTGCCATTGTTTCCTTGCTTCATGATATTTGCAAGACGAATTTTTATAAGACCGAAATGCGTAATGTGAAGAAAAACGGTGTTTGGGAGAGTGTTCCGTTCTATACCATTGAGGATACCTTGCCTTACGGACATGGGGAAAAGTCGGTATATATTCTTTCAGGCTTTATGAGGCTGACACGGGAGGAGGCGTTCGCGATCCGATATCATATGGGATTTTCGGGACCCGAGGATGCCAATCAGGTCGGAAAGGCGCTGGAAATGTTTCCTCTTGCCTTTGCCTTATGCGTTGCCGATATGGAGGCTTCTTATTACATGGAGGGAAGCAATCTTCCGAAAAATACTTAATTTGCGGATCATAAAGAGCTTTTTACTGTTTTTGAACATAACCGAGAGCCTCAGAAAGGATCCGAAAGGATCCGAAAGAATCCGAAAGAATCAGAAAGGAAAAGAAATTATGGCAGAGCTTTATCCTACTCCGCATATTAACGCCGCTCCGCGGGACATTGCCAAAACGGTCTTAATGCCGGGAGACCCTCTTCGCTCGGAATTTGTGGCAAAAAATTTTTTAGAGGGTGCGGTCCTTTTTAACCGTGTCCGAGGTGTGCAGGGCTATACGGGTCGCTGGAAGGGAATTCCGGTTTCTGTCATGGCAAGCGGAATGGGAATGCCGTCCATCGGAATATACAGCTATGAGCTGTATCATGCGTTTGATGTGGAAAATATTATACGAATCGGTTCGGCGGGGTCCTTGAATCCTCAGGTAAAGCTGAGAGACCTGGTTTTCGGTATGGGAGCATGTACCAACTCCGCCTACGGAACGCAATTTGGATTAAGGGGAAGCTTCTCGCCTATTTGTGATTATAAGCTTTTGGAAAAGGCTGTAGCCTTGGCAAAAGAAAAGAAGCTTTGTTACCATGTTGGAAATTTGTTATCCTCCGATACCTTTTACGACGATGATCCCAACGCAACGGGTAATTGGGGAAAAATGGGAGTCCTTGCTGTGGAAATGGAAGCGGCGGCACTGTATATGAATGCCGCGAGAGCAGGAAAGAGAGCTCTTGCGATCTGTACCGTATCCGATTCCCTGATTACAGGCGAGGCAACCACCTCTGAGGAAAGGCAAACCTCCTTTACCGATATGATGACATTGGCATTAGATCTTGCGGCAGCTCAGGAGAAAGAAGGAAACAAATGAGTCCTTGCAATCGAATATTTTTGATCGTTTTGGACAGCGTTGGGGCAGGAGAAGCTCCCGATGCCGAAAGATATGGCGACCGTGGCGCGTTTACCTTGAGAAGCCTTCATAAAACAGGGCTGTTGAAGCTTGATAATCTTGTTAAAATGGGAATCGGAAATATTCCTATGCTTGATTTTTTAGGGGAAACAGCATCACCCTTGGCATCTGTTGCCCGTATGCGGGAGCGATCCGAGGGAAAGGATACCACCATTGGGCATTGGGAGCTGGCGGGTCACATTTCACAGACCGCGCTGCCAACCTTTCCCCACGGGTTTCCTCAAGCCTTTTTAAATGAGTTTTCACGGCGAGTGGGAAGGGGCATTTTATGTAATCGACCCTATTCGGGAACAAAGGTAATAGAGGATTTCGGTGCGGAGCATTTGCGCACGGGTGATCTGATCGTTTACACCTCGGCGGACAGTGTGCTTCAGATTGCCGCCCATGAGGAGAAGATTCCGTTGAAGGAGCTGTATTTGATTTGCGAAACAGCACGGCAAATGCTTGTGGGTGAGCTTGGCGTGGGCAGAGTGATCGCCCGCCCGTTTGCGGGAAGTGCTTCTCGTTTTTACCGAACAGCCAACCGTCGGGATTATTCTCTCGATCCTCCGACGTATATGCTGAATGACGCGGTGTACGATACGGGGCTTGATTCGATAGCCGTAGGAAAAATCTCCGATATATTCGCGGAGCGCAGTTTTACAAAAACAATCCGCACTCATTCCAACGAGGAGGGAATGGAAGCGGTAATTCGGCTTGTTCGGGAAGATTTTCACGGACTTTGCTTTGTCAATTTAGTGGATTTTGATATGCTTTGGGGACATCGCAGGGATCCGGGGGGATACGCAAAGGGTCTATCAACCTTTGATGAATGGTTGGGAGAATTTTGCGAACAAATGAAACGGGAGGATGCGCTGATCATTACAGCAGACCATGGGAACGACCCATCGTTTACAGCAACAACCGATCATACACGGGAGTATGTTCCTCTTTTGATCTATGGAAAGGGGATGGCTCCTCAAAATTTCGGAACTCGCTCTACCTTTGCGGATGTAGCCGCGACGGCGGCAAAGCTTCTTGGTGTGAGCTTTGATTGTGACGGTACTCCCTTAGACATAGCGGAAAGGAAGAGAGAAGTCAATGGATAATAAACAAATGCTGCAATTGTTAAAGCAGGCAAGGGAAGCAAGAAAGCAAGCATACGCACCCTATTCGGGGTTCACCGTGGGAGCGGCGTTGCTCAGTTCGGATGGAAGGTTGTTTACGGGGTGCAACATTGAAAATACATCCTTTACTCCTACGTGCTGCGCGGAGCGAGTCGCGTTGTTTAAGGCAGTAAGCGAAGGATATCGAAATTTTAATGCCATCGCCGTAGCGGGCGGCTTTCACGGAAAAGAGGAAAGCGAATGTGCTCCTTGCGGTGTGTGCAGACAGGTCATGAGCGAATTTTGCGGAGAGGATTTTTCGGTGATCCTTGGGACAAAAGACGGTTATCCTATGTGTATTTCTTTGGGTGAGCTTCTTCCCCATGGCTTTAAGCTGAAAACCGAATGACGGAAAATAAGACGGATAATAGGAGAAACGAATGAGTAAAAATAAAAAGCCGGAAAGAATCAAAAGGGAAGCACGACGTAGGGCATGGGTCTCCTTCCGATATCTGTTTCCCGTTTTGATGATCGTTTTGATGCTGATCTCTATGGCGATTCCATGCTTGCGGTATACCACCGCGGATACGGGAACCAATGAAACAATATCCACCTTTCAATTGATTGAAAATTCGTGGGGACAGGTAAGAGTGTATTTGTTCGGGACCGGCGAACAGACCGCCGAGAATATAGCGTTTTCATGGACGGTTTTGATCTGTTTGGCGGTATTTGTTATCCTTTTTGCTTTGGGAACGGCGATTGCGGTATGGTCGGCAATCGGCGCCCTTCGGTACTTGCGGAATCCCGAGGAAAAAGGCATGGCGAGAACGGTGTTTTTAACGGTCCTACCCAACCGTTTCGCTGTGTGCGCGTGGCAAGCTCTGCTTTTGCTTTTGCCTGCGTTTCCGAGAGTGCTTGTCTTGATTTATAAAAAGATATTAATGTATTCCGTGATATTGAATGTGACCTTTGCCGATCCAATCTTGATCTGCGGAATTTTGTACGGAATTTCAATTATATTGGCAGCGGTTTTTCAGCCCTTGGAATATGCTTGGGGTATGAATCCGTTTCGATGGAGAGAGGAATCCTCTCGCATTGAGGACGATGAAGTCAGAACAGAAGAGACGCCTGTTTTCACAAATGAGGCGGAGAGAAAATATTATGAAATGAATCAACAGGCAAGGGAAGAGCAGGCGGAGAGGATCCGTCAATTGCTCTTGGGTGATGAAGAGAAGAGAGACGAAGATGAAAAAAAGGATGGTTAGCGCAATGTGGAAAATACATAAACGCTTTCCACAAAAAATACGATACGGTAAAATTTATTATTAATAAATATAAAGGAGAAAAAATTATGAAAAAATTTAAATGTACGGTTTGCAATGCCATCGTAGAGGAAAAAGACGGCGTAGAGACGGTATGTCCGATCTGCAAGGCAACGGGGGATAAGCTTGAGGAGCTGATCCATGCTCCCGCCAATAAATATGCGGGAACTCAGACCGAGAAAAATCTGGAAATGGCTTTTGCCGGAGAATCTCAGGCAAGAAACAAGTACACCTATTTCGCATCCAAAGCTAAAAAAGAAGGCTACGAGCAGATTGCCGCTCTGTTCCTTAAGACCGCTGATAACGAAAAGGAACACGCGAAAATGTGGTTTAAGGAGTTGAACGGAATCGGCGATACCGCGGAAAATCTGGCTCACGCCGCGGAGGGTGAGAATTATGAGTGGACCGATATGTACGCCGGCTTCGCAAAAACCGCCGAGGAAGAAGGCTTCCATGATCTGGCGAGAAAATTCCGCTTGGTCGCCGCAATTGAAAAGCACCATGAGGAGAGATACCGTGCTCTTCTGAAGAACGTGGAGACCGCGGCTGTCTTTGAAAAGAGTGAGGTTAAGGTTTGGGAATGCCGTAATTGCGGACATATTGTTGTGGGAACAAAAGCGCCCGAGCTCTGTCCTACCTGCGAGCATCCTCAGAGTTATTTTGAAATTCACGCGGAAAATTATTGATCATATAAGCATATGTAATTATTCCCATGTTGAATCCCCGATTTTTGACCAAACGGTCAGAAATCGGGGATTTGTTGCGCCATAAATTATCTCAAATATAATTTTTTTCAATTGCCGATTGAAAAAAATTAAAAAAGTCCTTCCATTTACCGTTAGAATATGTTATAATACATGTGTAATCATGTCAGAAAGAGAGAAATGGTATATGCAGTCAAAATATAGCGTCTCGCTGAAGAATTTGATTCAGGAATTTCATCTGGAGGAAGTGATCCTGCCTCAAAATATGGATAAGGTCATGGTCTCCAGCCCTGAGGTCAGCCGTCCGGGACTTGCGCTCTCAGGCTTTTTTGAGGTGTTTGAGCCCTTCCGTATTCAGATTATCGGTAAAGCGGAGCATCGTTATCTTGCCGAGCTTTCCTCAACACAGCGAAATATACGCTTGGATAAATTTTTTCAGCATAAGCCTGTCGCCGTTGTAATAACCACCAATCTTTCCCCCTTTGACGAAATGCTGAAATACGCCAAGGAATACGAGGTACCCTTGCTTAGAACCGATGAGCGTACCAGTGCGTTTATGGCATCGGTTATTGCGTCACTGAACACAAGTCTCGCCCCCAGAATCACCCGACACGGTGTATTGGTCGAGGTATACGGAGAGGGAATGCTGATATTGGGTGAGAGCGGGATCGGTAAAAGCGAAACAGCCATTGAGCTTGTAAAAAGAGAAGTCGGAGGCCAAGCGGTCTTAGGAAGACAACTCTGCCTTTCAACTCCTTG
>JAZSPS010000039.1:0-9573 GCA_045537595.1 Eubacteriales bacterium
AGAGTTGTCTTCCTAAGACCGCTTGGCCCTCCGACTTAGACCGGTACTCTACCAGCTGAGCTATACCCCTGTATTTTCGTTCGAATATCGAACAGAAGTATTATATCACACTTTTTTCTCTTTTGCAACCCCTTTTTTAAAAAAATTAATTTTTTATTGTGTTTTTGCGGAAAATTTTATCATTTTATATATATATATCCTATTGACTTCTTAGGGCATTCGTGTTATAATTTGCCCGACATCGCAACCTGAAAACCTATACAAAAAGGAGTATTAAAAATGCGAAATATTGACATTAAAGATATCATTAATACAATGGACAACGCCGACACCTTCTCTATATTTTTCGTCGGAGACAGTATTACCGAGGGGGCTCGCGCATCGTCTGATGAAACAACGTACGTTGCCTATGTTGCCGAGGGGCTTGCAAAAAAATACTAAAATAAGCGCGTTGTCCGTTACGACGGTAAGCGCCATCCAACAACGGACGGGGAACTTCTGCCGTTATATGGATAGATCATCTTGTTATCGGTACTGAAAACTATGGTCAGCAGGATTGGCTTTCGGGTGTCGTTGGCGACTCCTGTCATCCGAGCGATATAGGACACAAGGCTATTGCGCAGACTATTCTTGACAGCTTAAAATAAAAAATATCAGAGATGTTTAACTAAAATAAGGCAGAGAATGTAACACATTCTCTGCCCTTTTCCTATTTTGTAATAGGTTTTTATTCAGCTTAGATCTCAGGAATAACGATCTCGACCTCGCGGCCTGCCGCAGCAGACTTTGCGATACCGTCGATAATAGCCTGATTGTAAAGGATCTGACTTGACGGTACGGGAGCGGGAGTTCCGTTCTTGCATGCGTCAAGGAAGGTACGGATCTTAAGATCAAACAATCCCACTTTCTGCTGAAGGATCGGGATCTCGGTCTCAGTCTGAAGTCCCGCAACCTCGTGGTAGATCTTCATAGCACCGCCGACGTCGCCGTTCCAGCACTCAGTCGAGGGGATTCTAAGGCTTCCCTTTGTACCCATGATGATCGTGTCACCGGGAGTGTCGAGGTTCATAGCCCATGCTATTCTGAAGTCAAGGATGATTCCACCCTCGAGACGTACGAAAGCAGCTGCGAAATCATCAACGCCGAAGAGCTTTGAATATTCTTCGCCCTTACCGTTCTTATATCCCGAGTACTTGGGATCGGTTCCGAAGAATGCGGACTTGTAACCCGAAACAGTCAAAGGCTTCGGATAACCGATAGCGTTGAGAACCATATCGAGAGAGTAGCATCCAATGTCACCCAGCGCGCCGATACCAGCGGTAGCGTCCTCAATAAAGGTGGTGCCGCAGGGCGTGGGGATTCCGCGGCGGCGACCGCCGCCGGTCTGAATGTAGTAGATCTGGCCGAGGACGCCCGCCTCGACGATCTCTTTGATCTTCTTCATGTTGGCGTCCATTCTGGGCTGGAAGCCGATGGACAAAAGCTTTCCGCTTTCCTTTTCTGCCTTCATAACAGCAACAGCCTCATCCAAGGTTACGGTAAAGGGCTTCTCCAACAAAACGTTGATGCCCGCGTTCAGCGCGTCGATGGCGGGCTCTGCGTGCTGACGGTTGTAAGTACAAATGGACACAGCGTCCAGCTTGAGGCTCTTGTCCTCGATCATTTCCTTGTGAGACGCGTAGTCGGTCTTTGCTCCCTCAACGCCGTGCTTTGCCATGAAAGCGGCTGCCTTGCCGGGGATCAGGTCAGCGCCCGCAACGATCTCCACGTCGGGCTGCTTCAAATAAGAATGCATATGGGAGTCAGCGATCCATCCGCATCCGATGATACCGATTCTCATCTTTTTGCTGGTATCAATTTCCTTGGTTTCTTCAGCCGTAAAATTATTCAGGCCTTCCATAGACTTATCTGCCATGGTTTTTTACCTCCGTAAAATAGATTCTTTTTATTTGCTCGACCAATCAATAGCCGATGGTTTTCAGATATTCTCTGCTCTTTGCGATGCACTCCATGGGAGTAAGACCCATAGAGGGGTTATCCTGTTCCACAACAACCCAAGAGGCGCCTGCCTCCTCGGCAGCCTTTAAGATGGCGGGGAAATCCTGAATTCCGCTTCCGACAGGGCGAAGCTCAAAATTGCTGGGCTTCTTGGGAGCGTCGCTCTTAATGCCGATAAGCTCGTACATATCATCGGATTTCTCACCGTAAAAGTCCTTCAGGTGAACGACAGGAGAACGGCCGCTGTATTTTCTCAAATACTCCGCGGGAACCTCTCCGCCAACGTTGACCCAACAGGTGTCAAGCTCGGTCTGCAAATACTCCGCGGGAACCTCATCGTAAAGGATATCCAAAGCGTACTTTCCGTCCAGCTTCAAAAATTCAAAATCGTGATTGTGATAAAGCAGCTGAATTCCCAGCTCCTTTGCTACCTTACCCAACATTTTAATATTGGCGACCACCTCAGGGAAGCACTCGGTTCCGGGACGGTAGTCGGGGGTGAGGTAAGGAACGGCAACATACTTGCAGCCAATCTGCGCGTACTTTGCCAAGATTCCCTTGGGTGCGCCCATCATATCCAAATAGGGAACATGGGCAGAAATCGGAACCAAACCGATCTCCTCACACATTTTCTTGATCTCCTCGGGGGAATTTCCGTAAAGTCCCGCAAATTCCACGCCGTCGTATCCCATTGCTTTAATTTTTTCCAGAGTGCCGCGCAAATCAGCCTTTGCGTCGTCACGTACAGAGTAAACCTGTACAGCTACCGGCAATGCCATCGTAAATACCTCCGATTCATATAGATTTATGGTAATTCTATTATATGGTGTTTTATTGTCTTTTTCAAGTCAAAATGTTGATTTATTCAGACAAATATTGCTCATTTAGACGTTTGTTGCGTAAGTTTTTTGTTTTTTGTGATTTTATAAAATTATAGGGAATCTACCGCCGAAATAATATCCTCCGCTACCTTATCGGGGGAGCGGTAGGCATCGATCACTACGATCCGATCGGTCATGTTCACGTCGGAGAATACGTCAAGAAAGGCGTTTCTTACCTTCTCCAGCGTTTCCTTGTTTTCATAGATCTCCAGATCGGTCCGTCCCTTGCGGATCCGCTCCATGCTTTGCTCAGGAGTAAGATCCAGATAGATGCAGAGGTCGGGCTTTTGGATCTCGGGACATTGAAGATTCATGCTCCGAACCCATGAGGCATCGGTGGACTTTCCCTGATATGCCAGGGAGGAATAATAATAGCGGTCGCAAATTACGTCCACCCCCTTTTCCAAAAGGGCATGGATTCCTTCCGTAGGGTGGATGTTATGAGCGATACGGTCCAGAACGAACATCACCGCCATCTCACATTCACTTTTTTTCTCGGTTCCTCCCAAAGCCCGCCGAAGGGCAACCCCCGTGGGGAAGGCTGTAGGCTCGGCAGTTCGGAAGGTCGTCCGCCCCTGCTTTGCCAAATGCTTTTCCAAAAGCTCCGCTTGCGTGGTTTTTCCCGCGCCGTCTATTCCCTCCAGTACGATAAACCGTCCCTTGCGCGGGGGTATGTTATTGTTTTGCATTGCAGTTTTGATCCTCCTTGCTGTTTTTCTCCGCCGTGTCATAGCTTGTCGGACGAAGGGATATCTCGCCGCTTGCCAAGCATTTTTCGGTTCCGTCAGTCAAATGAACATACAGTCTGCCGTAATCGTCCACAGATCGCGCGATGCCCCGAAAGAGAACGCCGTTTTCCGTAAAGGAGATCTGCTTTCCGAGAACCATGGAGTGCTGTCGGTAAAGGCGCATGACCCAAGACGGATCGTCGCTTTTGTAAACCGTGTAGAGCTCGGCGATTATGCGCGCGGCAAGTCGGTTGCGTAAGCCCTCCTGTCGGGGGAGCAGAGCGCCCGCGATTTCACTCAGCTCTTTGGGAAACTCGGCAGTGTAAAGATTGACACCCACTCCCACGATCATATAGCTTACACCGTTGTGGGCAAAGGATTCCGCTAAGATCCCGCAAACCTTCCGATTTTTATAATAGAGGTCATTGACCCATTTGATCTGAGCTTGGATCCCTGTTACAGCCTCTATGGCGCGTAAAACCGCCACCGCCGAGGCGGAGGTTATGAATACCGTGTCAGAGAGTCGGGAAGGAGCCTCCAGCAGCAGAGAGAGATAAATTCCCGTGGAAGGAGGAGAATAAAAGCTTTTTCCCATCCGTCCCCGTCCCGCGCTTTGCTCCTCGGCAAGAAAGACGGCAGGAACGCGTCCGCCACTTTGCGTATACCGCTTTGCCTCGGTGTTGGTGGAGTCAAGAAGTCGGAATACCTGAACGGAAATGTCGGGAAAGAGGGATTGGGAAGCGAGAAGCCGCTCGATCATTGACCCAATATCCGAGGCAGATAGCGCCTCGTCAAATAAATTGTTGCTTTGTTTCATTTTAATTCCGATTGCGTTATTTTTTCGTTTGAATGTGCGAAATAAAAAATTTTGTTTTCTGTTTTTCGCATGGAAGAAGATAAGTACACCCTTATTATACAATATTATTTTTCAAAAATCAATAAGAAGACCAAAATATTCGCGGAGCGGAGGGGAAGGGCACAGCCATGCGTAAATCAAAACCGAGGGAGGTTTGTAAAATCGAAAAAAGGAAAAAAAGTTAAATTTAATCCCTATCTTGAATTTTTTTGTAAAACCACTGTCAAGAAAGGGAGCGTTTTTCTACGCAAATATGAACTGATTGTAAACAATTTGAATTTTCTAAACATAATTCTTGCAAAACAGGAAAATTCATGATATACTTTTAAAAGTTATATCCCACGGAGGAATTTATAAAATGGAAAAAAACAATGAGAAGCTTAAGGAAAATTCCAAAGAAATTTTAATGAATATGGCTTTTGACGGCTGCTTGCAGGGGGCGTATGACGCCAACCGTATTCCTCAGGACGCGTTTGAAAATTTCCGCGTAAAAAGAGGCTTGCGTGAGAAGGACGGAACAGGCGTTATGGCGGGGGTTACCAATATAGGAAACGCCCATGGATATATGGTTTATGAGGGAGAGCGCGTTGCCGATGAGGGCAAGCTGGAATACCGAGGCTTTAATATGTCTGCCTTGGTGGACGGTGTCAGCGCGGAGGATCGTTACGGCTTTGAGGAATGTGCGTACATTTTATTGTTCGGCAAGCTGCCCACCAAGCAAGAGCTGGAAAGCTTTACCGCCCTGCTGGCGAGCAAACGCCATTTGCCGGATCGCTTTACCGAGGATATTTTGATGAAGGCGCCGTCGCCCTCAATTATGAATAAAATGGCAATGGGCGTTCTGGCGCTTTATCCGTATGATAAGGATCCCGACACGACGACCATGGAAAATATGCTTCGCCAAAGCATAGAGATCATCGCGCGCCTTCCTGTTATCGCCGCTCATTCTTACGCGATCTACCGCAGTCATTTCCATAAGAAGAGCCTGACCCTGCATACTCCGGAGGACAATCTGAGCACAGCGCAGAACTTTTTGCGCGTTCTCCGTCCCGATATGCAATATACCGAGGAAGAGGCAAGATTGCTGGATCTTTGCATGATCATTC
Organism: Eubacteriales bacterium; assembly: GCA_045537595.1. Taxonomy (GTDB): domain Bacteria; phylum Bacillota; class Clostridia; order Oscillospirales; family CAG-272; genus HGM12713. The sequence continues at coordinate 5,570 of JAZSPS010000039.1, forward strand.
ACGCGGAGCACGGTGGCGGAAACAACTCTACCTTCTCTTGCCGTGTGCTGTCCTCCTCGGGAACCGATACCTATTCCGCAATCAGTGCCGCCATCGGATCCCTGAAGGGGCCGCTTCACGGAGGCGCGAATATTAAGGTACAGGAAATGTTTGACTGTATGAAAAGGGATATTCGGGATATTGGAGACGAGGAAGAGGTTATAAATTATCTGAATCGTGTGCTTCGCGGCGAAGCGGGGGATGGAAAAGGACTGATTTACGGTATGGGACACGCCATTTACACCAAGTCCGACCCTCGCGCCGTTATGCTGAAAAAGTATGCCGAGGACCTTGCGGTTCGGAAGGGATACGGCGAGGATTTCAAGCTGCTTGAGACCATCGAGCGAGTTACACCGGCACTCTTTAACGCATATAAAGGAACCAATAAGCCCATGTGCGCCAATGTAGATCTGTATTCCGGATTGGTATACCGCATGTTGGATATTCCTGTTGAGATGTACACGCCCTTATTTGCCATTGCGCGAGTAGCGGGATGGTGTGCGCATAGAATCGAGGAATTCTCCACGGCGAAGAAGATCATTCGACCTGCGTATAAATGTATTTCCAAGCCTGTGGAATATACGCCTCTTTCCGAGCGCTAAAGAGTTTTGGGATTTTTATATTTACTTATAGGAACTTATAAAATTTGCTCATCGACGTAGCCTTTACAGAACCCCGCCATAGTGGCGGGGTTTTCGTTATAAAAAAATTCGGACTCGAATCCGAACCGATGTAACTTTCACTTCTTACTTCTTCACTGTTACTTCTTACTTCAAAATTCTCGGGAGCGTTCCCGGTGAAAAGTGAAGAGTGAAGAGTGAAGAGGGAATAAATAAAAATTCTCGGTTGCTTACGCTCCCGAGAATTTTTGGTGAAGGCGTGGGCTTTAAAGCCGAACACCGCCATCGCGGTATAAAGTTTGGCATAGCACTGCACTCCGTCGATAATTGGGTGCAGGCACTGCCTGCTGGTGGAACATTAGGATTTTTAGTCGAACACCGAAACGTCCTTGTTTTTTCAGAGGTTAGATTGTAAACGATAGTGATTTTATACCACCCGTCGGGTTCATCCCATACGGTGACGGAGTTTACAAGCATATCAATTACCTGGCGGCGGAAATTCTCGTCATTGATGTCGCCTTTGGAGAATTTGCTGAGCCACCAGACGATGTGCGGCTTTTCCAAAATAATGACTTGCATTTTCTCTCGATCAAGGGTGCGTTGAAGCACCTTTTTTTGTTCCTCCAGCTCCGTCAGGCGATTGAATAAGGTTTCCGATGTGGAGCCACGCTCCACCAGCTTCAAAAGGTTTTCTATGCTGTTTTTCGTTTCTTTGATTCGCTTTTGTAATTCGGGAATGCTCGTATTTTCTTCAATGTCAAGTTCATTTTGGTGAATTGCCATGTCTGCCAGCTCGTCGATCCTTTTGGGAGACAACAATTCCAGTGCGTCCATGACCACGATCCGCTCGATCCATTCTTTTTTGATGGCTTTTTTATCGCAAGCGTGATCGTGCTTGGCGGTGGCACATTTGTAATAGTAGTGGCGTTCGCCGCTTTTGCTGGTTCCGTATTCACCTGTCATGAGGGCACCACAATGTCCGCAAAAGAGTTTTTGCGAAAGCAGATAGTTTTGTGTTGCTCTCTTTTGCGCCGGAGCTTTGACGTTGATTTTTAGTATATCTTGCACCTTTTGAAAAGTCTCCTTGTCGATGATTGCGGGAATTCCGTCCTCTATCCGTATATCCTTGTATTTGTAGATCCCAATATAGCGTTCGTTGCGAAACATGCTTCGAAAGCTGTTTTTGTTAAACGGTACGCCTTTGGCGGTTCTGAATCCCCGATTGTTGAAACTCGTTACGATCTCGCTTATTGTTTCTCCTTGCGCATAACGTTCAAAGGCTTCGCCTACGATGGGGGCTGTTTGAGGATCAATGACAAATTTTTTGTTTTGGATTTTGTAGCCGAGGGGGATGGAGCCGCCGCAGGAATTGCATTTTAGCGCGGTCTCATTCATTCCGCGCGTGATTTTTTGCGCCAGCTCGGCGGAGTAAAATTCCGCCATTCCTTCCAAAACGGATTCTAAAATAATGCCTTCGGGGTTGTCTGTGATGTTCTCGGTTGCGGAGATCACACGCACCCCGTTCTTTTTTAACTTGCTTTTATAGGTTGCGGAATCGTATCGGTTTCGTGCGAATCGGTCTAATTTGTAAACGACGATCCCTTCAAACGAGCGTTTTTCGCTATCCTTGATCATGCGCTGGAAGCTCTCCCTCTTTTCGATGTTCTTGGAAGCGGACAGAGCACGATCTATATAGCAATCAATTATGTTCAGATTGTTTTGTTCGCAGTATTGCATGCAAATCCGTTGCTGACCTTCGATCGATTGTTCGTTTTGTTTTTCGCTACTGTATCGAAGATATAAAACGACGTTCATTCTTTATCCTCGTTTTTTATATTTTTGAAAAGTTCATTTAAAAGTTCATCAATTTTTTGAGCTTTTGCTTCAGGGTGTTGTTGATCCCTTATTATTTCTTCAAGTTGTTCTTGATTTGGTATTATATATTCAAAATTTAAATTTTCCCAAAGTTCTTGATAATTTTCTGCTTTGTGTTGTTCTATAAATGATTGTATAAAAGTAATGATCTGATCGGCTCTTTTTTCTGTATAGCCTTGTGTCATAAGGCGTATTTTTAGATGTAACATTCCTAATGGTTCTTTGATAAATTTTTCAATATCAATTTGGGATAAATCAGGATAAAGTATATAATCTGTACGCCCTAAAAGAAAATCGGTTGAAACATTGAAATAGTCTGCAATGGCTACAATCTTATCTATGGATGGAATAGATCCTTTTTTGATATTATCTATAAAACTCTTATTTAAGTTTGTTTCTCTTAAAACTTGATTTATAGTTTTTCCTTTTCCTTTGCATAAAGTGGTTATTCTTTTTATTATTATTTGAGTATTCATACTTTTATCCAACTTTCATAAATTTACGGATTTCTTTTTATATAAAGCGCCGATTTTCCGTAAATTTATGAATTCAGTGTTGACTTTCATAAATTTACGGATTATAATAATCTTGCGTACAGAAATAGTTGAAAAAATGGATGACAAAAAGAGACTACCGAAAAAGAGTTTTTCTTTTGCCTCTGTTTCGTTAGGCTTCAATGGTTATTTGTTTGTTGGCGCTTACATTATACCATAGAATTCTCATTTCGTCAACATATTTTTGTACGCAAAACTAAAAAAGGAGGTTTGGGATGAAAGCAGGTGTTCAGGTTAAGATTCGGCTTCTGAAAAATTGTTTGACGCAAGCATGGTTGATCTATCAGTTAGAACGGCTGGGCATATCGTTAGATAAGTCTACCTTGTGCGACATTTTAAGCGGTAGACGCAAAGGGAAGAAGGCTGAAGAAGTGATTGAGAATGCAGAATCGATTTTGGATAAGTATGAAGCGGTGTATGGAAAATAATTCATTAAGTTTGGGACTTTCAACTTCGCGCGCTTTGCGGTTGATACGTCGAAGCGTAACTGAGTGTTTGCGAAAGGAGAAAAATCGAAAAGAATTTGAAGAATGGTATTTAAAGGAATACGGAAAGCCGTATGTATGGAAGTTTAAAAATCATTAAAGGAGGATCTTTTTTTGTGATCCGCTTGTTGCTGAAAATATTACATGATTATTTAAAAACTTTGGATGAAGAAATTGAGCAAGCGGAGCTAAATGATACGCTTGCATTGAAGGAACGGCGGTATATCATACGAGTGATCAGACACCTTGAGAGAATTGATCATAAGCGCATGAAATTACATAAGAGAAAGGAAAGGAGGAGCTGAGAATGATGGTAAGTGAAAGAGCCAAAGCGGAGAAGCTGCGTGGTTATTCTTTGGAAGTTCCGCGGTATAATACGCGAAAGAACATTCCTCAAATTGCGAATGAGGTTTTGAGAAAATATTCGGAGC
>JAZSPS010000029.1:0-3681 GCA_045537595.1 Eubacteriales bacterium
GGTGGGAATAGAAATGGATCGGCTGATCGCGCGGTATTCCGCGCTTTCACCAACCAAAGCACTCCTGTTTCAAGCCATCGGAGCGGAGAGGATCGAGAGCCTGTGCGAGGTGTTTAACCGAGAAATATCCGAGCGGAAGGAAAAGGAAGGACTGCGCACGCATCCCCGCTTCAGCGCGGGATACGGAGATTTTTTGCTGGAAGCGCAAAAAGATATTTTCGCGGTTCTTGATTGTCCCAAAAGAATTGGTCTTAGCCTGAATGAAAGCTTGCTGATGTCTCCCTCAAAATCAGTAAGCGCTATCATCGGTATTTCAGAGAGGGAAAGGGAATCATAAAAGCGGATTTTCTCATAGGATCTCATAAAAAACACACAAAATTTGAGAATTATGCAAAAAACGGAGAAAAATATGAAAATTACCGAGTATATCAAGGAACATCTTTTGTATTTGGACGGCGGAATGGGAACGCTGTTACAGGAGAGAGGTCTGATGCCCGGCGAAATGCCCGAACGTTGGAATCTGACACACCCCGAGGTGATCACGGAGATCCATCGTAATTATTATGATGCGGGAAGCCATGTGGTAAATACCAATACCTTTGGCGCGAACCGCCTGAAATTTTCGGCGGAGGAGCTGGAGGAGATCATTTCGGGCGCCGTCGCCAACGCGCGAAGGGCGATTGATCAAAGCACGGGAAAGCAGCCTAAGTGGATCGCTTTGGATATCGGTCCTACAGGGAGAATGCTCAAGCCCTACGGTGATTTTGATTTTGAGGACGCGGTTTCTGTGTTTTCCGAGACGGTTCGTTTGGGTGTGAAATACGGTGTGGATCTGATCTTTATTGAGACCATGAATGACAGCTATGAGACCAAGGCGGCACTTCTTGCCGCAAAGGAGAGCAGTGAGCTTCCCATATTTGTTTCCAATGCCTACGGGGAGGACGGAAAGCTGATGACAGGAGCGGATCCCGCCGCTATGGTAGCCATGCTGGAGGGCATGGGAGCCGATGCCGTGGGGGTCAATTGTTCTCTTGGACCGAAGGCACTGGGGGCGGTTGTAGAGGAATATTTAAAGTACGCATCGGTTCCTGTGATTCTGAAACCCAACGCGGGACTTCCCAAGGCGGCAGACGGAAAAACGGTTTATGACGTATTGCCCGAGGAATTCGCCCAAGAGGTTGCCGCGTTGGCGGAAAAAGGTGTCAGGGCGGTGGGCGGCTGCTGCGGCACAACACCCGCGTACATTTCCGCTATGATCGGTTTGGCTTCTCGGCTTGTACCTGTAAGGATCGAAAGCAAAAATATTACCTGTGTATCCTCATACACCCATGCGGTGATATTCGGTAACGAGCCTGTGCTGATCGGGGAGAGGATCAATCCCACGGGAAAGAAACGCTTTAAGGAAGCGCTAAGAGCCCACGACATGGATTATATTTTAAAAGAGGGGATCGCGCAACAGGAAAAGGGCGTTGGAATTCTGGACGTAAATGTGGGGCTTCCCGAGATCGATGAAAAGCGAATGCTCAAAAACGCGGTTTGCGAGCTGCAGGCGATCATTGACCTTCCCTTGCAGATCGATACCGCCGATGCCGATGCTATGGAAGCGGCGCTTCGCCGATACAACGGCAAGGCGATGATCAATTCGGTCAACGGCAAGCAGGAGAGCATGGAAGCGGTATTTCCGCTGGTGAAAAAGTATGGCGGATTGGTGGTGGCGCTGACCTTGGATGAAAAGGGAATTCCCGAGAGAGCGGAGGGGCGTCTGGAGATCGCGAAAAGGATACTGACCGAGGCGAAAAAATACGGAATCGATAAAAAAGATCTTATTTTTGATCCCCTGGCGCTGACGGTCAGCGCGGATCAAAACGCCGCAAAGGAGACCCTACGGGCGGTGGGGCTGATCCAAAAGGAGCTGGGCTGTCATACCTCGTTGGGGGTATCCAATGTTTCCTTTGGTCTTCCGCAGAGGGATATGATCAATGGAACCTTCTTTGCGTTGGCGCTGGGACAGGGTCTGTCGGCGGCGATCATGAATCCTTATTCTCATGAAATGATGAAGACCTATTACACCTATCGCGCGCTGAATGGCTTGGACGGCAATTGCGCTGAATATATCGCGTTTTCAGCAACAGTACCGCAAGGGGAATCTGTGGCGGCAAATGAGAGGAGCGTGGCGGTGCTATCCCATGAAGAGTTTGCTTCGGAGCTGCAAAGGGCTGTGGTAAAGGGCTTGAAGGAGCGGGCAGCGCAGATAACCGAAAAAATGATAGAGAAAATTTCTCCCTTGCGGATTGTGCAAGAGGAGATCATTCCCGCGCTGAACATTGTGGGAGAAGGGTTTGAGAAAAAAAGCGTCTATCTGCCCCAGCTTCTTATGAGTGCCGAAGCGGCAAAATCCGCCTTTGAGGTGATCAAAGCCAACATGGCGGAGGATAGAAGTGCCGACAAGTGTGGATTTATCATTGCGACGGTCAAAGGGGATATTCACGATATAGGAAAAAATATTGTAAAGCTGATCTTGGAGAACTACGGTTTTTCGGTGACCGATCTGGGACGGGATGTTTCCCCCGAGGAGGTGGTTGATGAAGCGGTTCGCCTTCATGCCCCGATTGTTGGACTTAGCGCCTTGATGACGACCACGGTTCCCGCAATGGAGGAGACCATAAAGCAGCTGCGTGAAAAAGCGCCGTGGTGCAAAATCGTGGTAGGCGGAGCGGTATTGAATCGGGAATATGCCGATGCCATAGGTGCGGATCGATACGCCAAAGACGCAATGGAGGCTGTACGGTATGCGGAGGAGATCAACCGTAGCTTAGAGGTGCGTTGAAGATGGGCAGAGCCCATAGGGGGAACCCCGCTTGCGGTTCCCCCTATTTTGCGCGAAAGACTTTATTAATGAAAAGCTCTGTGGCGCAATAAAAATTCAAAGCTAATTGTTTGCGTGAAGTACAATAATTTTAAGATTTTTGTGATGAAATCCACGCTGCTCGAAAGAAAATGGAGCGGTGCGAAAAGAGAAAACGGTTAGAAGAGCGGAAAAACAGAAAAGCAAGCTACTTTTTTGTTTTTTATCTTGACAATTAGAAATTTTGATGATATAATAGTAAAGCATTATAAAACACAGAAGGAAATCGGTCATAGAGCTGAGCGGAAACAGATTTTTCGTTTAGGCTTTTTGGCAAGAGGAAAGAAAACTCTGTGTATATATTAATGTTATGGAGGGATATCGAAGAGGGGACGTTTGCGAGCGCTGCTGGTAGCAGATGAAGCGAGCAATAAGGAGTGGCAGCGGTCAAAATTTGACGCGCTCTGCGCGAGAAACAAATTTTGGGCACCGCAATAGGGCATAACGAGGCGTCGCCGAGAAAACGAAATATTTAATTTTCAACCCTTATAAGTTAAAATATATACGGAGGGATATCGAAGTGGTCATAACGAGGCGGTCTTGAAAATTTGCAGTCGCGGATTTATGCAAAGTGCCAAAATCCCTTGCTACGCCTGATGTTTTCGCCCTTCCGAGAGTGCAGAAAATTATTCCTTCTAAAACTTTTTCTAAAAAATTCGCAAATCTAAAAACTTAATAGTCTTACACGGAGGGTTATCGAAGTGGTCATAACGAGGCGGTCTTGAAAACCGTTTGCCTTCACGGGCGCGTGAGTTCGAATCTCACACCCTCCGCCA
>JAZSPS010000044.1:0-3223 GCA_045537595.1 Eubacteriales bacterium
GGAGGAGCTGCTCTATGCTCTTTTGCTGTCCTCCGCCAACGATGCCGCAACCGCGCTTGCCATTGCCGTTGCGGGCAGTGTAGAGGAATTCTCCGCACTGATGAATCTTCGCGCCGAGGAAATGGGGTTGCAAAACACCCATTTTACCAATCCTCACGGATTATATGATGATGATCACTATACCACGGCATACGAATTGGCGTGTATTGCCTCGGAGGCACTGTCTTTCCCTCTGATCCGTGAAATTGTATCAACCTACAAAATGACGATTCCTCACGACGGCACTCCCGACAAGAGGCTTTTGGTGAATCACAACAAATTACTAAAATCCTATGAGGGCGCCCTTGGAATGAAAACGGGCTTTACCAAAAAAACAGGCAGGACCTTAGTCAGTGCCGCCCAGCGGGATGGCTTGACCTTAATCGCCGTCACCCTGAACGCGCCCGACGACTGGAGAGATCATACCTCCATGCTGGATTATGGTTTTTCCAATTATGAAACCGTTACCTTTGCCCCGCAGGGATCCTTTCTGTTTCATCTTCCCATAGCAGGGGGAACAAAGGATTCCGTTGCACTTACCAACACCCAGCCTCTGACCCTTACCCTTCCCAAGGGCTACGGAAGTCCTTCTTACACCATTGAGGGACATTCCCATTTTCTCTTTGCCCCTGTGCAAGAAAGCACCCCCTTTGGAACGGTCACGCTCTGCTGCGAGGGAAAAACCGTATCCTCTCCGTTGATTACAGCCTACTCGGTAAAGTCAGCTGAGCCTGAAAAGAATGGGATCCTCTCTCATCTTGCCGATTTCTTTAAGCTTTTTTCGGAGGAATGATCTTTTTTGATTTATTTCAATATCATTTAATTTCATTTTTGCATGTCTATTCTAAAAAAACGATCTCACCCGAACAGAAAGGATTTCACCGTCAAAATGGACACCATTAAGCTCCAAAAATATTTTTCCGATTGCGGCATCCTTTCTCGGCGCACGGCAGAAGCCGAGATCCAAAAAAACCGCGTTCGGGTAAACGGAAGGATCGCCAAGTTAGGCGACCGCATCGATCCCAAAAGTGATATTGTTGAGTATTGCGGGAAGCCCGTTCTTCCCTCCGCGGAGGAAAAAATTTGTATTCTTTTGAACAAGCCAAGGGGATATGTTACAACCTTGTCGGATGAAAAAGGCCGTCCAACGGTCATAGAGCTTGTAAAAGCTGTAGAAAAACGGGTCTATCCCATCGGACGGTTGGACATGGATTCGGACGGTCTGCTTCTGCTTACCGATGACGGCGCTCTTGCCAACCGATTGACCCACCCAAAGCATGAAATTCCCAAGATCTATCAAGTTACCGTGAGAGGAACGCCTACAAAGGAACAGCTTGATATTTTGAATCATTCCATGATCATTGACGGCTACAAAGCCCTCCCTGTCCGAACCATTCTTCTTTCCTCAGATCCGTCTGAGCAAGCAAGTCTTTTGGAAATGCGTCTCTACGAGGGCAGAAACCGACAAATCCGAAAAATGTGCGAGGCCGTGAATCTAAAGATCACCCGTCTGTCCAGAGTTGCCATTGGCGAGCTTTCGATCAATGATCTGCCAACGGGCGCTTGGCGCTTTTTGACCCCCTCCGAGCTTGCCTATCTCAGGGGAGACACTTCCTCACCTAAGGCTTGTCCCGATTCTGAGGACAAGCTATAAGCCAAAAACCAAAGTCGATCCCAACATAGATACAGAATTTTTCTGTAAACAGTTTTTTATATAGATAGATTTGATGTACATAAAAGAAAGGTTTTTAAAATGTTAAAGGTACTCCCAATTCAATCAAAAATCAAGCAAGAGGAGTTATGTTTGCAATGCGACATTCCATATAATCCCGATCTTCTTGCCTATGCCGCCACGGTGGATGACGAGCCGGTGGGAATCTGTCAATTTAAGCTTTCCGACAAGGGCGGGGAGATCTATGATCTCGCCAAGCTTCCAAACCGTACCGAAAGCAAGGCTTGCAGCGATTTTGAAGCCATGTTCGTTATGGGAAGAGGAACGCTGAATTTTATTGATCTTTGCGGTGTGCACAGGGCTTACTACCGCGGCGAAAATCCTGACGAGCAATTGCTGCGCGCCATTGGATTTTCCAAAAACGATGACGGAATTTATGAGATCAATTTAGAGGGCTTTTTCACAGACCATTGCGGAAATCACAAGTAAGAATTTTTGCTTTGCTTACTTTTCGTATATTTTTATTTCCAATCTCTTCTATGCCTTCCATTAAAACTTTAATAAAACTTTATTAAAACAGCAAAAGATCTCTCTGTTTTCTATTGACAAAAATCGGCATGCTGTGGTATAATATGACGGTATGCCAATTCAAAAAAAATTACGGCTAAATTAAAATTTATGTAAAAAAATCAAGAATTATAAATTTAGAAAGAGGTTACTATGAACGACGTCAGTTTATCCTTTTTGCTAAAAATTTTAAAGCAGGTTTGGTGGATTGTTTTAAGCATTACCTTGGTCGTGATGATCATTGTCGCATGCTTGACACACTTCTTCGTTCCAAAAAAATATTCTTCTTCCATTGAATTTTATGTTATTAACATTAACAGCGGTGTGGATTACACGACGACCTCTTACTTAGGCGCTTCCGCTTATTTGATTAATGACTATGTTTCTATCATCAAAAGCAACTATATGTTAGATAAGATCTGTCTTGACTTAAAGGAAGACGGTTTCTCTGATATCTCCCCCGACACGATTCGCGGTATGATTTCCAGCTCTTCCTCGGATCAATCCTCGGTCTTTAAGCTCTCTGTCTCCCATACCGATAAGGAGCTGGCGTACAAGATCGCTTCCTACATTGCCGAATTCGCGCCCGATTATGTTACAAAAATGGCGAGGCCCGCAACAGATCCCAATGAGCTCCCCACAAAATGCGTTGAGGTTTTAACACCTCCCGTTGAGGACAAGGTTGCCGATTCTCCCAATTTGCCCCTCTACACCTTAGGAGGCGGCGTTTTGGCTGCGATCGTGGTATATGTTTGCTTTTTGGTTCGCTCTATCATAGCGGCTACCATTGTTACCGAAGAGGATCTGAGAAAAATTTCCGAGCTTCCCTTATTGGGTGTTATTCCCCGTTGGGATTCTAAAGCCTTAAGATCACAGGAAAAGGGGGAATAAAAAATGAAAAAAAACAAAAAAAAGGGTATTCTTCCCACCAGACTTTTGGAGGAC
>JAZSPS010000042.1:0-7490 GCA_045537595.1 Eubacteriales bacterium
CCGATGGCATGGGCTGGGTTAGCTGCCGATGTGGTCTCGTTGGCTGTTCCGGGAGTAACCGGCGGTGGCGCTGTTGTAAAGGCAGTATCTAAAACGGATGATGTTGTTGATACAGCTCGATCAATTGATAAAGTTGCTGATTTAACCAGTATTTCAAGAATTGCCACAACCGGGTCGCCTAATACTATTGGTAAGATGGGGGAACAATTGGCAGGGATTGGTCCTACTGCAAAGAGAGTTATCAAAGTTAATGACCGTATAAGGATACCCGATGCGCTAACCGAAGCGAAGCTTAAAGAAGTAAAAAATGTAAAATATATTTCTAACACAAGTCAATTAAAGGATTTCGCGACATATGCAAAATCCACCGGAAGAACGTTAGAGTTATGGGTTCGACCAACAACAAGGATTGCTAAAACTGTAATTGACGCCGGTTGGGATATTAAATATCTTTGGTAAAAGAAGAGGTGTACTTGTATTGATTTATAAGAAGATTTTATTAGAAAGTATTGAGAACGAAAAGGCTGGTATTGAATATTGCTATTCGAATGATGATAGGGAAATACTGCACGAAATGTTTAGAGAGATAAATGAGGAAAGAGGTATTTCTATTCGTTACCTAGCAGAAGTGGATGCTTTCAATATACACGGAACAGGAGAGATAATGGCTCGGTATATTACCAAATTTTCTTCAGATTCAGTCAGGTCTATGCTAATTCCGCAACTTGTTTCCGACAAGATAAAAGATTGTGATAAATTATTATTGCGGTTATATTTAAACTTTAAAGAATCGGATGAATATATATCGTTGCCCGGTGTTCCTTCACCTGCTCATATAACAGTACGGTACGATAATGCATTTAAAGCATTAAAGCCCAAAAGATTAAAAGAGGATTTGGTAAAACTTGCATACAGTCCTCGTGACGTACACTATTTACCGTTCACGATGAGAATGCTTGCCTCGTGGAAAGTTCCTGAATTAAAGGATTTGTTTATCGGTTATTCGTCTGATTCTAATATTTCCGTGCAAGATGTAGGAATTAACGAAAATGATGAATATTATCCACCGTTTGGAGTTATAAAACGGGATTTGAGATTTACCGCAATCAACGCCTTGAAGTACTATCCGTCGGACGATACAATTGAGATTATCAGGAAATATGTTGATAACTCTGACCCAAACATTAGCGCTGCTGCTCGAAGAACGCTTAAAGTAATTGCAAAAGAACAACCCTGAAAGATTTTACATCGGCAAGTGCCGACGGAATCTAAAACGAAAGAAAGTTAGAGGTTATTTTTAAAAACTTTGTTGCCCCAAGATTATCTTAAAGCCCATAAATTCTACTCCCCGAAGGGCTGACGGAAGAGATTCCGCCGAATGGTATGAATATTTCTTGGCAACACATGATAAGCGGCTGTAGCAAATCCTTTTTTGAGGAGCTTGATACAGCCGCTTTTACGGTACATGGATCAATGAAAATCTTTCTTTCCACGGTTTAGCACAAAGCAGTCCCCCGCCCGTTCCTTCTGTTCGTGTATCATATTTATATTGACAAAGCATAAGAATTTTGGTATAATAATAAGTAGGGAAAAAATGGTATAATTAAAGAAAAAAATAACGCGAAAAAGCATAAGTAAATTGCGGAAGGGAGCAGAGAAAAATGCGGGATCAGAGGAAAATAAGAAGGCTTGGCTTGAAGGGAATCGCCATTCTGTTGGCATTTTTGCTTATCGTAATGTCCTTGCCGCTGAGCGTGTTCGCAGAGCAATGGCAAGAGAGCTCAGAGACAGAAGGGGAGAAAGCCGCCGAAGAGATCATAGAGCTTGTAGAGCGGCGAACGGCAACCACCAAATGGTTTCGCCTGGCAAATGGAAGCTATATGGCGGCGCAATATGAGCGAGAGGTTCACGAACAGGATGAGAACGGAGACTGGCAGGATATCAATAATACCCTGACCGTGTCGGGCAAAGAAATCACAACCCAAAACGCCAAAATAAAGTTTGTTAAAAAGACCAACGGAAGCGATAATATCCTTACGGTTCATGACGGAAACCGAAAGCTGACATTATCCTTAAACGGAGCCAATAAAAAGGTAAAGGGAAGGATTACCAACTGTGAATCGGAGTTGGGCGGAAACGCGACCCAATTAGACAAGCTGACGGTTTTGGATCAGCTATCCGCGTCGGTCAGATACGAGGAGATTCTCTCGGATGTGGATCTGGAATATGTGATCCATGGCAGGGATATTAAAGAAAATATTATCGTTAAAGAAAAAAAGGACGAGTACCGCTATTCCTTTACGCTATCCTTAAATAATCTTCGCGCCGAGACGCGAGGCGGCGGAGAGATCTATGTTTTGGATCCGCAAACAGGAGAAGAGGTCTATCATATTCCCGCTCCTGTTATGTGGGATGCGGATTTTGTTACCTCGGATCGGGCGTGGATGGAGCTGAGCGATCATGGAAACGGAAGCTATACTTTAACCGTGACAGCGGACAGCCGGTGGATGAACGACGAGGGAAGAGCGTTTCCTGTAACCATCGATCCCCCCATCTATACCGGCACAGGCTCTTCGATTACGGCAATAAGCGTGGGAAGCGATTCCTGTACGCATAGCCATGATTCCTCGGCGCTGCACGTAAGTGACACCTGCCGAAGCTATTGGCGGCTGAACAGCCTGCCCGCCATCCCCGCGACGGCATATATTACGGAAGCTTCCTTTTATATGAGGAACTATGCCGCCGCGCAGTCAGGCGGGTATTTGGGCGGCTATGTGGGCGCGTATGAGGTGCTCAGCAATTGGGATTCCACACTGAATTGGTCGCAGATCACCTCAGAGACCGACCCCAGAGGCAGCTTGGCGGAGAATTACGCGGATTTTGAGCTGGTGGAAAGCACCGACGAGGACGGCAACGGCTATATTCTTCGGGAGAATGAGGGGAATTGGAATATTACCTCACTGGTAAAGAAATGGTATTCGGGACAAAATTACGGCGTAGGCTTCGCCCCCATCTCGGGACAAAGCATCACCGAAACGCTGTCGTTTTATTCAACCGAAAGCGCGGTGACATCCTATCGCCCCCAGCTATGTATTGAATACCGCGATATGAAGGGCATGGAGGATTATTGGTCCTTCTCCTCTCAAAGCGCGGGATTTGCGGGAACGGGAGCGGTCAATCACGCCACGGGAAATCTTATTTTCTCCGTCCCCCTTCTTACAACCACCGATGCTTTGATGCCCATTTCCGCCGCTTTGGTGTATAATACGGCAACGAAAACGGTAGCGCTGAATCTTGCCGAAACCTTAAGAGCGGGCAATTATCGCGACTCATGGGGAATATTAAGAGAATATATTATTTGGACCGACAGCGACGGAACCGAGCACTATTTTTTGGAGAACGTGGTTTTAAGCGGGTCGGAGGGCACGGTGTTTACCGACGAGGACGGCTTGCGTCTGGAGCTGACACGGTCGGTGGATGAGCGCCGTGTAACTATGAAGGATGACGGGGATAACAAGCGGATCTTTACCTCCGTCAATGGCAATACGACACGGTGGCAGCTCAGTGAAATCCTTGACGAAACAGGCAATAAGGTCAGCCTCGAAAGGGATGAGGGAGAGCGGATTACGGGAGTTTATTTAACACCGAAGGATAGCGCGCGGATCGAGCAGATGCAGATAAAATATGATGCCGCGGGCAGGGTTTATTGGGCTTGGAATGCCGCGTCCTACGAGGGTGTTATGCTGAGATATTCGGAAACACCCACGGGGGAAATCCTGCTTCCATCCTCCGCGGAGCAAGGAACGGCGGGTCCTTATGGCTATTTGCGTCAGGTGATCCGAGCGCATGGATCTCAGTATGAGGCAGAGTGGGAAGCGTTCTACGCTTCCGGCGAAAATGTGAGTTACGGTGACATACTGGTGTCGGGAACGGGAGAGCTTGTTTACAATTTAGACGGATATTTGACATCGGTTTGTAACAACTTATCCCAATATAAAATTGAATATGGATATGACAGCGGAGACCGTGTAAATCTGGTGAAGGAATACGCGGTGAGCACGGAGGATGTGGCGGGTCAGCAGCTCACCATTGAATACGGTACTACCAGCGCGGTGATCCGTACCTCGGGCAAGGACGACGTGTTCGGCAACGGAGACGATCTTCTCACGACCTACGGCTTCGACGGAAGCGGACGGACGGTAAGCTGCTACACCACCGATCTGAACCGCACCAAGATCTACGGCGCGTCAGGCGGACAGTATACCGACGGAGAGACCGAGGGAGCGAGAAACAGTCTGAAATCCTCGGTACAGACCGCTCAGCACTCCTCCAATTATCTGCTTAACGGCGGCTTTGAGGCAAGCCAAGCGCAGATCCTCTATTGGAGCACAGAGGGGAACGCGTCCCTGATCGGCGGCGGACATGAGGGCGAGCAAGCGGTCAGTCTGGGCGTTTACGGCGGAGCGGGCTCTGCCTCGGTCAGCCAGACGGTACATCTGACCCCCGGAGAATACACCATTTCTCTGTACGTTGACAACACGCAGAGGGGAACTCACGGAAATTTCACCATCGGCGCATATTCACAATCGGGAGACCAATATGAGGAGAAGCCTCTGAATGAGCATTACGCCACGGGAGGATATACCTTTGTAAGCATGCAATTCACCGCGACAGCCGAGGAAGACTTTTACATCAGCCTCAGCTACAGTCAGCTCGGCTCCGAGGCGCTCTTCAACAGTGTTATCATCGATCAGGTCATGCTCTCCAAAACCAATGGGGCGGCAGAATATGACATGGTGCAGATGGGTCATTTTGAAGGCTCTAACAGCGGCTACGCGCCGTCAAGCTTCTGGAGCGCTTCTCTGAACGGCGCCGCAAGCCCGTTGAGCCTTGTCAGCTCGGGGGATGTGTTCGGCAGGGTTTTGAGGATCAACGGAGCGCCCGGACAAAGCACGACGGTCAAACAGACGGTATATGAGGCAAGCGATTCCCTGAAAGCAAGCTATGACGTGGGCACCTATACCGAGGACGCCATGACCTTTACCGCCTCGGCGTGGGCGAAGGGAACCGCGCAGGCGTATCACATCAGCAGGTCGGTATTCGCGATCCAGCTCCGTGTGGATTACTACGGCGGTTCGCTGAATCATCCTCCCATGTATTATCTTGTAGCCTTTGACCGAGGAATTACCGATTGGCAGTTCTCGTCCGTGTGCTTTACCACCGACCCCTCCAAGGGCATGGTGAAAGCCATTACGGCAGAGATTTTGTATCAGGGTCACCCGGGCGAGGGATACTTTGACGGCATTTCTCTGGTAAGAGACAGCGCAAGCAGCTCGGTGTATACCTATACAGACAGCGGTTACATTAAGACGGCTCAGGTGGGAGCGCACGCAAGCTTTTATACCTACGACGACCATGACAATGTGACCATGGCGGTATCCACCGATAAGACCATTAGGGAATACACCTATGATGCCGACTACATCCATCGGGTGGCTTCCGAGACGGTGAAGCGGTATACAGGAGTCTTTGATCCCGCGGAGGGAACGGTTACGGGAGATATCCAAGCGCTGACCTCCACGCATTATACCTACGACGCCTACGGCAATCTGATCTCAACGCTAACGTATAATTCCCGAGATCTGTACCAATATGTGGAAACACGGACAGAGTACAACACGGACAGCGGCTCCCACATTTTCGGTACGGTGAAGCGGGAGTTTGACGCGAGCTCCCATGTAACAAGATATTTCTATGACGAATATAAAGGACGTCTGTTGGCGGTGATCCAGCCCAACGGTGAGGGCGTATGCTATCGATACGACGGCGTGGGTAACATGATTCAGGTTCTTCCCGCCAAGATCAATTCGGCAAGCACAGGCTATACCGAGGTGACGTCGGGCACCGATGTGGATTATACCTACGATACGGTGACCCAACGGCTGACGGCGATTACCACCGAATCCACGGTATACAGCTTTGCCTATGACAGCTTTGGCAACACCTCACGGATCACGGCAGGGGAGAATACCTTAGCGGAGTATAGCTATAACAGCAACAACGGCAAGCTGAACACCCTGACCTACGGAAACGGCGATCAGGTCAAATATGTGTACGACACCTTGGATCGGATCTCCTCTGTTTCGTATAATAACGGTACAGGGGGAGCCATGCGGACGGTTTACCGCTATACCTACGATTCGGCGGGCAATGTCCATTCGGTGGAGGACTGTATCAACAAGGAGACCACGGTCTACCGCTACGACGCCGAGGGCAAGCTGATCCAAAGCTATGTGTACGATACCGAGGAATATCTGAATCAGTACGCCGCACGGGTGTATTATGACGCGCAGTCGAGAATCAGCGTGGCATATTACAGCTTTGACAGCGGAAGCGCGGCGCAATCGCTGAAATACAGCTACGGCTATGACGACGCCACAGGCTTTCTGTCTCAGCTGGCGATCGACGCCACGGGACTGGAGCTTCTGATCTCCCCCGACTATGACGTTTTCGGACGGAGCACGGAAAAAATAGTGCGGGGCTTCCAAGGGGGAACGGGCTACTTCTATCAGACCAATACCTATCAGTATGCCGATCGCTCGACACGGGTCTGGCGGCACGTCAACGAGGTACGGCAGCGAGAGAACGGAAGCGTTATTTCGTCGACCGCTCGGCGGTATTTGTATGACGAGAACGGAAATATTACAAAGATCTATGACGGAAGCGATTTTCTGATCTGCGAATATTTCTATGACGACATGGGTCAGCTGATCCAGGAGAATAACGCGGAGCTGGGGATGACGTATCTGTACGAATACGACGACGCGGGGAATTTGCGGTTCCGAGACTACCTGGATTACATGACAGGAAAGCTGATCATGGGCGGCGGCTATGCTACCGACTGCTTGGTGTACTCCACGGGGGCATGGGGCGATCTTTTGACCCAATATATCCCCTATCAGGGGCTTGATGTTCGTATTACCTACGACGAGATCGGAAATCCCATACAGATCGGCAATCCCGATTCCGAGGGCTACCGGTTGACGTGGGAGGGACGGACGCTTCTGAGCTGTATCGGCTACGGAGGAAATTCTTCCCTGACATTTACCTACAACGCCGACGGAATCCGAACAAGCAAGACCGTGGACGGCGTGAAGCATGAGTACGTGCTGAACGGCAGTCAGGCGGTGGCGGAGCGTTGGGGAGATATTCTGCTGATCTACCTGTACGACGAGAACGGCGCGCCCTTGGGGCTTCAATATTACGAAAACAATCTGCTGATCGAGTCCTATTTCTTTGAGAAGAATCTGCAGGGAGACATTGTCGCGATTTACAATGAATCGGGCGTAAGGATCGGCACTTACGTGTACGACGCGTGGGGAAATGTGACGGTAAATTACATTGCCAGCGACGCCTCACCGCTGGACGCAAACGTTGTTCGAACCTATAACCCCTTCCGCTACCGCGGGTATTACTACGATGTGGAGACG
>JAZSPS010000090.1:0-12461 GCA_045537595.1 Eubacteriales bacterium
GGCTTTTGCGTTTCCATGCTTTGGCCCGGAAGCTTGGTTTTAGCCTCTGACCGATTCCCCAACGGCGGTGTCCTGATCTTCGCTCTAATGGCTGCCGGCGGTGATCTGGGAGCATCCGTAGGTCCTCAGCTGGTAGGAGTGATCACCGATCTTTCCATGGACAGCCCCGCCTTGCTTTCCTTCGCTCATCAGCTCGGTCTTTCCGCGGAGCAGCTTGGCATGAAGCTGGGTCTTTTGGTCGGAATGCTCTTTCCATTGGCTGCGATCCCCATCTATTCCTTCTTTTTTCGGAAGGCAAAAAAGGAAAGCTCGCCTGCTTCCTCCTTGACAAATTTATGATTTTAAGGTATAATAGCACAACAATAAGACAGACCTTCCGTCGATATTATTTTATTTGGAGAAAATTATGAAAAGAATTACAAGCTTTTGCGTGGATCACGACAAAATCAAAAAGGGAATTTACGTCTCCCGCGTTGACGGCGATATTACGACCTACGACCTTCGCACCCGTATTCCCAACGGCGGCGACTACATGGATCATGTAACCATGCACTCCATGGAGCATATGCTTGCCACCTATATCCGCAATTCCGCCATCGGCTCTCAAATTATCTATTTCGGGCCTATGGGTTGCCGCACCGGCTTTTATCTGTTGGTTCGCTCCACCCCGCATAACACCGTTCTTGAGGAATTGAAAAGGGCGCTTGCCCTCACCGTCTCTCACACGGGAGAAATCTTTGGCGCTTCCCGTAAGGAATGTGGAAACTATCGGGAGCTGGATCTAAACGCAGCCAAGTCCGAGGCAGCCGCTTATCTCGCTGTCTTAGAGAAAGGTCCCCACACCTTTGCTTATCCCGATTGATCTTTCAATCAAAATTTTCATGGATACAAAAACCCGCGGGGCTCGGACCACGAATTCGTGACCCCAGCCCTGCTTTTCAGGTTTTATCGGAATTTCATTTTCCTCTGACGATTCAATTCACCGATTAAGCGGCGGCTTGACTTGCGTTAATGTATTCCGTAATTTCAGAAGGAATCGTTGTGGGGAAATTGGGTACTGCGTCAATATAAACAGATCCGTTTACATTCATAACCTCGCCGTCGTTTGTCATGGAACCGGTTACCGTATATACACCGGCAGACGCAACCTTAACAGAGGCGCCAATCGCAATATTTTCCTGGTAATCCGCAGCCAACGCTCCGATCTCTCCAAAGCTCAGAGCTGCTCCGGTCTCATAATCGACCGCTCTTGCGTTGGTTTCCTCTACCTTCAGGTCTACCTTAATAAACTCGGTTCCCACAGCGGCGCTTGCCTTGCTCAGATCCATGTAGATATCAGCGGTAAAGCTCATATCATGATAAATCACGGCTTCGGAAGGCGCTTGAGCAACATTTCCGATGCTACCACCGCCAAAAGTAACAAAATCAGCGATTTGACCCTTAGCGGTCATAGCCAGATCCGCGTCAAGTCCTACGATTTCATTGCTTGCGTTCAGAATAGGAGCTACATTGATAACAAGATCCTGATCGATCTCACCTTCCTGATAGAGATCATACGCCATGCTCATTCCTGTGAGCATCTTACCGTCAGCGCTTGTAGCAATGGTCGCCGAAAAGATCGCGTGAGCGTCAACGCCTGTCTCTACCATTCCCAAGGACTGCATTTTATCGGCGGTCAGATTGATACCCATCGACACCTCGGTAATATTGGTCGCGCTGATCTTAAACGCGATCTTCAGACCAAAATTGTCGATCATGGTATTCAGCTCGTTGGTAAACTCAGCAAGCTGATCCGGAGTGGGCTCAGCACCCGCGATGAGGGTGATGTTCTCCAGAATGACTGCCTTGATATACTCGTTGCTGAGAACAAGGGTTCCGTTCTCCTGCGTCAGATGCTCTGCCGTCATTGTGGGGATCTTGATCGCCTCCAGCATTGCCGCGGAGTCGGGAGCTTCCACCTCACCCATAAGATCGGATATCGCCATTTCATCAACAACTTCCCAAACACTGTCATAGGCTTCAAACATTGCGACGGTATCACCGTCCGTCCATACATAGAACTCCTCGCCCATGCCGCTCGCGTAAATCAAGCCATCCTTCATGGCAGCCTCAAATATCGCGCTGCCGCCGTCCATGCTCAGCTCGATCTCGCCGCCAAGCTTCAAGCCGGTCAGAAGCTCCGCGATCAGAGCGGTGGGATCGGTTACGGAAACATCCAGATCCGTCAGATCCATGTTGTTAAACGCGTTCAACACAACATCCTTGTTCAACGGAACAGGAGCCGGCGGTGTATCCGTAGGATTTGTATCGGCAGGGGGGTTACTTCCCTCGTCATCCTTCTTGCCACATCCTGTGAACACCAATGTCATGCAAAGCAACAATGACAAAAGTACCAAAAAGATTGATTTTTTCATAGTTTTTCTCCTTTCTTTCACCCATGAAATTTTTCATCGGTAGTATTACATATTATACAGAAAACTTAAAGATTTGTCAAGCAATTTTCAAAAATTTCCAGTATATCACAAGTTCCTATAGGAAACCGCACCGCATTTTTAGTCAAAATTTTTTATGATAATTTTATGATCATCAATTTTTCTCTCACGCTTGACATTTAAAAATACTAATGTTATACTTATTTTGAATCGGAGCTTTTTCCGAAATATTATCGTAAATTAAGAGGATTCAGATTAAATCATGATACTGGACAAAACGCTCGCGTACAGAAAGATTCCGCCCATCCCCGACTTTAAAAAGGAGGATTGGCCCGCTTTGCGTGAAAAATTCAAAGAGCTTCTCTGCTCCGAGGAATACGGCATGCCCATCCCCGAGCCTACGGAGCTATCCTTTGAGGAAGGTCCCATGCCGGATCTGGAATTCGCCTCGGGCTACGCCATCCGCTATCCTGTTACCGTTCACACCGTAGTCTGCGGAAAGCCCTTTGATTTCACCTTCCACGCCATCATCCCTACCTCCGAGGGTCCCCACCCCTTCTTCGTTCACAATGACTTTGATTTTGGAGAACCCACCCGTTTTACCCCCATCGAGGAGATCGTTCAGCAGGGCTTTGCCGTTTTACATTTGCATTACCAAAACATTACCACCGACGACAATGATTTCTCAAACGGTCTCGCCGCCTGTGTTTATCAGAACGGAGAAAGCGAGGATGAGCGTGCGCCTACCGCTCCCGGCAAGATCATGATGTGGGCATGGGCAAATATGCGTGCCATGGACTATGCGATGACCTGCCCCCTGCTGGATCACAAGAACGCCGCGGTCATCGGTCACTCCCGTTTGGGCAAGACCGCCCTTGTTACCGGTATGCTGGATGAACGCTTCCGCTATGTGGTCGCCAACAACGCGGGGTGCAGCGGAGACGCCATTACACGTCACAAGGCAGGTGAGCGTGTAACTCATATTTTGCACGCTTCCCGTTGGTTTTGCAGAAATTATCACAAATACTCCGATCGCCATTCTGATCTCCCCTTTGATCAGCACATGCTTCTTGCCACCATCGCTCCCAGAACCCTTTTGATCGGGGGCGCGCAGGAGGACACCTGGGCAGACCCCCTTTCCCAGTATCTCGGCTGTGTTGCCGCTTCTCCCGCTTGGGAGCGGCTGGGATTTTCCGGCTTTATTTGCCCCGACCGACTGCCGCGGGTAGGCGAATCCTTTGAAGAGGGAAACATCTGCTATCATCTGCGTTGGGGTAAGCATTATTTGGGCCGCTTGGACTGGAATCACTACATCGGCATCATTAAAAAAAGAATGAAAGAACAAGAAAAATAAGGAGAACGGCATGATCATCGAAAAATTCGCAGAAAAAAGAGGGCTTCCTTCTCTCCCCGAGATTACCGAGGAAAATTGGAGCACGGTCCGCCGACAGCTGATGGAAATATTTTTTAACGAGGAATACGGAACGCCCATCCCCGAGCCTTCCGAAATTTCCTTTCATGAGGAGCCCATTACCGGCGCTCGCTTCTGTGCCGGCTTTGCCGTTCAATATGAGGTAAAGGTACACACCGTTGTTTGCGGAAAGCCCTTCGACTTCTCTTTTATGGCGTGCATCCCAAAAGCTGACGGTCCTCACCCCTTCTTTGTGTTGAACAATTTTCATCTTGGCGAGCCCAACGAGTATCTTCCCATTGAGGAAATTATTGACCGCGGCTTTGCCGTTCTTCATCTGAATTACAAGAATATTACCTCGGATGACGGTGATTTTACCACGGGTCTTGCCGCCTGTGTTTATCCTGACGGCGCGGAAAACCGTGCCGGTAACGCCCCCGGTAAGATCATGATGTGGGCATGGGCAAACATGCGTCTTATGGATTATGCCATGACCCTGCCCTGCTTGGATCATGAAAACGGCGCCGTCATCGGTCACTCCCGCTTGGGTAAGACCGCCCTTGTCACGGGTATGCTGGATGAGCGCTTCCGTTATATTATCGCCAACAATTCGGGATGCAGCGGAGATGCCCTTTCCAGAGGCAATCAGGGCGAGCGGCTGCGGGATATCATCAAGACCTTCCCCTACTGGTTCTGTGAGAACTACAAGCAATACACCGACAAGGTCAAGGAGCTTCCCATGGATCAGCATATGCTTCTTGCCACCATCGCTCCCCGCACGGTTTTGACCGGTGCCGCCTACGAGGATACCTGGGCAGATCCCATTTCCCAATTTTTATCCTGTGTCGCCGCTTCCCCCGCGTGGCAGCAATTAGGCGAGGATGGGCTTCTTTGTCCCGACCGTCTCCCCGAGCCGAATGACAACTGGGATGACGGCAAGCTCTGCTTCCATTACCGCTACGGCGTTCATTTTTTGAGCCGTTTGGATTGGTGCGCATACATGGATACCATAGATAAAAAAATGGGGCGGAAATAATTTTTGCTTTTTTCATAATTCTCGATATTATTACAAAAAAACACATGGCGGACAAGAAAATTTTTCTTGTCCGCCATGCTATTTTTGATTTTTACTGCACCATCGTCTTCTGCTTTTGAATTACGAAATGAACGATCAGCACGCATACGATTATCAAGACAAAGGAGATAAGAGACAGGACCTGTTGTCCGTACACACGGATCCCGAAAAGCATATTTCCGTTGGCTTGAATATATTCCAGCAATTTGCTTGCCACAAAAGAGGCGCCGAAGCCGCACAAGCCGCCAATACTGTTTTTGATCGCCGATGCCTGCACAAAAAACTCGCTGTCCACATAGCTATATGTAATATTCATCATATTTTGATGGGTACCCGCAAGGCTGATGCTGTAAAGCAAGGTATAGACGATGACCAGATACCGACTTTCCGGCGTTGTGAATATATTGATTCCAAAGGCAATCGCCGCAATGATCATGGAAAGCTTGATTCCCTTGGCGTATGAATTCTTATCGGAGTAACGCCCGAAGGGCTTGGAGAAGAAAAACCGCCCTAAATTTCCCACAATGTTAATGATCTGGACCGCGCCTACCGAAAACATCAGCTCCTTGATCCGATAGATCGCCAAAAATCCTGTGGTTGTGTACAATGCCACATTCCAGACAACCGTCAAAAGGACCACGCTGGCAAAGTTCCGATTTCCCATGGTCTTTTTAAGAACCGTTTTCATCGGCACCACATCCCGCTTCACCTTGGGTTGGACCTGATTTTTGATCAATATCAGGCAGACAAAATCACAGATACTGAAGATCAAAATCGCGATGGCGGCAAAAATAAATCCTCCGCGCAAATTGTTGTTCATCTCGAAGGAATCCATAATATATCCGATGATCACCGTTACGATCATTCCGGAAATCAGAGATATCATTTCCTTGCCTGCCGAAAAGGATGCCCGATTATGAGGCTCTACATGGGAATTGCCCCATTTATAAATAATAGAGGTCACAAAATAATTTCCAAAGTACGCGCCGAGAATACAGCAAATTGCCAATATTTTTTTATACGCAAACGCGAATGGCAAAAAGGGAATCAGATACAGGCTCATAAACAGGAGCTGGCTTAGTGTGTGAAAAAGAATAGCAAACCGTTTGGTATTGGTGATCCTTTGCACAACAAAGATCGAAAACAGCTGAAAAAGAAACGCAAGAGACGCCACGGAGGCGATCAATCCGATCAGGGCATCGCTCAATCCGATGTCTGAAAGCAATTTCGCCAAAAAGGCATCGGTTACCAGCAAGGTAACAAAATACTCAAAGGTGCACTCCAATCGGTAAGCGTTTCTCGACCGCTTATATTCCGGTGTGCCGTACAGTTCAACAGAGGAATCCATATTTTCTCCTTTACTTTTTTATAATCACTATCCTTTTACAGTCATATATTATACCGACTTCTTTCCATTAAGTCAAGAAAATCCGTTACGAAACTTTTTCGTATACCAAATTTTTTAAAAAACAGGGGCTGTACCCGCGTTTTACTACGCCGCACAGCCCTGTTTGCCTTTTATTTTTTACTCTTCCTTGGGATCGGATTCGCAATAGGCGGAGATGTCAAGCTTTCGCAGCTCGCTCTCGGGGATCCGCCCTTTTGTTTTCTCGAAATAAGCAATATTATTTCTCAGCATAAAGGAAAATTGCGCCGAGGGGGTTCGATGCTCCGCCTCTGAAATATACAACAGCTTTCGGAGCAGGTCCTCCGACAGCTTAAATTCCACATGACAGTTATTTTTCATGTTGATCTCCCCGTTTTATTTTCCCGATCCTTTTGTGTTGTTTTTATTCTTTCCGTTATTTTTTGATGCCGCGGTTCCCTTTTTGCCGTTTTTCGCCCCTTGCTTCTTATCCGAGCGCATCAGCAAAAACGCGCCTACGGCGATTCCCACAAGAACCACCGCCATAATTGCGATCGATACGATCATCCCCGGCGTAACGCCTTCCTCTTCCTCCTCAGCAGGTGCCTCTGTATCCGCGGGAGCTTCATTTTCCGCGGGGGCATTTGCCGTATAGGTCACCGTTACCTCCCGAGCCGCTCCGTCCGCTGTTCCCGTTACCGTCAGCACATCCGCGGTATATCCGTCCCGGGTGGGGGTGGGAATGGAATATTCCGTGCCGTAGTCATAGACCAGCTCCTTCAGCTCCACCTCCGCGCCGTCCAACACATAATGGATCTTCACGCTTGTGGATCCTGTCGCGCTGTCTGTCAGGATCGCGTCAGCAAAGCTTTTGGAAGCGCCCTCAAAAGCATCGGCGGCGATCTTATCCTCTGTCATAGAGGTACGGAAAAGCAGATTCGTCAGAGAACGGCAGTTTTTAAAGCACCAATGTCCGATCGACGCGGGCTCGCCTGTAACAATCGCGCTGTTCAGCGAATAGCAATACGCGAACGCGCGTTCGCCCACACTGCTTACCGCCGAGGGAAGATAAATGGAGTTCAGCGCGCCGCAGCCCTCAAACACGCTGTTTCCAAGATAGGTGATCCCATCCGGCAGCTTAATATTTTCCAACGCGGCACAATAGGCAAAGGCGAAATTGCCAAGGGATGTCAATGTAGTGGGGAGGCTTACCTCCTTCAAGGCGGGCAGATAATAGAAGGCATAATTTCCCACAGAGGTAATTCCCTCGCTTACCACCAGCTTTTCTACGCCCGATCGAACAGCGCTCCATGCCACCGCGTCGGAATTCTCAAAATCATTGATGGCTCCCACGCCTGTAACGGTAAGTGTTTTGCTGTCTTTTTCATAGCTCCAATTCAGCACGCCCCACGCGCCGGACGCGCTGTTGGGAGCGGCATTTCCCCCGGAGCAGGACGCAAGCGTAAGCATCAAAACAGCGACAGCCGCTATAAGCGCCGCAAGCTTTATGATTCTAAACTGTTTTTTCATCTTTATTTACCTTTCTTTTTCGAGCTTTGCGATCTTTTCGATCTTATTTCGTTTGCTTTTATTGTACCACAAACCTTCTGAATATGCAACAGAGTTTAAAAATTGTTTAAATACTCCGCGGTAAAAGTTCAAGCTTTCTTTATTCTTTACTCTTTCCTTTTCACAAGCCGACAATACTCCGAATAGCTCACAAGGATCTTCAGTGCCGCCAGCAGAGCGTTGGCGCTCATTCCCTTGGGAAGTCCCAGCTGATCTGCCACCGCGTCCCGTCGCCGGGCGCTGTCTTCTTTTCCCGAAAGTCCGTCCAAGTAAAAATCCGCCTTGCACAGAGGATTTTCCGCCGCCCTCTGATCTATATGGGGATCCTCAAAGGGAAGAAGAAGCTCATACAGCATCTTTCGCTCCATGCCCTCCACGCCTAAGGTTCCCTCGGCGGACGGCGCTTGCTTTCGCCGTTCCTTACCATAGATCTGAGGAATATACAGCTGGATCAGCCGAGCGGGAGGGATGGCAGAGCTCAGATGAGAGCGAATGACCTTTCCCGCCCCGTCGCTGTCGGTAAGAACGATCAGGGGGCTTTTCTCGCTGAGTCTTCTCAAAAGAGTAAGCTTCTCATTTTTTTTAAAGATCCCGAATCCGTCGGTAGTCAGAACATTGGCGTTACAAACCGAAAGCAGGCGCAATCGGTCATATTTTCCTTCCACGACAATGGGATACGGAATATTTAGCTTTTGCTGTTCATTCATACGCTACCTCAAGAGACCGCCATGAAGCGTGTTTTATTTCAACAAAAAATAACCGAGAACCAAAGCACCTAAAACGATTCGGTATATACCAAACGCCGAGAAGGAATGACGGCGGACATAGTCCATAAGATAGCGGATCACCAACAGCGAAACGACAAACGCCGTAAGGCATCCCACAAGCAGAATCGCCCATTCCTGTCCGCTGACCGTGTTTCCGTCCAGAAAATATTTCGCTCCCTTTAAGAGACTTGCTCCCGCCATGGTGGGAATCGCCAAATAAAAGGAAAATTCCGCCGCGGCCGTACGGGAAAGTCCAAACATCATAGCGCCAAGGATCGTGGAGCCCGAGCGAGAGGTTCCCGGAATAATGGCGAGGATTTGGAAGGTTCCGATCATCAGCGCGTCACGCCATGTAATATCCTCTGTCCGATCTACCCGAACCGCTTTTTCCTTGCGTGTCCGCTCGATCACGATAAAGGCAATTCCGTAAACGATCAGGGCGATCGCGACCACCCAATAATTATAGAAATGCTCATTCAGCCAGTCGTCGAACAAAAGCCCGATCACCGCCGAGGGGATCACCGCCGCGATCACGCGGAACCAAAGCCTCCACGTTCCCCTTTTTTCTTCCTTGGCTTTGGAGGGCGCGAAGGGATTCAGCTTGTGGAAAAAGAGAACGATCACCGCCAAAATGGCGCCCAGCTGGATCACCACCTCAAACATTTCCCAAAATTCGGAGGTGACATTTAGGGGTAAAAATTCATTCAGGAGAATCATATGTCCCGTTGAGCTGATGGGCAGCCATTCGGTGATTCCCTCTACGATTCCCAGCAAAATCGTTTTTAATATCTCTATGATAAACATATTTCCTCCGTTTTATTTGGCTCGTCACCCGAGCGCATAATGTCCCCTTCCCGAACGGAAAAAGGAACTCTCACCCAAAACCTCATCGACGGATGGGGGGCGGACGGGATGGCTTCTCCCTTTTCGTCATACAGCTCCCGAACATAAAAGCCCCGTCCGATCTGACCCGGTGATATCAGCTCCGCGTACTCTCCCACACAGACCTTATTTCTCTGAACAAAGGCATAGAGCCTTCCCTCCTCGGTCTCCACTCTTTCCCGTAAGACAGGCGGCATCGCTTCCTCCGACAGTGCCGTGGCATAGTAGGCTTTTTCCCGAATATATCCGTTAATCGCCGACAGCTGGGCATTTTCCATGGGAGCATCCAGATAATACCCTGTACAATAATCACGGTGAGAAACACTTTCCAGCTCTTTTCTCCACTCTCCCCGAAAGCGATAGCCTTGGGGATCCGACGCATAATGATCCATTGCCATCCGATAGGCGTTGGTCACCACCGCCGTATAATACGCGCTCTTCATTCTGCCCTCGATCTTAAAGGAATCGATCCCCGCCTCGATCAATTGCGGAAGGATCTCGATGGTACACATATCCTTGGAGGACATCACAAAGGTTCCCAGCTCATTTTGCTCGATGGGAAAGGGTTGATCGGGACGTTTTTCCTCGG
The DNA here is from genome assembly GCA_045537595.1 of Eubacteriales bacterium. Taxonomy (GTDB): domain Bacteria; phylum Bacillota; class Clostridia; order Oscillospirales; family CAG-272; genus HGM12713. Next base: position 10,092 of record JAZSPS010000090.1, read on the forward strand.
TAACGGTATAGGTCCAGCGGCAGGGCTGGGTACAGGCGCCTCTGTTGGCGTCACGCCCTGTCAGATTTTGAGAGAGCATGCATCTTCCGCTATAGGATACGCACATGGAGCCATGAACAAACGCCTCCAGCTCCACCTCGGGGGAAAGCCCGTCCCGAATCGCTCGGATCTCTCCTAAAGTCAGCTCTCTTGCCAGCACCAAACGCTTCGCTCCCAGCGCGGCATACGCTCTTGCCGCCTCGGGGCTGACGATGCTCGCCTGCGTGGAAATATGAATTTCCATATCGGGAAGAAGCTCACGAACCGTAGCCAATACCCCAAGATCGGCGACAATGACGGCGTCGATCCCAAAATCACGGATCCGCGTCAAAAAGCCGCGAAGCGCCGCGTATTCCTCTGTGTGAGGCATGGTATTTAATGTAAGGTACAGCTTTTTCCCTCTTTCATGGACGTATTCTACCGCGCCGCGCAGTTCCTCGTCCTCAAAATTATCGGCGGCAGACCGCATGCCAAACCGTGTTCCCGCAAGGTACACCGCGTCGGCTCCGTAAAGGAGCGCCGCCTTCATCTTTTCAAAATTTCCCGCCGGAGACAAAAGCTCCGGCATTTTTATTTTTTTCTCCATGAATTCTTCTTTCAGTCTATTATTTATATAAATTTTTTGTATTTTGTTATTTGATTCCATCGTTTAAATATTATAATATACTTTTTTCACTCTGTCAAGTCCGCCGTCGGATCCTGACTCTGTTTTCGGAATTGTTGGGGCGATCGTCCTTTTTTCTTGCGAAAAAGTCTGGAAAACTGTGTATAATCCGTGTATCCCACCTCGGCGGCAATATCGGAGACCGTCATTTTTGTTTGGAGCAGCAGCTCGGATGCCTCCTCTACCCGCTTGCTCAAAAGATATTCCTTGGTTGACATACCGATATGCTTCTCCAGCACCACACACAAATACTTTCTGGAAATATGCAACGCCTCGGCGATCTCCTCCGCGCGGATGTTTTCCCGATAATGCAGATCTATATATCGGATCGCCTCCTCCGCATAGCCCCCGTTTTTCCTTCTGCCGTCCTCGCACTCCTTTTTATGGTAGGACAACAGAATGTAGAAGGCACCTTGCATATAAGTGTTCCAATCGCAATTTCCGTGATCCCGATACAGCACATCCTCAAACAGCTCCTCCAGCTGTTCCGTAAAACCAAACCGAAAAAACGGATTTCCGTCATCCAAGCCCAGTCCCTTCATCTGCCGCATGGCATCCCGTCCCCGAAAGCAGACCCATTTGAAATGCCACGGATCCTCACTGTCCGCCTCCATATGGTGGGGCACATCCGGCACCACCAAGAAGCCCTCTCCCGCTCCCACGCTTTTTCCGTTAAAGATCCCTTTGCCCCGCGTGACGTAATGCAAAATATAGGCGTCACTGTTCCGTCTCAGGCTTCGCCGAGGGTAGGACTGCTCCCGTCCGAAAAAGAGAAATTCCAAGGGCTCCTGTCCGTCGCTTTGGTTACCTGAGATCATATCATCAAAATAGATCTGCTCGGCGTCGGGTCTTTCAATCCGATCGTGAAAATACTGTCGGCTTCCGTCAGGCAGATCCCGTCGGTATCGGCTTTTTTCCATGGTCCTTCTCCTTTTCTTATTTATGGTTCTTTCTTGTCCTTTATTGTTCTTATTTATTTTATTGTCTATTTGATTTATTTTATCATATCTGCCGCCTTCCGTCAATCGGATTGCGGACTTTTTACCATATATTTTTGATTTTTTTAATAAAAAAATGACATTTTGCCATATTTTTGTGTCATTTTGCTATTGTAAATCTCTTTGAGAATGATATAATTAAATTATGCGGGCTCTATCGCGAAGAATCCGTCACTCCAATGATTAAAGAATTTTAAATGAAAGAATTAAAGAAAGGATATTGCTATGGCATTTGATTTTTGTTATCATCAGTCTCTTAAATCACTCCACGTGAACTGCGAAAAGCCGAGAGCGTATTTTATCCCCTATCATTCAGAAAACGCCGCTCGAAAGGACAACCGCTCCGAGAGCCAAAGCTTTCTTTCGCTTTGCGGTGATTGGGATTTTCACTTTTATCCCTCGGTTGCCGAAGCTCCCGATTTTCTCTCTGAGGACTTTTCTCCCTGTGACTTTGATAAGCTGAGTGTTCCGAGAAGCTGGCAAAGCGTTCAGGGAAAGGGCTATGACACGCCGAACTATGTGAATGCAAAATATCCGATTCCCTTCGATCCGCCCTACGTTCCTGTAGAAAACCCTTGCGGACTGTACGTTCGAGAATTCTTTTTGGATGAGGCTCTTCTTCAAAAGGAGCTTTATATCAATTTTGAGGGCGTGGATTCCTGCTTCTAT
>JAZSPS010000067.1:0-13812 GCA_045537595.1 Eubacteriales bacterium
AGAGTCCACCCGCGCCATGATGCCTGAGGCGTATGTTCTTTTTGGCACGGGAAATAAAATTGCCGATCATTATCGCAGCGGCGAATACAATGGCAGTAAATATATGACCTCCGATGATTTTGTCCGTTACTTCAAAAGCCGCAGAGCCTTCTATATGCCCCAGACTGCTAAGGAGCAGCTGCCGGAAGAGCAGAATATCGCGGTTCCCGAACGGCGCAGACACGGCTCTGCCTCGCAGGGAATGGTGAAAGCGGATTCCGGAAAGGAGGGTCACTTAAAAACCGCGGTGTCAGCATTAAAAACTCTTAAAGAGAAATGGCTTCCTATGGAGCGAAAGGAAGGACGGATCGAGCTTCGGAAAATGCGTATGCCCGCCGGCGTAATGTCGGGAATGGCTGTATTCGCGGTTTCTCTGGGTTTGATCGTAGGCGGCTCGGTTATGCTGGGCAATGCCTCGGGAGAGGTTGGCGAGTTGAACAGTCAGATCGCTCTTTTGGAGGCGGAACAAAGCGAGCTCCAAGGAAAGCTTGATTTGAAATATAATGTGGACGAGATCGAGGCGGAGGCGAAGAGCCTCGGAATGATCAAGCGTCAATATGCTGACAATCAATACGTTACGGTAAGCGGAGAGGAACAGATTATAATTTATGAGGAAGACGAAGATGAGAATGTGGGTCTTGCCGCATTGTTGGCGTCTTTCGGTATTGAGTTGAATTGACGAATATAACAGCTGAGCTTCTCATATAATAATATAGTTATTCATTTGGTAAAAAACATAAGCGGAAGGAGAAGTACATGGCAAATCGTTCGATCAGTACAGAAGCGGTCAGACGCTCTACATGGATTGGCATTGTGATTTTTGCTGTGTTCGCGGTTCTTTTGCTTCGGATCCTGATGATTCAAACGGTTAGCTTTGAGAAATATCAAAGTAAGGTATTGAATCAGATCACAACGGAAACCCCGTTGACAGCGGCACGGGGAAAAATATACGACCGAAACGGAAATGTTTTGGCAACCAATATTACGACCTACCGTGTTTTTATTTCCCCCTCGGGAATAAAAAGCGCACAGGAAGAGCTTGAGGAGGGAGACAAAACCGATTACGCGGATATCGTCTCTCAAGGATTATCGGATATTTTGGGAGTAAGCTACGAGGATGTGCATAAGCAGGTCACCGAGTACACCAAATATCTTGACCGAACCATCAAGCGAAAGGTAGATGAGAAAACCGCTGACAGTGTGCGGAAATATATCGATGAGCATGGCTTGCAGACCATGATCTATCTGGAAGCGCAAAGCACGCGGTATTATCCGAACGATTCTCTCGGAGCCCACATGATTGGCTTTACCAGCAGTGACGGAGAGGGATTGTACGGACTTGAGTATCAGTATAATGAATATCTCAAGGGCGTTGACGGATACTACATACGGGCACGGGATTCCTACGGAAACGAAATGCCCGATAAATATTACAGTATTATCGAGGCGGTAGACGGATACAATTTACAAACGACCATTGACACCACGGTGCAAAGCTTCTTAGAGGAGCAGATCGAGCAAACGGTTATCAACCACGGCTCGGAAAACCGAGCTTGCGGAATTGTGATGGATGTAAATACCGGAGCGATTCTGGCAATGGCAACCTCCTCTTCTTTTGATCTTAACGATCCGTGGCAGTTGGACGGTCTTTCTGAATCTATTTTAACAGGCAGCGGATATTCGCAAGGCTCGGATGAATATGCCGTGCTTCAGCGAAATCTTCTGACACAGATGTGGTCAAATAAGGCGGTTACGGAAAGCTATATCCCGGGTTCAACCTTTAAAATTATAACTTCCGCCATGGCGTTGGAGGTTGTGGACACAATTCCCAGCGCTGTTTCCTGTCCGGGACACAAAACCGTGCTTGGTCAAAAGATCCACTGCCATAAGGTTCAGGGACATGGCTCGCTGACTTTCGCAGAAGGTCTTCAGCAGTCCTGCAACGTTTGGTTTATGACACTGGGCGAGTTGATCGGAATCGACAACTATAACCGCTACGTAAAGGCATTTGGATATAAAGAAAAAACGGGCATTGATCTTCCCGGTGAGGGAAACAGCATTTTTGCCAGCCCCGATAATATGTCTCAGCTTGATCTGGCGATCTACGCCTTTGGACAGAACTTTAACGTAACGCCTCTGCAGCAGCTCTGCGCGGTATCGGCTGTGGCAAACGGCGGCTATCTCTTGAGCCCTTATATTGTACAGCAAATTACCGATAACGCGGGCAATATTATTTACCAGCATGAGGTAGAGGTGAAGCGCCAGGTGGTCAGCGAGCAGATTTGCGCGACCATATCCGAAATGCTGGAGGACGGTGTTTCGGGGGACGGCGGAGCCAAAAACGCCTATGTGGCAGGCTACCGTGTGGCGGCAAAGACAGGTACCTCCGAGAAAAAGGGAGTGGATTGCCCCAAATGCGGTTTTTCCGCGAAAATCAACGGGGAAAATTACATTTGCGAGATTTGCTCGTATACATGGGCGATCAAAGGTTATGTGGACGAAAGTGAAAATTACATTTGCTCCACGGTCGCTTACGCGCCTGCGGATAACCCTCAGGTCGCGATCATCATTATGGTAGATGAACCTACAAAGGGTGTTCTCTATGGAAGCGTTGTTGCCGCTCCCTATGTGGGAAGCGCATTGGAAAATATTCTTCCTTACTTGGGTGTTGAACCCATTTATACCGAGGAAGAGCAAGCGAAAATGTCTGTCAGCGTTCCCAACTGCCGCAAGAGCACGTTGGATGAAGCAATTGCTTTGATTCAAAAAGCGGGACTGGATTATACAGTGGTAGGTCACGGAACGGGGGAGGCGATTGTAACCTCTCAAAGCCCGTCGCCCTATACCCGAGTGGAAAAAGCATCGGGTAAGGTGGTTCTCTATGTGGGAGACGCGGAGCCTACCGAGGAGGTTGAGGTGCCGGATCTGATCGGCAGAAGCGCCGTGCAAGCCAACGCCATGCTTGTTGGATGCGGTTTGAACGTAAGGATCCAAGGCTCGTCGGCAAGCTTGTCGGGTACCGAGGTTAAGGTTTGCGGTCAATCCATTGCCGCCGGAACCAAGGTTAAGGCGGGAACTGTGGTGGTGTTGACATTCGGAGGGGATCCCGACGAAAATCCCAATTATGAAAAGCCTATAAACTGACGCGGATATGCGCCGAAGGAAGTTGAAAATCGAAAGAGGATCACTTTGGGAGGCGAATATGAAGCTGTCAGAATTGTTCGGCAGAGCCGAATTGGAATTTCCCCCTGAATCGGGAGATATTGAAATTACACAAATCGTTACAGATTCCAGAAAAGCAGTGGAAGGATGCTTGTTCATTTGTATAAAGGGACTTCATTCTGACGGCTTGGAATATGTGAACGATGCGATAAAAGCCGGAGCCCGAGTTATAGTGGCGGAGCGTGTGTGTGAGTTGTGTGTGGGTGGTGCCGCAGCATATATTATGCTTGATAACACAAGAAAAGCGACTGCTTTGCTCTATAACGCGTGGTACGGTAAGCCTACGGAAAAATTAAAAATCATCGGAGTGACGGGAACCAACGGAAAAACATCGGTTTGTACCTTGCTTTCGGAGCTGTTTGAAAACGCGGGGTATCGCTGCGGTGTGATCGGAACCATACGCAATTATTCAGCGGATCGAAAGACCGTTCTGCCTCATTGCGGCAATGCCCTTGCCAATATGACGACCCCTGATCCGGAGGATCTGTATGCGTTGCTTGCCCGTATGGCAGAGGATCAAGTGGAGTATGTGTTTATGGAGGTTACCTCCCACGCGCTTGCTCTGCATAAGGTAGACGCGATACAATTTGACACCGCGATCTTTACCAATCTGACACAGGATCATCTGGACTTTCACGGAAATATGGAAGAGTATTTCCGCGCGAAGCAAAGACTTTTTACCATGTGTCGGCGTGCCATTGTCAATGGTGACGGTGAGGCGGGCGAGCGCTTGGTAAAATATTTAAAAGATATAAATTGTCCCGCTGTCACCTGCTCGGTGACAGATGGGGACTATTGCGCTCTTTATCAGGATACCAAAAGGATTGACGGCGTATCCTACAGGCTTCAAGCACCGAGGGAAGGCTTTGATGTTTTTGTGGGGATCGCAGGGTGCTTTACGGTAATCAATTCACTTTTGGCGGCGGCGACCGCGCTGGAGTATGGGATCTCTTGCGAGCTGATTCAGAAAAGCTTCAAGCAAACCAAAGGCGTAAAGGGGCGCATGGAGAGAGTGGCGTTACCGTCCACGGCTGAGTTTTCGGTTCTGATCGATTATGCGCATACCCCCGACGCTCTTGAAAAATTATTAAAAACCGTCCGTGACTTTCGAAGGAAAGGAGAGCGGATCGTTTTGATCTTCGGATGCGGCGGAGATCGGGATCGGAGCAAGCGAAAGGAGATGGCAATTATCGCCTCTCGGCTTTCCGATCACGTGATCGTAACCTCGGATAATAGCAGAAGTGAGGATCCCAAAACGATTATTTCCGATATTTTGAAGGGAATGGATAAGGAAAAGAGCTTTACCGTCATTCCGTGTCGACGGGAGGCAATTGAGCTTGCCGTGCTGCGAGCCAAAAAGGGAGATATTATCGTTCTTGCGGGAAAGGGTCATGAAACCTATGAGATCAACGCAAAGGGAAGGCTTCCCTTTGATGAAAGAGAATTTGTAAAATCGGCTTTTGAGCGAAAGCGCTCCTTGGCAGAGAAAAATACATAAGCGAAAAATGGGATGAGAGAATTTCATCGGGAAGGAGAATCAAAATGAAAGTCAATGTAGGATGTAACGGTTTGACCATGACAGAGCTTGCGCAAATATGCGGCGGCGTGCTGTGCTGCGTAGGCGGAGAAGTAAATAAAGATATGCCGTTCCGATATGTTTGCACCGATTCACGGGAAGCTGCCGAGGAAACCTTGTTTGTGGCTTTAGGCGGTGAGCGGGTTGACGGACATGACTATATTGGCGCGGCTGTCTCCTCGGGAAACGGATGCGTGCTTTGCGAGCGGATTCCCGATATCAGCGACCGAAAATATGTTGCGGTGGTGGTAGACGATTCTCTGAAAGCGGTGGGCGAGCTTGCCAAGGCGTATGACCGCCGATTGAATCACCGTAAGGTTGCCATTACGGGAAGTGTCGGAAAAACGACTACCAAGGAATTTGTGGCGGCAGTATTGAATGAGGGCTTCCGTGTTCATAAGACCGAGGGGAATTTCAACAGCAATATCGGAATGCCGTTATCTATGCTTTCTATGCAGAACGATACTGAGGTATCGGTTTTGGAAATGGGCATGAGCAATTTGGGCGAGATCGAATATCTTTCCAGAATCGCGGAGCCGGATATTGCCATTGTAACCAATATTGGTTCCTCACATATGGAGCACCTTGGCACACGTGAAAATATCTGTCACGCCAAAATGGAAATTGTCAAGGGCTTGAAATCGGGCGGAACCCTTTTGCTCAACGGTGATGAGCCGATGCTGCGCGCGTATCTGACACCGGGAATCCAGCCGATATTCGTGGGCATTGATTCTCCCTGTGATTTCCGTGCTGTAAATATCCGCGAGGAGATCGGCAGAACCGTATTTGATATCTGCTATAACGGAAAAATCATCAATAATGTGGTAATTCCCACCATGGGAAGACATAATATTTATGCGGCTCTTTTCGCGTATGCGGTAGGAGTGCGCATGAATCTGGAGGATCAGGTCATCATTAACGGCTTAAATCATTTTAAGTCCGTGGGAATGAGACAGAATATTTATACCATCGGTAAGTTGAATGTTATTGAGGATTGCTATAACGCAAGTCCCGAATCCATGAGAGCCGCGATCAATGTATTGCAGAGCTTTGTTGACCGTAAGAAGAGCGGAAGAATGGCGGCGATCTTGGGTGACATGTATGAGCTGGGGGATAATTCCGAGTGCTTCCATGAGGAGATCGGAATGTATTTCGCGAAGCGAGGCGGTTCCTTGCTCTATACCTTTGGTAATAACGCGGAGCAGATCGCGTTGGGATCTATTCTCGGAGGAATGTCTCCCGAGCGGATCTATCGAAACAGAGATACAAGATCCCCTGAAATTACGGGAGAGATGCTCTTACATTCGCTGAGAGCGGGAGATACTCTTCTGGTGAAAGCGAGCCGAGGCGCGGCGGCAGAAAGAATATTGGAGTATTTAAAGAAAAACAGCGACAGACTGTGCCAATGAGCAGCCGTCGAAATCGGGAGGAATGGAATGAGAGAGCTATGGATCGAATTTGGCGTCGCAATCGTCGCGGCATTTGCGCTCACGGCGGTTTTGGCTCACTTCATTATCCCGATCTTGAGAGGAAAGAAGGTCAGTCAGCATATTTTAGAGGTTGGTCCCAAATGGCATAGCAGTAAGGAAGGAACGCCTACCATGGGGGGGATCTGCTTTATTATGGCAATTCTTTTGACCCTTGTGGGGGTTGCCATATGGTATGTCCTTCACGGCAGGCAGTTTCAGCTGATTCCTTTGGCACTGACGATGGCGCTTGCCGTAATGAACGGCATGATCGGCTTTGTGGATGACTTTTGTAAGCTGATGAAAAAGCAGAATCAAGGACTCAAGGCATATCAAAAATCCTTACTGCAGATCTTGGCGGCGGTTGCGTATATTTTTATGCTGAGGGTTCTTGGCTATATTGATACAAATCTGCATATTCCCTTTACCAATATCAATGTGGAATTGGGAATCGTATACTATATCTTCGCGCTCTTTGTTATTGTGGGCATGGTTAACAGTGTGAATTTGACAGACGGCGTTGACGGACTGGCAAGTACGGTGACACTGGTGGTATTCGCGTTTTTCGGATTTGTGGGGATTCAATATCTCCATCCCTCCCTGACTTTGATATCGGGGGCTTTGATCGGAGGAATGCTGGGATTTTTGCTTTACAATCTGCATCCCGCAAAGGTATTTATGGGAGATACGGGTTCTCTTTTCTTGGGGGGCGCGGTAACGGGAGCGGCTTTTATTCTGAATGAACCGATGATCGTATTTTTAGTTGGAGGAATCTATTTTGTGGAATCCTTGTCGGTCATCTTACAGGTAGGAAGCTTTAAGCTGCGAAATAAGCGTATTTTCAAAATGGCGCCCATTCATCACCATTTTGAAAAATGCGGCTGGAAGGAAGGTAAAATAGTAACCGTATTCGGACTGGTAACGGGATTGTTGTGTATTCTCGCTTGGTTCGGCTTATAAAACAGAGCAGGGAGGGATCTGATTTTGAAAAAGGAAGACATGAAAAAATCGAATCTGCCTGTGAATGAAGAAAAAGATTTAGACGGAAAAATAGAAAAAAAAGAAATAAATACGCTGACTGACAGGATTCAAAGTATTCGCGCAAGGCAAGCAGCCAAGCGAGAGGAAAACGATATCGTTTTCAAAGAACCGCTTACCCCCGCACCGCCGGCAGATGAAAGCGCCCCCTTGGCACGGGGGAGCGTGGATATGTGGTTTCTCCTATGGTCGATGCTTTTACTATGCTTCGGCGCCATCATGTCATACAGCGCAAGTGCGGTATATGCCGAGCGAGAATATGACAGCTCCACATATTTTTTATGGAGATACATCCTGTTTGCTGTCGTTGCTACGGTCATTACCGTATTTTTTGTTATTTACACCCGACCGTGGTTTTGGCGAGTATTCGCGGTAGGCTCTTACGCGGTATCCCTTTTCCTCCTACTGATCGTTTTGGTGGTGGGAGTCGCGGAAGGTGTGGCACAGAGATGGATCGACCTTGGCTTTGTTACTCTTCAGCCCTCGGAAATAGCAAAAATGGCTGTGGTAATGATGTTGGCACTGTACATGTCAAAATACGAAAAGCCGATTACCAGCAACGCGAAATTCAGCGGAAGCTTTAAGCACGGATTTGTCATGCCCATGCTGTTCATTGGCTTGGTTTGCGGACTGATCGCCTTAGAGAGGCATATTTCGGGATTGATGATCGTGGGAGTGTTGGGCGTGGCTGTCATGTTCTTAGGCGGCACACGGCCCAAATATCTGATCATGTTTTTGGGAATCATCGCCATTGCCGGTGTGGGCTTGATCGCTGTTTCCGATTACGCGCAGACCCGAGTACTCAGTTGGATCAATTTGGAGCAGGATCCCTTGGGATCGGGCTGGCAGACCCTGCAAGGCTTGTACGCCATTGGCTCGGGAGGATTTTTTGGCTTGGGTCTGGGATTTAGCCGACAAAAGTTCGGATATGTTTCCCAGCCGCAAAATGACTTTATTTTTACCATCATTTGTGAGGAGCTTGGATTTGTGGGGGCATTCCTTGTTGTGCTGCTATTTTCCATGCTGATCTGGCGGGGCATCCGAATCGGTCAAAGAGCGCCGGATAAATTTTGCGCGCTGGTCGTATGGGGATTGACCTTTAAGATCGCGCTTCAGGTTGCCATGAATATCGCGGTGGTAACCAATATGATGCCGAATACGGGAATTTCTCTGCCGTTTTTCAGCACGGGCGGATCCTCCTTGATGCTTCAGATTTTTGAGATCGGAATTATTCTGTCTATATCAAGATTTTCCACGCAAAAGAAATGATAGATATGAATAGATACGATTTGACTTTGTAATTTTGTAATTAGGAGAAAAAATGAGAGTATTGATGACGGGCGGCGGCACCGGAGGACATGTGTATCCCGCATTGGCGATCGCCGAGATAATAAAAATAAATCAACCCGATTCGGAGATTGCCTTTGTGGGTACGGAAAAGGGAATAGAAAACCGATTGATCCCCGAGGCGGGATATAAGCTGTATCACATTCAGATCCAAGGAATCAGACGGTCTCTGTCTCCTTCCAATTTAAAAACGGCTTATCTTGTGATGGTCTCGCCCCAACGGGCAAAAAAAATCATTCAAGAGTTTCAGCCCGATCTGGTAATTGGAACAGGAGGGTATGTTTGTTGGCCCTTGCTGCGAGCGGCAAGCTCTATGAAAATCCCTTGTATGGTTCATGAGTCCAATGCGCTGCCGGGGGTGGCGGTACGCCAATTGCAGGGAAAAGTGGATGTGATCCTGACCAACTTTGCGGAGACAGAAAATATGCTCAAGGCAAAGGAGAAGGTTGTCAATGTGGGAAATCCTCTTCGCAAGAGCTACGGAGCTCTCAGCCGAGAGGAGGCACGCAGAAAGCTTGGAATTCCCGAGGAGATCCGTCATGTGATCTTATCCTTTGGAGGAAGCCTTGGCGCGCCGAAGATCAATGAGGCGGCGATCAATGTTATGCGTGGCTTCTCCGAAAAGAAAGAGGATGTAATGCATTTCCATTCGGGCGGAACAAGAGGCTATGAAAACGCGAGAAGAATGTTTAGCGCATATGGACTGGAGCGGTGTGAGCGGCTGGTGCTGAAGGATTATATTTATAATATGTCTCTGTATATGGCGGCGGCGGATCTGGTGATATGCCGTGCGGGGGCTATGACACTGACGGAAATATCTATGCTGAAAAAGCCGGCAATTTTAATTCCATCTCCCAATGTAGCAGACAATCATCAATACAAGAATGCCAAGGTTCTTTCCGATGCCGAGGCGGCAATACTGATCGAGGAAAAGGATCTGACAGAGGAATCCATTTGCGGCGCGGTGAATTCTGTTTTTGAGGATGACGAGCGGCGCCATAAAATGAGTGAAAATATTTCCGCTTTCGCGCGTAAGGATGTGGGATACCGCATTTATCGGGAGATCACGGCACTGATGGAGCAAAAAAAGAATACGGGAAAGAAAAAGTGATCAAATCAGAAAAACGCTAAGAATCACCAACAAAAAGAAAAGGATAAAGATCAATAAGGAAAAAACGAAGGGAAAGGAGGCACAAGCATGGGCAAAAGAAAAAAAACTGACTGGATCATCATTGTGGATGTCAAGAAGTTGGTTCGCTTTTTGATTCTTCTGGCTATGTGTGTGTTGGCAGTCCTTTCGGGATATCAAACGGTTAAGCGCTTTGTCAAGGTGAAAAATTTTGAGATCGTTGGAATCTTTCAGTATGACAAGGAAGATATTATTCACGCGTCAGGCGTAAAAAGGGGAGACAGACTGTACTCTGTAGACGGAGACGAGGTTGCCGAGAGAATCCGCACGGAATGTCCCTATCTTGCCGAGATAACCGTAAAAAAGAAATTTCCCAATACGTTATATATCGAAGCGGAGGGAAAAAGCGGACAGTGGTATTTGGAGGTAGCCGGGATCTGCTACGCGTTGGATGGGGATCTGCAGGTGATCACGGATACCAAGAAAACCGATGGAATGACGAAGCTGATTCTTCCGCGCTTGAAAAGCGTTATGGTAGGAGCTGTTCCTGAATTCGGAGAAAGCGAAATTGAGATCAAAAAGACCTTGGAGGTCATATCGGCGATCCGACAGACCGCGTTTAAATCGCGGCTGACAATGGTGGATCTGGAAAGCCGATGGAATATTCATATTACAGTGGATGGGATCTATGAGATCGAGATGGGGGATATGACCAATTTTGACGCCAAGCTGAGAGCGGTAGCGGCAATCCTGGAAGAGGATTATGTGAAAAATTCGGGGGGCGGAAGCATGTATGTCTCGGAATCGGGAACGGTGGAATTTCGCGCCGGCTCATAGCTTTCCTACGAAAGGAAAAATTTTGCGCGCAAAAGCGAATCTCAAGATATTGTATCAATGAAAAAAATCAATCACAAAATGTCGGATTTTGGAAAATTTCCTGTCCGACTTTTTTGTTTTACCAAAAGAAAATAAAACGCAAGGAAAAAAGCACAAAAAATTGTAAAAATATCATTAAATTTTAAAAAAGGACTTGAAAAAAAGATGAAAATATATTATGATATATGTGTATGATTTTGTAATTGTGTGCTGTTCGGTTTGACCGACAGAGAAGTAAGAAAATTGGAGGATAAAAAAATGACTTTTGAACGCGATAACAGCTATGAATGTGGCGTTTGTATCAAGGTAATCGGCGTTGGCGGAGGCGGAAATAACGCCGTTAACCGTATGATCGCATCCAATGTGCAGGGTGTGGAGTTTATTACCATCAATACAGACCGACAGGCACTTAAAAATTCCATCGCTTCCAACCAGATCGTGATCGGAGAGAAAATTACCCGCGGTTTCGGCGCGGGAGCGAATCCCAGTATCGGCGAAAGATCCGCGGAGGAATCTATTGACGAGATCAAGGCTGTTCTGGCAGGAGCAGACATGGTATTTATCACCGCCGGAATGGGCGGCGGAACAGGAACAGGCGCGGCACCTGTTGTGGCAAGAGTGGCACGGGAAATGGGCATTCTTACCGTGGGTGTTGTTACCAAGCCCTTCGCTTTTGAATCCAAGAGAAGAATGGATCAGGCGCTGGAGGGAATCGATGAGCTGAGCCAATATGTAGACTCCTTGGTGGTTATCCCCAATGAAAGACTTAAAATGGTATCCGATACAAGAATTACCTTGTTTAACGCCTTCTCTGTTGCGGATGATGTATTGCGCCGCGCGGTGCAAAGCATTTCCGAGCTGATCAATGTAACAGGATTTATTAATCTTGATTTCGCTGACGTAACCTCCGTTATGACACGCTCGGGTCTGGCACATATGGGACTTGGAAGCGCAACAGGTAAGGACAAGGCTGAGGCTGCCGCTAAAATGGCAATTTCCAGCCCGCTGTTGGAAACCTCTATTAAGGGAGCTATGGGCGTGATTATCAGCATTTCCGCATCTCCCGATGTCGGACTTGAGGATATAGATCTGGCATCCACCATGATCACCAATGAGTGCAATCCTGACGCGAATGTAATTTGGGGTGTTGCTTTTGATCCCGAGCTGCAGGATGAAATGCGGATTACGATTATTTCCACAGGCTTTACCAAGAACTCTATTTCGGATGTGAAAAAAGCAGAAGCTCCCAAAGCTTCGGAAAAGGCAGAAAAAACCGAAAAGACAGAAAAGACAGAAGATACCGAAAAGGCAGAGTCCGTTGCGGAAGCTCCCACACAGACAGCTCCAAAGGCGGCTCCCAAAAAGGCATCCGATGATTTGGATCTGGATGATTTCTTTGGCAGCATGTTCGGAAACTAAGCTTTAAACAGAAAAACAGAAAATAGAAACAGACTGCCGATGAATGACAGATATCCGAAGGATCGGGGATTCGTGAAATTCACCGGCGGTCTGTTTTAAAAAACATCATATAAAAAAGCGAATTTTTATGAAAAAGAAATAAAAATTTCAAAAAAGGTATTGAAAAAAATCGAAAAATATATTATCATATAAGTAATAGAAAAATTATGCCGCTAAATTAGGAAAAGGCATGAGGATACAGGAGGATGTTAAATGACATTTGAACATGACGAAGCAAATGAGTATGGCGTAAATATTAAGGTGATCGGCGTCGGCGGCGGCGGAAATAACGCAATTAACCGAATGATCGCGTCAGGCGTAAAGGGTGTTGATTTTATTGCCATTAATACAGATAAGCAGGCACTGAAAAAGTGTACCGCGCCTACACAATTGGTAATCGGTGAGAAGATCACCAACGGCTTCGGAGCAGGCTCCAATCCCGAGATCGGCGAAAGAGCGGCAGAAGAAGCGGTCAACGAGATCAAAAAGCTTCTCGCGGGTGCGGACATGGTATTTATCACCGCGGGTATGGGCGGCGGAACCGGTACCGGTGCTGCGCCTGTTGTGGCAAGAATCGCTATGGAAATGGAGATCCTTACCATCGGTGTTGTTACTACTCCCTTTAAATTTGAGGGTCCCCGCAAGATGGAGCGTGCGCAAGAGGGAATCGCTGAGATCGCACGCTATTTGGATTCCTTGGTGGTTATTCCCAACGAGCGTCTGAAGCTGGTTACTGATACAAGAATTACACTTTTGAACGCCTTCTCCGAGGCGGACGAGGTGCTTCGCCGCGCGGTTCAGAGTATTTCCGATCTGATCAATATTCCCGGATTTATTAATATCGACTTTGCCGATGTAACGTCGATCATCGCAAATTCCGGTGTGGCGTATATGGGTATGGGTAGCGCGACAGGTAAGGATAAAGCGCAAATTGCCGCGAATATGGCAATTGCCAGCCCGTTGCTTGAAACCTCTATTAAGGGTGCGAAGGGTGTTATTATCAGCATTTCCGCATCCGCGGATGTTGGTCTGGAGGATGTAGATCTGGCATCCACCATGATCTCCGAGGGCTGTAATCCTGATGCCAGCGTTATTTGGGGTGTTGCCTTTGATCCTAATCTTGAGGATGAAATGCGCATTACCATCGTAGCTGCCGGATTTGATCAGGATACCAAGGAGATTCCCGCGGCAACGGAAGAGGTCGTTGCGGAGGAGACTGCCCCTGTGGAAGAGGCACCGAAGGCAGAAGTGAAGAAGGGCGACGATCTTCTTGATTCCTTCTTTGATAATATGATCTGACAAACAGACAAAAAGAGAATAAGAATACAAGGGGCTGTCTCACGAGAAAATGAGACGGCCCCTTAATTTGTTCACTAACCTTAAAAACTCAGACAGCAAAATAACAGTTATGACCACCGCCAGCGGTGGTTTTCGGAAACAAATAAAAGAAATTCCCGTGTGCTTGATACAAGCACACGGGAATTTCACGCATTGTGTTAGGTAGAAAAGTATGGGGCTAAATTACTTAACCTCAACTTCAGCGCCAGCCTCTTCGAGAGCCTTCTTAACAGATTCAGCCTCATCCTTGGAAACGCCTTCCTTAACGGTCTTGGGAGCGCCCTCAACCATCTCCTTAGCTTCCTTAAGTCCAAGACCGGTAA
>JAZSPS010000006.1:0-41489 GCA_045537595.1 Eubacteriales bacterium
GAATACTTCATTCCGATATGTCCCATGGCGATCCCATCGCATACACCGATGGACGGAATCATAATGGGAGTTCCCCCTGCCATTCTGACACCTGCCTTTACGGCATCGGCGATCTTATCCAAATGGAAGTGCCCCGGCACGATCTCGCTATGCGCGCTTACCACACCGATCAAAGGACGGTCCAATTCCTCTTTTGTATATCCCATTGCATAAAACAAGCTTCTGTTCGGCGCTCTTTCCGCGCCCTTTGTTACGTTATCGGAACGAAGTGACATAATTTTTCTCCTAATTTTAATTATGAATATAAATTCTTATCTTTTTTTCACGATCTCAACAATTCTTACAATTGCCGGAGAGAGAATAACATTGATCAAAAATTCAACAAGGAAATTAAGTCCCGCAAGACCTAAAAGTATGTAAGACACCACATTGGTACCGCCTGCCCATGCTTGGAGCGTATCCATAAAAAACGCTAACATACCGCACACAAACAAGCCTGTGTTCATAATGGGAGCCGAAAGAGCGGCAACAACCGCCGACATATATTTTCTTGTGCCCGATACCTTCTCCTTTTTTCCCTTTACAGCCTCGTAAAGAACCGCGGGAACGAAGCCGGCGGCAATTCCCTTTACAAAGCAGATCAACGCTGTCAGAAAGGGGTTATTGTTCCAAAGAATATTTCCACCTGCATCCAAGCCCGCAATACAGTTGATCAACACAATCAAGCCAAAGGAAAATCCAAGGATAGCTCCTCCTTTTTTGCCAAAAAGAATAGCGCCTATCACAACGGGAACCAGTGTTAAGGTAATCGAAACCATTCCTCCAATGGGAGGAATCATCGCACTGATTATTTGCAACACTACAACAAGCGCAATAAGCATTGCCATTTGAACCATACGGAGAATTTTTTGATTGGTGTTCTTCATTTTACTACCTCCGCATTTGCAAGTACAGCCATCCGTGCTGTCTTCAAATAAGTAAGTTTGAACATATCCGTTCCCTTTCTCGGGACTCTCACCCGATGCTGCCGTCCGTTTACGGTACGGCGCGTAAAAATTATATATAATAACGGCAATGCCGATTATTATCAAGCGTTAGGCGTTTTGCACCGTGTTGTGGTACAGAACGAAAAGACCTTTTAAAGTCAGGTCGGAATCCGTCACGAAGGGACGACGGCAGGAATTTACGATCAAGCTTGCGTATTCACCCGTCATCACCAGAACGAGATCCTCAGGCGTTTGCTTCATTTCCTTGGCAAATCGGCCCACAAATCCGTCCAGCATCATGGCGTGTCCGTAGATCACACCCGATCGAACCGCGTCCTGCGAATTTTTGCCAATCGCCTTCCCCGCATCGGACAGCGTAACGTTGGGAAGCTGCGCTGTCTTTCCGTGCAGGCAATCAAAGGAAATTCCAACGCCGGGCGCAATACAGCACCCCACGTATTCGCCGCTCGGATTGATGGCGGAGACCGTAGTCGCCGTTCCCAGATCCGCAATGATCGCCGCCTTTCGATCCCCTCCGATTTGCTTCAGCACGGCTGCCGTATTGGCAACCATATCGCCACCAAGCTCGGAAGGAGAATCAATTTTAATGGAAAATCCCGTTTTTACGCCGGGTCCCACCAAAAGCGGTGCTTTTCCCGTCAAGCGAAGGACCACCTCGCTGACGATATTGGTCAACTGAGGAACCACTGAGGAAAGAATGGCTCCCGTAATGGAATCGATAGAAAGCGCCTCCTCGCGAAGGATCGCCTTGATTAAGCAAAGATATTCGTCGGAGGTTTTGTTGAAATCGGTAGCAATTTGAAACTGTTCCTGCAATTCGCAAGCGTCATCGGCAAAAAAGCCCACGGAAATTTTGGAATTTCCCACGTTTACCGCCATCAGCATCGCAACATCCTCCTTGTTGAAAAGTTTTTGAGATTTTTAAGAGCTTTTCTCAAAAAGCTCTTACGTGGGGTGTGGGGCAGAGCCCCACAAGCCCCAATTAAAAGATCTTACTTCTTCAGCCAGCTCATCATCTGACGAAGCTCCGCTCCCGTCTTTTCAAGCTGATGCTCGCCTTCCTTGCGGCGGGTCGCGAGGAACTTCGCCTTTCTTCCGGCGGAAAATTCCTGCATGAACTCGGAAGCGAAGGTACCGTCCTGAATTTCGCCCAGGATCTTCTTCATTTCCTTACGGGTCTCCTCGGTGATCAGTCTCTTTCCTGTTCTGTAATCACCGTACTCCGCGGTGTTGGAGATAGAGTATCTCATCATTGCGAATCCACCGTTATTGATCAGGTCAACGATCAGCTTCATTTCATGGATACACTCAAAATATGCCATCTCGGGCTCATAGCCTGCCTCAACCAATGTATCAAAGCCTGCCTTCATCAGCTCGGTTACACCGCCGCACAATACAGCCTGCTCACCGAACAGGTCGGTCTCAGTTTCCTCACGGAAGGAGGTTTCCAAAATTCCCGCTCTGCCCGCGCCGATTCCCGATGCGTATGCCAATGCGTATTCCTTTGCCTTGCCTGTATAATCCTGATGTACCGCAATCAGACTGGGAACGCCCTTACCCTCTTGATACTGGCTTCTTACTGTATGTCCGGGACCCTTGGGTGCTACCATGATAACGTCAATATTCTTCGCGGGCTGAATGAAATTAAAATGGATATTAAAGCCATGCGCGAACATCAGAACGTCGCCGTCCTTCATATAGGGAGCAACCTGCTTATTATAAATGTCAGCCGCCAGCTCGTCGGGTACCAACATCATAACAAGGTCCGCTGCCTTAGCGGCGTCCTCAATCTCCATTACCTTAAAATTGGGATGTGTTGCCGCAAAATCCGCAGCCTTCTGCCAATGTCCGCTTCCCTTGCGCAGACCTACAACAACGTTGCAGCCGCTTTCCGCAAGGTTCATGGAATGTGCGTGTCCCTGGCTTCCAAAGCCGATCACGGCAACTGTCTTGCCGTCGAGCAAACCGAGATTGCAATCAGAATCATAATACTTGGTAATCATTTTTATTCTCCTTTTACCTTTTTAATTTAATTATTTTATAGATTATTACAAAATAAATTTCGTTATCTTAGTTGATTTCATAATCAACTCTGCCGCGCTCCATAGCTATGGCACCTGAGCGGCACATTTCGATCTTTTCAAAGTTCTCTGTTGCCTCCAGAAAATCATCGATCTTTTGGGAAGGAGCCGAAAGCTCTGCCACAAAGCAACCGTTGGTGATATCAATGATACATGCCCCGAATTCATCAATAATTTTTTTGAGGGCATCCACATTGGTATTTTCCGTACTGAATTTCACAAGAAGCAATTCGCGGATCAAGCTAAAGGAGGGCTCTACCGAGAAGATCATCTTCGTTTCCACAAGCTTCCCTGTTTGCTTGAGGATCTGACTGAAATTCTTCTGATCTCCCGTGGTCATAACCGTGATTCTGGAAATCCTCGGATTTTCCGTTGACGATACCGTCAAAGAATCAATATTAAATCCTCGCTGCATAAAAAGCGAAGTAACCCGCGCAAGTACACCCGCGTTGTTTTCAACCAAGATTACCATACATTGTTTTTTCATTGTCTTTTCTCCTTAATTGAAAATAACATTTAATTAAAAATTGTATCATGAACCGTTCCGCCCGCGGGAATCATGGGAAGAACCTTTTCTTCTCGGTCGATTACACATTCGATCCAAACAGGTCCCTGCGCGTTCATCGCTTTTTTCATTGCCTCTTCAAACTGGGCAGGTGTTTCACAGCGGTATCCTACCGCTCCAAACGCCTCCGCTGCCTTTACATAGTCGGTTACTCTTTCGGGCTCGCTGGAAGAAAAGCGTCTTCCGTAAAATACACCTTGCCACTGGCGAACCATTCCCAAAACCGCGTTATTCAAAATGACAGTAATAACGGGAACCTGATAGCTAACCGCTGTACAAAGCTCATTCATATTCATATGAAGTGAGCCATCCGAGGTAAAGTGGACCACAGGCACGTTGGGATTTGCGATCTGCGCTCCGATTGCCGGGCCGTAGCCGTAGCCCATGGTACCCAAGCCGCCGCTTGTCAGGAAGCTCAGGGGCTTAACATGGTGCAGGTACTGCGCTGCCCACATTTGATGCTGACCGACATCGGTAACAAAGATGGCATCCTCGCCCGCAACGGAGCAAGCGGTCTCAATCACCTGATGCGGCTTCAAAACCGTGTCGCTATCCTCGGGATGATAATCATCCTCTCTCCATTGGGTGATCTGTTCAAACCATGCGTCATGCCGGGCGGGCTTAATGTATTTCATCATTTCATTCAATACCGCCTTAACGTCGCCGATAATACTGTAATCCGCAATAATATTTTTATTAATCTCACCCGAATCGATATCAATGTGGACGATCTTTGCGTTATGACCGAACTTACTTGTATTCAATGCCACACGGTCACTAAAACGTGTGCCGATCGCGATCATAACATCCGCTCGGTTTGCCGCGCAGTTTGCCGAATAGCATCCGTGCATGCCCATCAGACCCAAATTATGCTTTTCACCGTACTTCAGCGCTCCCGCCGCCATCAAGGTATATGCCGCGGGAATATCCGCTGTCATCAGCAATTCTCTCAATTCCTCGGATGCTCCGGAAAGACGCACACCGCCTCCAAAGTAAACAAATGGTCTCTCCGCGTGATTGATGAGCTCCGCGATCTCCTCAACATTTCCGATCACCTCGGCGGTTCGCTCATGCAAATCCGCTTTGGGCGCGGGAGTATATGTAGTGCGGTCGGCTGTTACGTCCTTGGGAACATCCACGAGCACAGGTCCCGGTCTGCCGCTGGACGCGATGCGGAATGCCTCACGGAGAGTATCCGCCAAATCGTCAACCTTACGAACCACAAAATTGTGTTTGGTAATTGGCATGGTAATACCCGCGATGTAAACCTCTTGGAAGCTGTCGCATCCGATCAAGGGAGTGGAAACATTTCCCGTAATGGCAACCATGGGAACACTGTCCATATACGCTGTGGCGATTCCTGTCACCAAATTTGTCGCGCCGGGACCGCTGGTGGCGATCACAACGCCTGTTTTTCCCGTAGATCTGGCATATCCGTCTGCCGCGTGGGCAGCTCCCTGTTCATGGGCTGTCATATAATGATGTATTTTGTCGCTATATTTATACAGCGCATCGTAAATGTTCAAAACAGCGCCTCCCGGATAGCCAAACACCGTATCCACGCCCTGCTCCAACAAAACATTTACAAGGATCTCCGAACCGTTTAAAATCATTTTTACCTCCATTTTCCGTCTGCACGGATATTTTTTTGGCACCTTTATGTTTTAAAAACCAACATGATCGGCTTAATCGCCTTAACCTGAACAAAAAGGACCTTTATCTCTCGAAACAAAGAGACAAAGGTCATTCAACACTCTGCGGTACCACTCTTATTGCCAAACAAATTCAGCCACTCATACTTCACCCATCAGTAAAGCCGTCTGTGATAACGGTGACACTCCGTCCGCGTCTACGCAACCGATTCGGCCTTCAAGCGGAAGCTCGGGGAGGAGATTCATAAGCTTGCGTTACCGATTTCCATCACCCATCGGCTTTCTGTAAACGCTTACATACTACTAATTCCCTTTATCGCCTTCATATTGTGGTTATTTTACCACGAAAAGATATCTTTGTCAAGAGAAATTTTAAATTATTTGTATTTTTTTGAAATTTAATAAAATCTACATATTTTTGAAATAAATTTATCAAATCTGTCAAAAATCAACCAAAAGCATGACGATTCTCGCTTACCGTTCGGCAACGACCTCAATTTCAACCAAGACCTTTTTGGGCAGCTCCTTTGCAGCCACGCACGATCTTGCGGGTTTTTCTGAAAAATATTTTCCGTACACACCGTTAAAAGCGGCAAAATCTTCCATATCCGCCAAAAAACAAGTTGTTTTAACAACGTTTTCCAGCGAGGCTCCGCAAGCCTTAAGGATCTCGGAAAGATTTTTACAAACCTGTTCGGTCTGTTCCTCGATGGTCACAGCGTGAATCTGACCGTCGGCAGGGTCGATAGCAATTTGTCCCGAAGTAAAAATCAGATTTCCCGAAATGATAGCCTGTGTATAAGGACCAATCGCCTCAGGAGCATTTTTCGTATATATTTTTTCCATTTTCTCGTCTCCTTTATATTTATTATGTTATGTATGCGATCATACAAGTCGGAAGCCCGCCTCGCTCAACGCATGCGTAATGATTTCAATATGCTCGTAATTCTTTGTTTCCAGCACCATTCTCAAGAAGCAGCCGTTAATATCCGTGGTCTCGCTGGCACGTTCATGGTGTACGGAAATAACATTGCCTCCATGTGCCGCGATAATGGTGGAAACCTCTTGCAGCTGTCCGGGTTTATCCATAAGCTCGATACAAAGATTACAGGTTCTTCCGGATTTAAGCAAGCCTCGCTCCATAACGCGGGACAGGATCGTTACGTCAATATTTCCGCCCGAAATAACACAGGCAACATTTTTTCCCGCCAAGGGAAGCTTGTCAAACAGAACCGCCGCTACCGAAACCGCGCCGGCTCCCTCCGCGATCATTTTATGCTGTTCGACCAACGTGAGGATTGCCGATGAAATTTCGTCCTCGGTTACGCTTACAATCTCGTCTACATACTTAGAACAAAGATTAAAGGTATTTTGTCCCGGCTCCTTTACGGCAATACCATCCGCGATGGTAGAAACCGAACGCAAGCGTTCGACCTTTCCGTCATGAATGGAATTGAGCATGCTGGGAGCCCCCGCCGCTTGAACACCGTAAACCTTAATATGAGGAGCCAGATGCTTAATGACATAAGCAATCCCCGAGATCAATCCGCCCCCTCCGATCGGTACCACCACCGCGTCAAGATCAGCGCACTGATTTAACAGCTCCAGACCGATGGTCCCCTGACCCGCGATAACATTATCATCGTCAAAGGGATGGACAAAGGTATACCCCTTTTCATCCCGAAGCTTGAGCGCATGGTTATAGGCATCGTCATAAACGCCTTTCACCATAACAACCTCAGCGCCATAGCTTTTTGTTGCCTCAACCTTAGAAATAGGAGCGCCCTCGGGAAGACAGATGATCGCGGGAATCCCGTATTTGGCCGATGCCAGCGCGACACCCTGCGCGTGATTCCCCGCGGAACAGGCAATAACGCCCCTCGCCTTTTCCTCCTCGGTAAGCTGGGAGATCATATAACCCGCGCCTCTCACCTTAAAAGAGCCTGTCAGCTGAAGATTCTCTGTTTTCAAATATACATTTTTACAGCTCGGATTCATCTTCGGTGAATGAATCAGATCGGTCTCCCGAACCACATTTCTCAGCACAAACGCCGCATGATAAACTTTATCCAAAGTAAGCATAATTTTTTCCTTTCAGCATTTTTGTTGGAATTTTATCAATTTTGTATTAAAATTTTTTATTAAAAAATATTAAAATAAGCCCTCGCCTCTTTTTTCGCAAAGAGACGAAGGCATAAACCTCGCGGTACCACTCTTTTTGTTCTTCCGAACCACTCATGCACTCTCATACATTATTCTTTAACGCAGAAATACGTGCTGTTCTACCTGTGCGCAAGCCTTGCGCACCATCGACAGCATGCTCAAGGGTGATTTAGCTCAAGCTGCCCTTATCGTTTTTCACCAATCAACGACTCTCTGAAAAGCGCATGCTTTGCCGCTCCCTATCATTGCATTCAATAATATAATTATATTACACTTTTTTTAAAAAATTGTCAATAGTTATTTTTTACAATAAAAAGCAAAATTCTTTACTCAATTTTATCACTTTAGCGCAAAAAATTACATCGAATACTCAGATAATATCTGTTCCAGCCGTAAGATCGCCTCATCCATATTCAATCGATCCACCGCATAGGCATGCCGCAACAGATCCCCCGGAATATATTCATCATATTTTTCAAACACGGGAAGCTCCTTGGGGCTGACCAGACTTTCGGATGAGATCCGTTTCTCCGAATACATATGATAAAGAGTATCAAGAAATTCCCTGTCTTTCCCCTTCTCCATGCGAAAACACAGATAATTACATCCCTCGTAATCGATTCCCGATATTCCAAAGTCCGCGGCGACCGTTCCGATCATTTTGCGAAGGGTACGAAAAGACCGTGTTCCGAGCCAAGGGAAAAGGCACCATGTATATCCGCCCAAATGCACCATAGAGTGTTCGGTGATTCCCGTATTTCGAGCCACACGTCTTGCCATATCCAATCTTTTTTTCGCGTTCTCCTTCAAATACGGATATACCGTATTCTCGGAAAGCACCTGCTTCATCCGTTCCAGAATTCTTGTATGAATCTCTCCGTATTCTCCGGGCCATGAGACCTCCATTTTTCCCTCCACGCCCTTTACATAGACCAAACGGCGTTCCGTATCCAATTCCAGCATTTCCCATACTCGCCCCGCCAGTGCGAATCGATCCCCCACAGGAGGCAGAGTTGTAATCGTACCGATCTCAGCCGAATCGCAACGAACGGTAAAATCCTCGCTATCGTTAAATACAGCGTAAAATTTAAAGCTGTTCAGCAAGCGCTCACCTGCCATGCCAACGATCAAGCCCTTTTCTTCTGTCATTTCCAAAAAATCGTTATTCAGCATGGATATAAGTAAGGTTCGGTAAGTTTCTTTTTCGATTTTTTCAAAGGGAGGCAGACTTAGAATTTCCCGAGCAAGGCTTGCGGCGCTCAATTCTCCCTGAGAGGCAAGAATACTAAGTGTTTGGTGAAACAGGAGACTCAGGGGCTCCTTCTTTTGTCTTGGCGGCTCAACAAAGCGTTCCTCGATATACAGCTGAATGATCGCGATGGCTCGAATCAGTCCCCAAGGGATGATTTGAGGCAAGGGGGCATTGGGCAAGGGCTCCTCCTCCCGAAATACCATCATCATTTCAGGGGGCTGACCTCTCCGTCCCGATCTTCCCAAACGCTGTAAAAAGCCCGATACCGAATTGGGGGAATCGATCTGCACCACTCTTTCCAAGCGTCCGATATCAATTCCCAATTCCATGGTAACCGTAGCGCAAGTAACGGCGAATTCCTCACTGTTTTTCATTTTTAATTCCGCTTCCTCACGCAGTGACGCGGATAAATTTCCGTGATGAATCAAAAACACGTCGGGGTCGTTTCTCTTATCGGCGATCTGACGCAAGGTGGCGCACACATACTCCGTTTCCTCTCGGGAGTTGGAGAAAACCAGAGATTTCCGATTCTTCACGCAATCATAAACATACTCATATCCCGCGTCCAGCATAGCGCGGTTCTTATTTTCCTTGTCGTTTCCCTCAATACTTTTTCCTATTTGATCAGATTGATCAAAATTAGGATTTTGAATAAAGAAATGCTCCGCGCCCAAGCGCCAACGGATCTTTTCCTCGGGAAAAAGAGGAATATCGGTTATCCTTTCGCTGCCTGCGCTTAACCATTTTGCCGCTCGCTCCGGATCTCCCACCGTCGCTGACAATCCTACTCTTCGGGGACTTGAGCCAATCAAACGTTCCAATCGGATCAGCTGGCATAAAATTTGATTTCCCCGATCGGTTCCTGTCAGTGTATGGATCTCATCCAACACAATAAAGCGCAAACCGCAAAACAGTCGGACGATATCGTTTGGACGGTTGATCAGCATTGCTTCCAGGGATTCGGGAGTGATCTGCAAAATCCCCTCCGGCTTTGAGAGCAGCTTCTTTTTCTGTGATTGCGCTACATCCCCATGCCAATGTGTCACCTTTATTCCGCTTTCACGAAGCAGCTCATCGATTCTGACAAACTGATCATTGATCAAGCTTTTCAATGGGGCGATATAAAGCACCGAAATTCCTTTTGACGGCTCTTCGCAAATCCTTGTCAAAATCGGAAAAAATGCCGCCTCGGTCTTTCCGCTTGCCGTTGAGGAGGTCAAAAGCAGATTGTGATCTGTATTCAAAATGGTTTTTGCCGCTTCGATCTGCACATTGCGAAGGCTGTCCCATGAATGGGAGTAAATATATTCACGAATGAAAGAAGGAAATCTTTCAAAAATTTTATCCGCCTCAGTCATGGGCTTACCTCCTTATTTCCTTTGCTTCCTCTAATCAAGCAATCAAATTCAATCAAAAATATTAAAAATTTAAAATTCAATATCTTCCGCGCTGAACTTCTCCGTCCGTCCCCGCTCTTCCGATCCGGCAGCCGTCTTTTGACGTTCTTCCGATTCCAGAGATGATTCTTTTTCTCCCAAGGCGTTGGAAACGACCTCCTCAAAGCTAACATTTTCGTTTTGCATTAAAATGTTGAGCACCGTCATATAATCTCTCAGCATTTCGCGAGGGGTGATCATGCTGTCCGCTCCCGCCCGATGAAGAGAAAGCTCCAAAAAGCGTACCATCTCCTCCTCGGTGATCCTCGGCGTTTTTCCGTAATAGATCGCGTAAAGCTTGGTAATTCGTGTGATCAGCGCAAACAGCTCATCGTCGCTCAGCCTCTTTAAACGGATCACGGGACCGATCAGATTGCGGTATTGCTCAGAGGCAAAGCGGCTGTCGCACAAGCGGCTTCTGAGAGCTTCATAGCTGAACAAGCCTCTTCGGGTATCATCCATAAACTGCGGAGTTCCGCCCAAAATCAAGCCCAGTCCCGGCGCTCTTCCCTGCAATGTGTCATTAAACATGGATAAAATTTTTTCGTAATTATTTTCTCTGCTCACACGATGGGTAATTTTATATAGGTTAACACATTCATCGATAAAAACAATCAGTCCGCGATAACCGATAAATCGAACCAAAATTGCCCAAAGCTTTAAAAAATCATACCAGTTTTCATCGTCTATGATCACCGAAACCGAAAATCCGAGGGCGTTTCTCGCCTCGGTTTTTGTAGAAAATTCTCCTCTAAGCCACCGTAAGCAAGCGCTTCTCCGTTCATCGGCTTCTTCCATGACTGCCCGATAATATTCAGTAATCACTCGGGAAAAATCGAAGCCGCCCACCATAAACTCCACATCACGAAGCTTTTCTGTCACAAGGGCATTGAGACGGGAGGTAAAAATTTCGCCTTCGGGCGAAATGCCCTCCCGAATCAGCTCCGACTTCATAAGATCGATCCACCGCCCGATCATTTTTGGCAGCGCGCCGCCATCGGGGGAGGTCTTGGATGCCATATTTTTTATCAGCTCACGATAGGTTGCCACTCCGCTTCCCGAAGAGCCGTACAGTCTTCGCTCAGGGGAAAGGTCCGCGTCTGCCGTGATGAAATCCCGTTCCAAGGCATATCCTCGGATTAATTGCATCAAAAAGCTCTTTCCGCTTCCATATCGCCCTACAATAAAGCGCATGGTCCCTCCGCCTTCATTGATCTGCTCTAAATCAGAAAGGAGGGCGCTTATCTCATCATGTCTTCCAATGGCAATATACGGTGCCCCGATTCTCGGAACGACCCCCGCCGAAACCGAGGTTAGCAAGGTATTTAACACTCTTTTCGGTATTTTGGGCATTTCTGTGGTTTTTTCAGTTACATGTTCCATTTCTCTTCTCCTTAATCATCGATTGAATCATCGATACTGCGAGGGATCGATTCAAAAAGCTCCCTGTAATCCTCGATCAAATGATACGTCCCCTCCCCTTCATCGCTTTCCTCAAGCAATGCGTCACCAATGATCTCAAATCCGATCTCATTGATCTCATCTGCCAGCGCGTCAGGCATTTTCCCCAATTCTTTTGCCCTTTGGAGCAGCGCTTCGCTATCGCCGGACAAAATCCTGATAACCGTTTCAAGGTATATCCCCAAAGCGCTCCTTAAGTCATTGGTTTCATTGCTTTCCTCGGCTTCATGCTTCATCACAGGCAGGGATGCCATGCTGTGGTTTTTATCATTTTCGGCTACCTTGCCGTCAAAATTGCTTTTAACCTCCGTAAGATCCTCCGTGAAAGCCGTCTCTTCAAACGCCTCCACAAGCTCCTTGGTGGTACTCCACGACTCCGCCTCTATTTTAGCGGCATCCGTAAGAGAAAGGGGCTTAACCGGAGCATCATACAAAACGTCATATTCCTTTTTTTCGATTCTGGGCTTGGAAGCGGCTCGCCTCGGCAAAGCCACCGTGAAATACTCATCCAATATATTTTTCAGCTCTGTTGGTAACGAATATACCGTTATTCTGGATTTGATCCCCAAATGCTGCCGCAGCTTATTTTCCGCATATTTAACAATATCCCCCACAAGGAATCGCAATTCTCCCGACCGTGAAAACGAACAGTATTCCACCTCCAGCCGATATTTCTCTTTTGCCACGCAGAGCGCCCCCGCGTAAGCGTCCCTAACCAGCATACTGTCACGAAAGGATATCCCGGACAAAATATTTCCGTCAGAGGAATAATAAAGCACCGCCCTCAGCATCGCCTCAAAAACATGCTTTTCAAACAGGGGAAGATTCTCCTTCGTCGCGAATTTGCTTGTTCTGTAATCATAGGACGAGCAATATTTCATAAGGGAACTTGTACATTTTCCCATATTATCATCGGGCATCGCTATATAAAATTCTTTCATTGCCTGTACCGCCGCTACCATTTTTGAGCCGGCATTTTCAGGAGGAGACAATTTGTGAATCAGGCTGAAATCACAGATCCAATCCGCCAGCTTCCCCTTCAGCGCGGGATAGCTGTCGTGGTATTCATTCCAAAGAGAGGTCAAAAGTCTTTGAGATACCCGAACATCAAGTACCGCGCCAAGATTGATCAGCTCATAAATATAAAGCAAAACATAGCTGTAATCGGTCTTAATAAAAATCTCCTGCTTGGCGTTTTCGCGAAACCAAAAATAATAGGATAGCTGTTCGGGATCCAGTTGATTATATTGAGGAACATAGGAAAAAAAGCTTTTGTATTCACAGGCTTCTCCCCTCACATTCATATAGCGCAACGCGTCGCTGTAAAACTCATGATAATAATGGTATCTGCAGCTCCATTTTTTCAATTTTACCCTGTGAATCAGCGAGTGCTCTACCGTATAAGTGCTTTCGGAGGAAAAGGAGGAGGCAGAGGTCAGCTTCCCATCCGAATTCGGTGGGATATACCGCTTGATAACCGTGGATGAGCTTTCCGCGTTCTTCTTTTTTTTCGTTTTATTTGAATCATCCGCGAAAATATCCACCGCGTCGGTTGATCGGGCATATCCGAAACTTTGTCTTTTTTGAGGAAGCAAGTCCGAAATGTTCCAAAAATCATCCAAGATCCGTGATTTTTCTTCTTTTCCATATTCTTTCTCTTCTTTTTTTCTTATCTCTTGATCCTTCGTCTCGTCCATATGCCCTCCTTTCCGCCGCTCTACAACATACATAGCTGCAAATGTAATCAGCTTATTCTTATATTTTACCATGTTTTTGTTTGACTGTCAATTCATGAAGTGAAATTAGAAAAAAATTTATTCCAAATTATTTTCCAAATTATTTTTCATATCCACTTGAAAAATTTCTTTTTTGGAGTTATACTATTAGAGATTGATAATATTTTATTTTTTGGAGGTAACAATGGCTGAATCTTTAAAGAAACTTTCAACATTTGACGGTGTATCCGGTCCTGTTCTCACAATCGTTATGGACGGTGTGGGTATTGCTCCCAATACCGAGGCAAATGCCGTTACAGGCGCATACACTCCCACCTTGGATATGCTTATGGCAAAATACCCTATGGTAAAATTAAAGGCACACGGTACCGCTGTCGGTCTTCCTTCCGATGATGACATGGGTAACTCTGAGGTCGGACACAATGCTTTGGGTGCGGGACAGGTTTTCGCTCAAGGCGCGAAATTGGTATCTCAATCTATTGAAAGCGGTAAAATGTTCGCGTCCGACACATGGCAGACCATTATTTCCAATGTGAAGAACAACGCAAGCACTCTGCATTTTCTCGGTCTCTTTTCCGACGGAAACGTACATTCTCACATCGATCACCTGAAAGCGATGATCAATCAAGCCAAGTCTGAGGGAATCGGCAAGGTTCGCGTTCACATTTTGATCGACGGCCGAGATGTGGGCGAAACCAGCGCTTTGGAATATATTGATCCCTTTGAGGCATTTCTCCGCGAGCTCCGTGACGCCTCCTTCGATATAAAGATCGCATCGGGCGGCGGTCGCATGAAGATCACCATGGACCGTTATGAGGCTGACTGGTCTATGGTTGACCGCGGTTGGCAGACCCATGTTCTCGGTGAGGGCAGAATGTTCGCAAGCGCCGCTGAGGCAGTAAAGACCTACCGCGAGGAATACAAGGTGATCGATCAGGATCTTCCTCCTTTTGTGATTGCGGAAAATGGAAAGCCTGTAGGAACCATTGAAGATGGCGACAGCGTTATCTTCTATAATTTCAGAGGCGACCGCTCCATCGAGATCTCCAAGGCGTTCGATGCCCCCGAGGGTGAATTCGATAAATTTGACCGCAAGCGTGTTCCCAATGTAATCTACGCCGGCATGCTGGAATATGACGGAGACCTTCACATCCCTCAAAGATACTTGGTATCTCCTCCCGAGATCACCAATACCATGAGTGAGTATCTGGCAAACGAAGGCGTTGCTCAGCTTGCTATTTCCGAAACACAGAAATACGGTCACGTAACCTATTTCTGGAACGGAAACCGCTCGGGCAAATTTTCCGAGGAGCTGGAAACCTATATTGAAATTCCTTCCGATGTGGTCCCCTTTGAGCAGAGACCCTGGATGAAGTGCGCGGAGATCACCGATAAGCTGATCGAATGTATTGAATCGGGCAATTATAAATATCTTCGTGTCAATTTCCCCAACGGTGATATGGTAGGACACACAGGATCCCTTTTGGCAACCCGATGCTCTATGGAAGCGCTGGATCTCCAGTTGGCAAGAATCCTTGCCGCTGTTGACAGCGCAAAGGGTGTGGCTCTGATCACAGCGGACCACGGAAACGCGGATGAAATGTACGAAATCGACAAAAAAACAGGTATGCCCAAGGCTGACAAAAACGGTCGCTTCAAGGCAAAAACCAGCCATACGCTCAATCCCGTTCCCTGTATTATTTATGACAACTTTTACGCGGATCGCTATACGGTAAAAGAGGACAATGGCGAATTCGGACTTTCCAATGTTGCGGCTACCATGGTCAATTTGATGGGCTATGAAGCACCCTCCATGTGGGATGAAAGCGTTATTAAATTCTGATTTTTGGCTTTCCGATTGGACAAATATGTAAAGAAAAAAGATGGAGATACGACTTTTTCTCCATCTTTTTTATTTTCTTATATATATCTTATATATATGCATTTTTGCGCCACCAGCAATTTTGTATGCTTAGAAAATAGATATGTATATAGAACCCATAATAAAAGCAAAAATAAATATGATTAAAGAAAGAACAAACAGAGCTATGCTGATCCATGAGCAGATCAGTCCCGCGAGAGCCATGCTGCTGAATTTTTTGTCCTTTGTCATATTTTTTGTTTTATAGGCAAAGCAAAGTGAGATAACACCCAATACAATACTCACTCCGCAGCAGCCAAGCAGAACAAATGACAAAATTCCCAAAATAAGCGAAGCAAGCTCCGTTCTGTGAAGCTCTTCACTGATTTCGTCTATGCCGTCTGTACTGTTCTTTTGCCGACTTACCTTATCATCCGAAGGTGCCGTGCTATTCTTTAATGAATCTTCCGTATTTTGAGGCTCATTACCGTAATTTGTATAATAAGATTCTTCTGTTTGAAAATTCTTCTCAAAATCGTCTTTCATTTTTTGCCTCCCTATAGCTCCATGTAATAATATGGTAATAATATGGGAAGTGCGCGCTCTTTCGATTACAGATCCCGTCTGCCTTCAAGGGCACGTCCCAAGGTCACCTCATCCGCATACTCCAGATCCGATCCGACAGGTACGCCGTATGCCAATCTGGTAACCTTTACCCCCAGTGGCTTAAGATATCTGGAAATATACATTGCCGTCACCTCGCCGTCGGGTGTGGGATTGGTGGCGATGATGACCTCTTCTGTTTCATCATTTTCGACCCGTTCGAGCAATTCACGGAAACGGATTTTCTCAGGCGTAATGCCGTTGACCGGAGAAATTACACCATGCAATACATGATAAACGCCTTTAAATTCCCGTACCTTTTCAATGGACATGACCGCCTTCACATCCTCAACCACACAGATCACGCTTCTGTCCCGTGTTTCGTCGCCACAAACATAGCAAAGCTCCTCATCGGTCAAGCTCCCGCAAACGGGACACTCATGAATTTTTTGCTTCGCGTCCAAAATCGCGGAGGCAAAGTCCGCGGCATCCATCTCGTCCATTTCAATCACCGAAAAAGCCATTCGCATCGCGGACTTTTTGCCCACGCCCTGTAATCTTCCGAACTGCTCCGCCAGCCTTTGAAGGGATTCAATATAATCTGTCATGATCAGAACAAACCGGGAATTCCGGCATTACCCGTAAGCTTTGCCATTTCGGAATTATTCGTATCATCCACTCGCTTGATTGCCTCATTTACAGCCGCGACCAAAATATCGGACAGGGTTTCAATATCCTCGGGATCCACGACCTCGGGCTTGATATCGATAGAAAGAATTTCTCTTTTTCCGTTGATCTTTACGCCAACAACGCCGCCACCCGCGGAAATATCATATTCTCTCGCGTCCAGCTCCTCCTGTAACGCCGCCATATCCTCTTGCATTTTTTGTGCCTGACGGATCATGGCATTCATATTTTGGGGACCGCCCATTCCCTTCGGTAAATTCGCTTTCATTTTTTTCTCCTTTTCTGCTTTTTAATCATTTAACTTAACTTGTTTGTCTTTTCCGGTTATTTTTATTTAAATAATTACACTTCAAATTCATCAAGATCGGAAATATTCTCCGACCCTTCAAGAATACCGAATATCAGCTGAGAATCCTCCACATCCATTTGTGTTTCCAAACGGATCGCCGCCCGGATACTGTTCCGCATCTGTGCCCGTTCTATCATGGACTTTGCGAACTCATTGGGAAATTTCAAGTGAACCGTACCGTCACTTGCCACAAAAGCCTTGGCAATTTTCAAAAAGCCCAAAACCGCACCGTCGCCTGCCGCCGCTTTTTGAGAGATTTCATTCCATCCACGCAACAGCTTAAAGGAAATCGCGGGAGCATCCGCCGCTTTTTCAAGGGATTCCGACACAGCGAATTTCATTTCTTTGTTTTCCTTGTTTTCCTTATCTGATCTTTCCGCTGTTTCTCCAACCGTTTGTATATCCGCGGTTCGGACGGATTCCTGTTCGCCATGTATAACGGAATAAGCCGAGCGGAAGGCTCCCCCACCGGCTACCGCGTTTTCCAATTTTGAGATTCTCGATAACATAGCGTCGGCAGAAGAATCAAGAGAGGTATCGATCATTTTGATCAACCCCATTTCAGCGACGATCCGTTTTGCCGTTCCCGCGCGCTGCATTGCGTACAAGGTATCATCCAACACCCTGCAATGATAAAGCAAGGTCTCACGGGAAAAGAGCTCCGCCGTTTTTCTCAGACGATCGGCTTCATTTTCTGTCAGATCCAAATACCGATCTGCTGCCGCGGTTGTTTTCATTACCAGCATATCCCGATAAAAAGAAATTAAATCCTGCCAAAAAACCGCTACATCACGGGAGGAACGGACCACTGTATCGATGGCGGAAAAAATTCCGTCGAAATTAGAGGAAGCGATAGCCCGAACGGTCTGTTCGATGCTTTCTCTTCCGCCCGATCCCACCGTTTCCTCAACCAGTGCGGGCGTAATCTTCTTTCTTCCCCCCGCGCAAAGCTCCAGCAAGCTGATGGCGTCTCGCATTCCGCCTTGTGCCAATTTTGCTAAGATCCGCAACGCGTCGGTCTCATATTCAATTCCCTCGCGATCGGCAATATAAGCCAATCGATCGGTCAGGACCGGCGTGGTGATACGGCGAAAATCAAATCGCTGACATCTTGAAATGATGGTGGAAGGAAGCTTATGAAGCTCGGTGGTCGCCAATATGAACACAACATGCGCGGGCGGCTCCTCCAAGGTTTTCAACAAGGCATTAAATGCGCTGCCGCTAAGCATATGGACCTCGTCCACAATATATACCCGATATTTTAATGCGGAGGGCATATACACCACTTCATCGCGGATATCACGGATATTATCGACACCGTTATTGGACGCGGCATCCATTTCCAGAACATCGGTTGCCGCTCCCGAATCGATTGCCAAACAGGACGCGCATTGATTACAGGGGCTTCCGTTAATGGGAGACTCACAGTTGACCGCCTTTGCCAAAATCTTTGCGCAGGTGGTTTTTCCGGTTCCTCTGGAGCCGCAAAAAAGGTAGGCGTGAGAAAATTTCCGATTCTCCGTCTCATACTTCAGTATTGAGGTAATATGCTCCTGACCGCAGACCTCGTCAAAGGTCCGAGGACGCCACTTTCTGTACAAAGCCTGATGCATACTTAAAACTCCTGTCAATAATCAATAATGCGCCGCAATTCCATGTATGAAAAAACAGACTGCAAAATAAGACCATACACCTTAAAATCGAATCTCACCTCTACGTGATCTTCGCACCTCCTGCTCCAAGCAGGCTACCTCACGGCACATCGGGTTCACTGCTTAATGCTGCTTGGTTCCCCACCTGACATGGTTCACAGCTCCCAATTGCGCAAGACCCGCTCTTCAACGCAGCAGGATACGACTCAAACCGTATTAGCTCAACCCTCAGAAAAGGAATGAACCCCTGCTGTAGCGGATTTCAGGTACAGGGCACCGCTAATTCCCCGGCTGGTATGGCCTTATTTCACAGTCCGCGTTTTATCTGCTTTTGCAGACTTGCCAATATAGTATAACAGATTTATGTTCGTTTTTCAAGAGCATTTTTAAAAAAACTTAAATTAATTTAAAAAATCTCTTGACATAAATGGGAAAGTATGTTATACTTGTAAAGCATTTTGGTTTACACCCGTTTTTGATTGTCAAGGAGGCCGTCTCATATGTCTCATCTGTTTGAAAAAAACTTGAATGTCGGTTATCTTCTGGACTTTTATGGGGAGCTTCTTCCCGAAAGAAAACGGTCTGTTCTGGATATGTATTATAATGAAGACTATTCCTTGGCGGAAATCGCCGATGAAATCGGAATATCCCGACAAGGAGTGAGAAATATTATAAAAAAGACAGAGCAGGAGCTTTTCTTTTACGAGGAAAAGCTGGGGCTTGCCAAAAAGCTTTTACAGGTGGAGGAATATTCCGCTTCCCTTTGCCGTCTCGCCGAGGATCACTCCTTGCCAAAGGATGTTAAGTCGGAAATACTGCGATTGGCTCAGGCAGTAAAGCAATAAGACTGCGCAGGTAAATGACACAGCAATTCATCTATAATTTTTATAAATCATATACAATCGAATACCACGAACAAACCGTGAAAGGAAGGTGATTGTATGTTTCAAAGCTTGAGTGAAAAGCTCGAAAATGCCTTTAAAAAATTTAAAAGTAAAGGAAAATTAACCGAATCCGATATAAAGGCGGGAATGCGTGAGATCAAGCTCGCGCTTTTGGAAGCCGACGTTAACTTCAAGGTTGTTAAGGATTTTATCAATACCGTTTCCGAACGCGCTGTGGGAACCGAAGTGCTTGAGTCCCTTCTTCCCGCGCAGCAAATCGTTAAGATCGTCAACGAAGAGCTGATCAATCTTATGGGCGGCACACAATCGAAATTGCAGATTTCATCCAAGCCTCCCACCGTTATTATGATGGTTGGTCTTCAGGGCGCGGGAAAAACAACCCACGCGGGAAAGCTTGCGGGCATGTACAAAAAGCAAGGAAAAAATCCTTTGCTGGTTGCCTGTGACATCTACCGCCCTGCCGCGATCAAGCAACTGGAGATCGTAGGAGAAAAGCTGGGAATTCCCGTGTTTACCATGGGGGACAAGGTCTCCCCTGTCAAGATCGCCGCTGAGGGTGTTGCTTACGCCGTGAAAAAAGGCTATGATATGGTCTTTATTGATACCGCAGGCCGTTTGCATATTGATGAAACGCTTATGCAGGAGCTTCAGGATATTAAGGCAAAGGTCGAGCCCACAGAAATTCTGCTCACCATTGACGCCATGATCGGTCAGGATGCCGTCACCGTGGCGAAAACCTTTAACGAGCTGTTGGATGTTACCGGTGTGATTCTGACCAAGCTGGACGGCGATACCCGTGGCGGTGCCGCTCTTTCCGTCAAGCATGTAACAGGAAAGCCCATCAAATTTATCGGTATCGGCGAAAAGCTGGATGCCATTGAGCCCTTCCACCCCGATCGAATGGCTTCCAGAATCCTTGGTATGGGTGATGTTCTTTCCTTGATCGAAAAAGCCGAGCAGGCATACGACGAAAAGAAAGCCATGGAGCTGGAAAAGAAGATCCGCGAATCCTCCTTTACGCTGGATGATTATCTGGATCAATTTGACCAACTAAAAAACATGGGCAATTTGGAGCAACTGATGGGTATGATGCCGGGGATGAAGCCGGGTGCTTTGAAGGATGCAAAGGTAGATGAGAAGGCTTTGGCTCGCATGGAAGCCATCATTAAATCTATGACGCGCTATGAGCGTGAAAAGCCCGAGGCGCTCAACGCCTCCCGTAAAAAAAGAATTGCCGCCGGCAGCGGAACCACCGTGGAGGAGGTCAACAAGCTTTTGAAGCAATTTGACCAAACACGCAAGCTGATGAAGCAATTTGCGAACCCGAAGCAAATGTCTCGCTTTGGACGAAAGAAAATGAAAATTCCGTTTAATTAATTTATTTTTTCGGAATTTTATATAAAATTTAAATTTATTTTTTGGAGGAAACAAAAATGGCAGTAAAAATGAGATTGAGAAGAATGGGCGCTAAAAAGGCTCCTACTTATCGTGTAATTGTGGCTGACAGCCGTTCTCCCAGAGACGGTCGTTTTATCGAGGAGATCGGTTTCTTCAATCCCCGCTCCGATGAGCTGAAGATCGATGCTGAAAAAGCAAAGAAATGGATTTCCAATGGCGCTCAGCCCACAGATACCGTTAAGGCTCTGCTGAAGAAGTCTAACATCGTTGACTGATTCGCACCGGTGAATTCATATGACCGATTTAAAAGAAACCTTGTACGGTATCGCGAAAGCGATCGTTGACAATCCCGATGAGGTCACCATTACGGAAAATTCTCACGGAAATAAAGTCGATCTTGTACTCAGTGTTGCCGAGGATGACATGGGTATGGTCATTGGCAAGCATGGAAAAATCGCAAAAGCAATCCGAACGGTTATGAGAGCCGCCGCCTCCGCTGACGGAAAAGATGTTACCGTTGAAATTCGCTGATTGCTGAAAATACCAAAAATGGGAGCCGCTGACGACGTATATAATTTGTACGCACACACGGCTCCCCATTTTTTTTACAATAAATTCAATATTGAATATTGAATTTAAATCAAATCGAATTAAAAGGATCGAGCTATGACGACTGCCTCAATTTTATGCGAAAAGCTTGCTATCGAAAAAAATGGCATGTCCTCTCAAGTGGAGCGCTTGCAATCTGAAATTGACCTCTATCTTTCAAAAATTCCGAAGGAAGCTCCCGGCAGCTTATTTTCCGAAACGGTTGACCTCAGAGCGTGGGCATCCGTTTATTATTGCCACGCAAGCGCCATGGAAAAGGCTTTGCGCGCATTGGAAAATCTCATGACTCATATCACCGCGCTTATGAAAGAGGCTGACCTTTTTCAGCTTTCGGATTTTATCCTTCATTGCGATAAAATTTTAACGCAATATCTGACATTGCGAAAAGCCTTTAACAGCTTCTTTGAAGAAACAGAAAAAAGAATTCATTCTAACAATAACTCCCCTACATTTTCCGAGCTTCGCAATCTTTCCCTGATCCTCAAGCGAAAAATCGATTTTTTTGAGGTCTTTTTGCGAAACGAATCCTCGGGCAATCCATAAAAATCCCCCTTTGATAAAGATTGCATTATTACTTTCTTTATAACGGCATAAAATATTTAATGGAGGTGATTTCATGACAAGCTACACGGAATTGACAGAATTGCTCCGCGACCGTAAATTTGTTGAGCTTATGCGTGAGATCGACAAAATGAACGCGGTAGACGCCGCGGAATTTATGGCTCAGCTGGAGTATGACGAGCTTCCCGTGGTATTTCGGCTTTTAAAAAAGGATACGGCAGCCAATATTTTTGCCGAGCTTTCCGGTGAGATCCGCGAGCAGATCATACAAAGCATGAGTGATAAGGAAATATCCAAAGTCATGGAGCATTTATTTATTGATGACGCGGTGGATATGCTGGAGGAGCTGC
Organism: Eubacteriales bacterium; assembly: GCA_045537595.1. Classification (GTDB taxonomy): domain Bacteria; phylum Bacillota; class Clostridia; order Oscillospirales; family CAG-272; genus HGM12713. The sequence continues at coordinate 22,329 of JAZSPS010000006.1, forward strand.
CTGCCAATATGGTAAAGCGAATCCTTCAGAATACCGCTCCCGACTTGCGCGGAGAGATCAATCGCTTTTTAAAATATCCCGAGGATAGTGCCGGAAGTGTTATGACACCCGAGTTTATCAGCATTTATTCCCAATGGACGGTAACCGAGTCGGTAGATTTTATACGAAAAACAGGTATTGACAAGGAAACTATTTACGTAATCTATGTTACCGATAAGGAAAAGATCCTTCTGGGAACGGTGGAGCTAAAGGATCTTTTGTTTGCTTCCCCTTCCGATAAAATAGCGGAGATCATGAACACCTCTCTCATCAGTGTATTAACCACCGATGACAAGGAAAACGCTGTTACGGTGGTCTCCAAATATGACCTTTTGGCTTTGCCTGTTACAGACAGCGAAAAGCGCTTGGTGGGAATCATTACGGTGGACGATGCCATGGATGTTTTGGAGGAAGAAGCTACCAAGGATATTGAAATCATGGCGGCAATAACCCCCACCGAGAAGCCCTATATGAAAAACGGTGTATTTGAGATATGGAAAAAGCGGATTCCTTGGCTTTTGCTCTTAATGGTTTCCGCTACCTTTACAGGAACCATCATTACGCATTACGAGCAAGCCTTGGGGCAAATCGTAATTTTGAGCGCTTTTATTCCCATGCTGATGGATACGGGAGGCAACGCGGGCGGTCAAGCATCGGTAAGCATTATTCGCGGACTTTCCTTGGGTGAGATCAAAATGAGAAATATTTTGACCGTTCTCTGGAAGGAATTTCGTGTTTCCCTTCTCTGTGGACTGACCCTTTCCGCCATTGCCTTTACCAAGGCAATGCTCATTGATCAAACCACCCTCCGCATCGCGCTCGTTGTATCGATCACTCTCTTTTTCGCGGTGGTGGTAGCAAAGCTTGTGGGAAGCGCTTTACCCATCCTCGCCAAGAGAATCGGCTTTGATCCCGCTGTAATGGCAAGCCCCTTTATTACCACCATCGTTGATACCGTAGCTCTCTTGATCTATTTTTCCGTTGCGGGTCTTCTTTTGGGAATTTGATTTTTTGACACATCGAAAAGCTTTTTATAAAGCGCTTCGGTGTGTTTTGTCATTTGCGCGGCATTTAATTCATCCCGAAAACGCCCATATGAATTTTGAGACATTTGAAGATACTTGCCGGAATCCTCGCTCAGCCTTTCCAAATATTTTGCCAAAATATCACTTCTTCCCACAGGATATACATATCCGTTTACTCCGTGCCTTACCATATACGGATTGCCTCCATAATCGCTGACCACCGCGGGGATCCCAAGGCTCATTCCCTCGGAAAGCGCCAAGGAGGAGGTTTCCGTGCCGATAGAGCAGTTAACATTAATCTGCATAATGTTAAAGTATGGGGCTACATCCTCCGCAAAGCCTGTAAAGATCACATACTCCTCTATTCCCTTTTCTCGGCATATTTTTTTCAATTGGCAAAGCAGACTGCCGTCTCCGATAATCAAAAATCGGTATTTGCTTGGATCTGAGGACCGACAGAGCAAAAGCTCCGCCGCCCGTAAAAAATCTCTATGACCCTTACATTCCTCCAATCTGGCGCAAATTCCGATGACCGTTGCCTCCTTGGGAATTTTTAATCTCTCCCTCAATTGATTTCGCTCGCTCTCCTCTATCCGCCGTAAGCCCTCAACGCCGTTTATAATTACCCGGATCCGAGTCTCTTCCACCCCCATATCTACTAAATTTTGCTTTGCCGCCTCAGCGACCGCTACGATCTGATGGGATAGCAGCATCTGCGCTTTTCCGACCAACCATTTCCCGGGGAATTTTTTTTGCCAAGGAGACAACGGATAAGCGCAGTGACGTGTATAGACAATGGCGGAAATTCCGCAAAGCCTTGCCGCCACTCGGCAAGACAGGCAACCATGGCAGTTCACAATATCGGGCTTCAGACGGTGTAAAAGCTTTACATATTTGGGAATAGCCGATACCTCAAAGGAACGGTCGCGGCACCCATCGATCTCAACAATCCTTTGCGTTGGAAATCCATCCTGCTCCAATCTGTGCTTTAATCGGCTTCCTCGGGGGAGAATAACGATTGTAAAATTATTTTTTTCAAGAGAATGCTTTAGCCGAGTTGACAAAAGAATTCCCGCCCCTCCTATATTGGTATCGGTGATTACCTCAGCTATCCTCATCACAATCTCCTTTCTTCGGTGCTTCTTCGCGATTTATATATTTATGATTATTCTTTCCGAAACTCGGCAGAAAAATCCAAAACCGAAAAAAATGTAAAACAAACAATTGTGAAAGCATGTCCGCAATCATCCCCGCCGAAACGTCATAGCCAATGTTTGTTGGGGGCTATCGGCACCGCCGATGATACCCAAAATAAAAAAGCTGTTACGCGAAGCTCCGTCGTACCAGCTTTTTTATATATAATTTAAATTATTTCTTCTTTAATTTTCCCACTACTCGACCGCAGCATACTGCCTCCGCGTATTCCTTAAGCAAAATATCTCCATACTCGGGATTCAGGGATATGAGACAATCGCCGCCGTATTTTTTGAAATATCCGTTTCCGTCCAAAATGAAAACGCCCAATTCCCCGATTTCAATGGCATCTGTATCCTGAATCAGAAGAATATCCCCATCATGATATTTAGGCTCCATACTGTTTCCGCTGATACGCAACGCAAAATCCGCAACGCGTGTTTTCTCGTTATCGGGAATCTGAATTTCCTCTGCCGTCTCATCATCCAAATACACGCCGGGGCCTGCGGAGACAGGCAAATCATACAGCAAAAGACCTCTTTTTCCGATTCCCGTTTCGATTCCCGTATTTCTGTTTTCTCCAAAAATAGGGGATAAGATTTTGGCGCCTTCCTTTTGCGCGTCGGAACGCTTCGCCGCCTGTAACCGACCCTTGGCGGTGATTTCGGGCATGGTACCCGCCTGCACGCGCTGTCCTTCCTTTTCTACAATGAGATGCGTCAATTCCTGACCGTATCCGTCCAACGCGCGATATCCCTCGATCAATCGAATTTCATCCAAGCTCAATGTATAATTATGATGATTCGGTTCTGTTCCGTTAACGATATAATCCAACGAGCAGCCCAAGGCATCGGCAATGGATACAATATTGGCAAGCTTTGGTGAATCGCTGATTCCGGCAAGAATTTTACTCAATGTACCCAAAGGAATTCCGGTCAGCTCCGAAAGACGGTCATTGGTTATCTTTTTTTCGCTCTTTAATTTTTTAATTCGATCAATATAGTCCACAGCGCACCTCCGCATTTCCATTTATGGAATTATTATACCACACAATCTCAAAAATGTAAAGGGCTTTTTGAAAATATTTTTCCAAATAGGAATTTTTTTTACAATTGCGAAATTAGTTTGATCAGTGTCTCTCCGATTGCGTCGGCGCTTCGGAGCGCTTCCTCCAAGCTATTTCCGCTGGCTCCCATCTCTAACAGTAAGGAATAAGGTGCCAATTCTTGATTATAGGTAGACGGACGCAAATAGGGCGGACGGCAGAGCGAGTTGTATTTCGAATTCAATGCCTCTCTCAGCTTCAGCGCCAATGCCAGATTTCCTTCCCAATTTGGATTTTCTTCTCCTCCCCAATCGCTTCCCACGACACACATTACCTGTGCCGTCGGTTTTCCGTCAATCAGTGTAACCGGTCTGACCAATTCCCCCGTCGATTTCACAATAGAATCTCGGTGAAGATCAATTACCAAGCGTATGGAGGGATATTTCTCCAAATATTCCCGTATCGTGGCTTCGGCACGGCTATAGGAATCTTTATACTGTATCTGATCGTGCATAATAGTACAATGCAAGGTAGAGATGCCGGCGTTATTTAAAACCTCGGCAACCCTTTTTCCCACCGCCACTACGTTTTCTTCCACATCTGTTGAACGTGCCAATTCACTTTCGTCATCTACGTATGAGATCGCTCCGTTGGCGCTATAGCTCTCTGTTCCGTGTGTATGAACGATCAGTACAAGCGGGGAGTTGTCAACAGCAAGATATTCTGTCATATCATTCTTTTTTAAAGCGCTGTTCAGAAGCGCATTGGTATCAGGGCTCAAGCCTGTTGAATTATGTATATAGCTTGTTCCGTAAGAAATCAAAGACAGATCCATGGGGATAATCGGAATCTCTCCGTTGGGGACTCTGGAATAATCAAATTGGTACAGATTTTCAAAAGTAAGCGGCGGTGTCTGGACCGTAGGCGACGACGGTGGCTCGGTATTTGAGCCATTTCCTCCCGATATTGAATGATCGGGCAGCAAAAAACCGTCAAAAACATCCGGAAGAACGGTTTCCTCCCAAACCTCATCCGAATTGTCTCCGCGCCCCATCAGATTCATAAAATCCAAATTGGTAAAAAAGGACGCGATTCTTGACACCGCCCCCTGAGTGAGCCAAGATCCCCTTCCCATTTGCGCGACCAAAACAGCGATACATAGGAAAAGAGCGGTGGCGGTTGTTGCCATATACATAAGATACCATTTTTTCAGTCTTTTTTTTCTGTAAAACGCGAATTCTATTTTTTGCTTTTCCGCTTCACTCAAAAGCGGACGCTCCTCCTTTGGCGGCAGCTTATTTGCTTTAAGATCCATTTTTTTATTCCTCCCATTATATCTTATATCCATGGGGTTTCATTCATCTCATTTCTCCGTAATGAAAAAACCCAATACATCATATTCTATTCCGACTCGTTTTATTCATCCGATAATTTCTCCACCGCGCAAGCACGGTCAATGGCAGTTGCCAAAAGGAAGGAGACGCTTTTTATGATCAGGTCACTTTCCTTTGGCATAATAAAGCCCCCCTTTTCCCTTTCCTTTTCCAATACCGCGCGGAGCTTATCCTCCAACCGCGTCATCCCGCTTTTCTCCAATACCGAGCATACCATCGTAGATGAATGTACCACCATAGGCACGCCGATCGCAATAACAGGAATCCCCAAGGTCTTGCGGCTGATCTCTTTTCGAATGTTCCCGATTCCCGAGCCGGGACAGATCCCTTGATCCGAAATTTGCACCGTACACGCCAATCTCTCGCTGCTCTTTGCCGCCAAGGAATCCACCACAATCAATAGCGCGGGCTTTACATTGCTTACCGCGCCCCGAATCAGCTCCAAAGTCTCTATCCCTGTATTCCCAACAACATTGGGTGTTATGGCGGAGACCGAATAATGGTTTTTGGGCGAATTGCTTGATTTTATCATTTCATACAAATGTCTGGTAACCGTTATACGCCGCGCGGTTTCCGGACCGAGCGCGTCGGCGGTCAGTTCCTCGTTTCCCAATCCGACGATCATTACGGATAGCTCCTCATCATATTTTCGTTCTTCCAAAACCAAGTGCATCATTTCTTTTAATTCTTTGGCAAGGCAGGTTGCCAAAACAGAAAATTCTACATCGGATAACTGCCATAATTTCGGCGTAAAGACAGTAATATAACATCCTTCTTTCGTAAAAGATCTCAATACCCGAATCGCTCCCGATAAATATTCTTTCTTATCATTCTTTTCATTCTTTTCAATTTTTTGATTGTCAGATCTTTCCGAGCTCATTCTTTTTTCATAGGCTAAGTCAGTAAAAATAAAATCTTCCATTTTTTTCTCCTTTTGTTATGTAAAAAGTGCACAACTTGAGATGAATCATATTGTGCATCTAACCAAAAGTGAAATTCTTTGTCTGAATTAGATTGATTTTAAATAAAAAAAATGGTATAATTATGTGAGTAAAAAAACCCCTGTCTATGGGTGTAGATTCAAATTTGGAGGAGGTTTTCCAATAATGATGAAAAGAGTCATTTCCCTATCCCTTTGCCTTATTATGATTCTTTCTGTTTTTGCAGGCTGTGCAAAAGAAGTAGATGAAAACGATAAGGGCGCTTATGTGACAATGTATATGTCCGATCTTGTTTACAACTTTGACCCTGCGCTCGCTTACGGCAACGAGGCGGCTTTGAAGATTGTCAGCTTGATGTTTGATAATCTGTTTGTCCTTGATGACAACGGTAAGATTAAGAAATCACTGGCAAAAGACTATAAAATCTATGAAGATGAAAAAGCGGATGAATACCGCATGATCATCACTTTGAATGAAACCTGTTGGTCTGACGGTTATTCCGTAACCGCTAACGACGTCGTATTTTCATGGAAACGTATTTTGGATGTAGCCAATTCCTTTGAGGCTGCTGCTTTGTTGTACGATATCAAGTACGCGCGCGAAGCCAAAGAGGGTGAAAAATCCATCGACGACGTTGCTGTTTCCGCCATTAACGAGTCTCAGATTGAGATCGTTTTCAACGGCAAGATCGATTATGACCATTTCTTGCTCAACTTGACAAGCTATGCTCTTGCTCCCTTGCGTGAAAATATTGTTAATCAGGCGGTTAATTATTACGACTGGGCAAAGAAGCCTTCTATTATGGTATCCAGCGGTCCCTTCAAGCTGAGAGAGGTTTCCTACAAGCCCGAGTCCGCAGGCTTGGTTCTTGAGAGAAACGCTTACTACTACCGTAATGTAGAAGAGGATGCGCTTGATAAGTATGTGCGTCCGTTCAGATTGATCGTTGACTACACAATGACCGATGAAGAAATCATGAAGGCTTATTCCGATGGAAAATTATTCTATGTAGGCGATATTCCCCTTTCGGTTCGCGGAAGCTGGAAGGATCAGGCTACCGTTACCGACGCGCTCAGCACTCATACATATGTTTTGAATGAAAACGCGGTTGTAAGATATTATTCCGAGGCAGGATTTGAAAAGCTCTCTTCCAGCAAATCCGTTTATGACGCTTCCTTGGTTGAGGGTACTGACGGTGATAAGATCTTCGCAAACGCTGATGTTCGCAAAGCACTTTCTTTGGCAATCGACCGTCAGGCAATCGCAAATGCTGTTGTATTCGCGAAAGCGGCAACAGGACTGGTTCCCTACGGTGTATTTAACACGGATTCCAAAAAAGAGCTCTTCCGTGAGATCGGCGGAAACATTCTTGCGACAAGCGCAAACATCTCCGAGGCACAGGCACTTTTGAGCAAGGCGAATATCACTCCTTCCAATTATATGTTTGCCATTTCTGTTCCCTCTTATGACGATGTTCATATGGAAATCGCAAAAATGGTTCAGGCAGCATGGTCTCAGTTAGGCTTTAAGGTCGCTATTAACGCAATTGATGTTGTGGCAAACTCCCACAAGGATAAAACCACAAAAGAAGTCATCAACAACGTTATGGATGATATCTTCTATGAGAATTACAGAAGCGGTAAGTTTGATGTTGCCGCAATTGACTACACCGCCTACAGCGTAGACGCAATGTCTGTTCTCGCTCCCTTCGCAAAGTATTACACAGGTAATGCCGCCGCAAAAGAAGGAAGCATCGATTTTACAATCCCAACACACCTTTCCGGCTATGACAGTGCCGCATACAATGAAAAGATCGATGCCGCATTTAAAGAAACCAATCTTGATACCAGAGCAGCTCTTCTCCACGAGGCTGAGAAAATTTTGATGGATGAAATGCCTGTTATCCCGATCATCTTCAACCAAAACGCGACATTGGTTAGTGAGAGCCTTTCTAAGTATGACTTTACTTACTATGGCACTCCCGTATTTACAAAGCTGAAGCTTGAGGATTACCTCCTCTATATTCCCGCTGAGGAAACAAAATAAATCTTTTACAAGGGATTGGCTCAAAAAGCCAATCCCTTTAGTCTATCGAAAAAGCATTAATTTCATTTTGCCGACACGCAAAAGCGTGTCATTCCGCGTAACCAAACCCGACGAAAAGAGGGCGCTGTAAGGCGAAATCTTGGCAAATCGGAATCGTTGGTACACCACCAAGATTCCGCCTCGTTCCTCGGAACCTGCCTATGGGCAGGTTCGACTGCGCAAACGATTCACAGGATCGTTTGCGCAAAATGACACGGTGGGGGGTTATCGAAAGATTTAAAAAAGCGGCTGATGGTTTATGCTTTATACTTTAGGCTTGACAAAATACAAATTATATTCTATAATACTATGTATATAAAATATCATTTTGTCTCACAATGAAAAAGAGGAGCTTTTTATTTATGAGGATTTTAATCATATACGCAACCCACGGCGGTGTCACACGTACTTGCGCGGAAATGCTCTCGGATAAGGTACGCAACCATCATACCGTAACCTTACTTGACGTTCATCAGTCTCTCCCCTCCCCTTCGGATTTTGATGCTGTTATTTTAGGAAGCCCGATCCGCATGGGAAGTATGAACAAGAAATTAAAGCAGTATATAAATCAATACGCCGAGCTTCTCTCCGAGATTCCCTCCGCTGTTTTTCTTTGCTGTGGATATCCTTTGCAATTTGAGGAATACATCTCATCCCAAATTCCGAAAAAATTGTCCTGTTCCTTGGGAATTCATTGCTTTGGCGGTGAGCTAAAGCCTGAAAAGCTAAAGGGCTTTGATAAATTGATCGTCAAGCTCGCTCGCAACGCCATCCAAACGCAGGACTTTGAGGAAGCTGCCGACAAGCTTCACGAGCTGCCGGAGATCCTTCCCGAAAACATTGCTCTTCTTGCCGAAAAAATCAAAGCTCTTTCTTGATTTTTGTTTGTTTTAACTGGTTTTTTAAAATTTACACCCCCAAGATTTGTTCAAGATAACACCGATAAAATTCTTGACAAATTCGCATAAATATGGTATCATATATGGGTAGCGGTCATACGCTGATGACCCACTAGCTCAGACGGTAGAGCACTTGACTTTTAATCAAGGGGTCCGGAGTTCGAGTCTCCGGTGGGTCACCAAAAATCGACAAGTTTCGCAAGAAGCTTGTCGATTTTTTTGTGCATATGACAAAATCTTACAAATCGCTTTACAGATAACTTGACAGATGTAAATTCATGTGCTATAATATGCTTAATAAAAATGTTAAATATGTGTCAAAGGAGCACTGACCATGAATGAATCAATATTTAACGCCATTAATCAGCTAAAAAAAGATAAAAACGCGGTGATTATGGCTCATTATTATACAACTGACGAGGTACAGGCACTGGCGGATTACGTAGGGGATTCCTTCTATCTTGCCAAGCTTGCTACAAAAACCGATGCGAGCACGGTAGTTCTTTGCGGTGTTTCCTTCATGAGCGAAAGCGTTAAGATCCTGAATCCTAACAAAACCGTACTGATTCCCGATGCGCGCGCTGACTGTCCTATGGCGCATATGGTGGATGTTAAAAAAATAAAGGATTTGCGTCAGAGATACGATGATCTTGCTGTTGTTTGCTATATCAATTCCACCGCTGAGATAAAATGCTTAAGTGATGTTTGTGTTACCTCCTCCAATGCCATTAAAATTGTAAGAAAGCTGCCTAACCAAAATATTTTCTTTATTCCCGACCAGAATCTTGGCAGATATGTGGCAGAGCAGGTTCCCGAAAAAAATATTATTTTAAATGACGGATTTTGCCCCATTCATGCCTCCGTCACCGCCTCTCAGCTCCAAGCGATGAAAAAAATCTATCCCAACGCAAAGGTTTTGACCCATCCGGAATGCTCCGAAGAGCTGTTAGCGCTTTCCGACTACATAGGAAGCACGGCGGAAATTATTGATTTTGCCCAAAGCTGTGATTCCAAGGAGTTTATTGTTTGCACCGAAAACGGTGTTGGCTACCCTTTAAAAAGGTTAAATCCCGACAAAAGCTTTTATTTCCTTGGAGAAGGCTTCTGCTGCGCTGATATGAAATTAAACACCCCTGAAAAAATTCTTCACGTTTTACAAACAGGTGAAAACGAAATCAAGATTGACGAAAAAATTCGTTTGAGAGCCTTAGCTCCTTTAAATAAAATGTTGGAATTGGCAAAATAATGAGGTGACGAATGAAAACAAATATTGTTATTGTAGGAAGCGGCGTGGCGGGTCTTTACTGTGCGCTGAATATTCCCAAGGAACGAAATGTGATTATCGTTACAAAGGAGGATGCTGACAAGAGTGACTCCTTTTTGGCACAGGGCGGTATTTGTGTTTTGAGAGATGAAGAGGATTACGACGACTTCTTCCATGATACCCTCAAGGCAGGACATTTTGAGAACAATACCCAATCGGTAGATATTATGATCCGCTCTTCCCGCGATGTCATAAACGATCTTGTTCATTTCGGTGTAAGATTTGAAATGAAAAACGGAGAATTTTCTTATACCAAAGAAGGCGCTCATTCCAAGCCGAGAATTCTCTTCCACGAGGATGAAACAGGCAAAGAGATCACCTCTCATCTTTTAGACGCTGTCAAAAAGCTGGAGAATGTTACCATCATGGATCACACTACCATGGTTGACATTTCCCATGGACAGGAGGGGTGCCGAGGAATTATCTGCCAAGATAAAAACGGAAAGCTTTTCTCCATTGACGCGGATTACACGGTTCTTGCCACCGGTGGCATTGGAGGTCTCTTCCCTCATTCCACCAATTTCCCTCATCTGACCGCTGACGCTATCGCCATTGCCATAAAGCATGATATCAAGCTGAAAAATATTGATTATATACAGATCCACCCCACCACCTTGTATACAAAAAACAAGGGTCGGGATTTTTTGATCTCGGAATCTGTTCGGGGAGAAGGTGCCATTCTGCTGAATGCCAAAGGCGAGCGCTTTGTTAACGAGCTTCTGCCCCGTGATGTAGTGGCGAACGCGATCTTTGAACAGATGAAAAAGGATAATACCCCCCACGTTTGGATGTCCCTTGCCCCCATTCCAATGGATGAGATCAAAAACCATTTCCCCCATATCTATGAGCATTGCTTGGAGCAAGGATACGATGTTACCAAGGAATGTATTCCCGTGGTTCCCTCTCAGCACTATTTTATGGGTGGAATTGATGTAAATGAGTACAGCAAAACCTCCATGGATCGTCTGTACGCGGTTGGGGAAACCGCATGCAACGGAGTACATGGCAAAAACCGTTTGGCAAGCAATTCCCTATTGGAAAGTCTTGTTTTTGCCAAGCGCGCGGCTTATGATATCGCTACGGCTTATAAGGAGGTTGTTTACCCCTCCCCTGTACAAATTGATCCCAACGACTATCTGAATTACAAAGAAGAGTACAAAAATATTGTTTTATCTGCCATAGAAAAGGAGAAAAATAGCCATGAATAACATTACCATGAAATTGAACGCGGATGATCTGATTCTAAGCGCTTTGAAAGAGGATATCACCAGTGAGGATATCACAACCAACGCGGTAATGAGAGAATATTGTCAGGGACAGGTGGATCTGATCTGCAAGCAGGACGGTATTATCGCGGGCTTGGATGTTTTTAAACGTGTTTTTGAATTATTGGATGATTCCACTGAGTGTATCTTTTACAACTGTGATGGCGACGAAGTAAAAAAAGGCGAAAAGATCGGTCTTATTCAGGGCGACATCCGTGTTTTACTTTCCGGTGAGCGAACTGCTCTGAATTACCTTCAAAGAATGAGCGGTATCGCCACGTATACCAACTCTATTGTAAAGCTTCTTGAGGGAAGCCACACCAAGCTATTGGATACAAGAAAAACTACGCCAAACATGCGCATTTTTGAAAAATATTCGGTAAAGGTAGGCGGCGGATACAATCACAGATACAATCTGAGTGACGGAATTTTACTGAAGGACAACCATATCGGTGCCGCCGGCGGTGTCAAGCAAGCTATTAAAATGGCAAAGGAATATGCCCCCTTTGTAAGAAAGATCGAAGTGGAGGTTGAAAATCTTGACATGCTGCGCGAGGCATTGGATGCCGGTGCTGATATTATTATGCTGGACAATATGAGTGTTGAGGATATGCGCCAGGCGGTTAAGCTTGCCAAGGGAAAAGCCGAAACCGAGTGCAGCGGCAATGTTACGAGAGAAAACATTGAGCGACTGATCGATATCGGTGTTGACTATATCTCCAGCGGCGCTCTTACTCACTCTGCCCCGATTCTTGATCTTTCCCTGAAAAATTTGCACGCGATTTAATTGTCTTCCCCAATAACAATAAAAAATAAAAGGAGATACCATCCGTGAACGCGACCGAAAGAAGAAAAGAAATCGCCGCTCTTCTTATCTCCGAGAACCACCCCGTAACCGGAGGGCAGCTTTCTGACTTATTCCATGTTTCCAGGCAAATTATTGTACAGGATATCGCTTTTTTAAAGACTGCGGGATACGAGATCTTTTCCACACACAATGGATATGTTATCAAAGCCTCCCCTTTGAATTTGAAGGAACGGATCTTCAAGGTTCGTCACACCAGCGATCAAACCTTTGATGAATTGTCCACCATTGTTTCTCTGAACGGAATTGTGGCAGACGTCTTTGTCTGGCACAAGGTTTACGGTAAGATCCGCGCCGATTTAAATATTTTCTCCCACCACGGGATTGAAAAATTTTTAGATGGAATTAAAAGCGGAAAATCCACGGAGCTCATGCACATTACCTCAGGCTATCATTACCACACGGTTCGTGCCGAATCAGAGGAAATTTTGGATCAGATCGCGAGCTCTTTGAAGGAAAAAAATTATATCGTTCCCGAGCTTTGAATGAAGCAATACAAAAAAGCACTTATGACACGTTTTAACGCATCATAAGTGCTCTTTTCATAATCAGATTATCAAGATTTTATTATCCGATCGCGGTAGTTCCGAAATCACTGAATTTAGCGGTAGTCACACACTCCATTTTCTTTCCCGATACCACGATCTCGCAAGTATATACAAACTCAGCAGGTTTTCCGTTTTCAAATCTCAAGGTGGCACTCTTGGCTTCCTCATTAAGGGTCGGGATATTCAACGTTCCCGTCAGATTATATATCTTGTTTTCGGGATCATATGTAAATTTATCATGTTCAAACATGCTGAGTATCGAGGAAATCATGTTTTTCTTGGTTGTCTGTGCCTTAGTTCCTGTCAGTGTTTCCTCCTCGATCTCTCCTGCTCCTGTCGCAAAAACATACACCTTATCCTCGGTAAACTTGTATGCGGCGCTGGATTTTATCTCAACACCTGCGGTTGTAAGCACTGCTTCTTCGGTATAGGTAAAGTTTTCAAAGGTATCCTTTATAAACACCGCATTCCAGTCTTCCTTATCAAGTCCGACAAAGGCGACCCCTTCTTTCTTAGTATGATCGCAGACAGAGCAGAAATAGGTCTTTACCCCTTCGGCTTCCTGCTTTGCCTTGGTGGTTATTCTTCCTTCATCCCATGTGTGCGCTGCTTTATCCGACACCTTACCGCATTTTTCCTTTGAGCATGCGTGCCAATGAGCGCTTGAATTCGACGTCCACTCCTCTGTGAATTCACATTTATGGAAGCAAGAGGTCAGTGTGATCATGCTTGCAAGTAAAATACAAGCAACCAAAATTAAAGAGGTAATTTTTTTCATGTTATCATCTCCTTTGTCAGTCTTAGAGCCATGTATCCGTAAATGTTGCCCTTTTCTGATTTTATTATATCACAGCTTTGTAATAAAGTCAACAAAAAATCCCGCATACACAAAATATAAAAATTAAATTGATTCAAGTTACTCAAGGATATTGGTGGTAATATAATCGACGCCCATTGCGACCAGCTCCTCTGCCGCGTCCTTTTGATCGCAGGTCCAGCAATTGACTTCAATTCCCTTTTTGTGCAGCTGATCCACCCATTCCTTGGTCAATAGCTTATAATAGACATCAAAATCCAAGTGATGGTCTGTAAGTGCCTCTTCGATCTGTTCATGTGTCATTGTTGTTTTTCCGCCCACAAGCCATTGGATCTTTGCCTTTGGAAGCATCCTTCGCAGGTTAACACAGTTCTCAAAATCAAACGAAATAAAGATCATTTGATCCAAATACGCTACACCCTGTATTTCCTCAATCAGTCTCTTTAAATCCTCTTCCATAAAGTGATTTTTTATTTCAAGAACGCATATCTTTTCGTATTTTTTGCAAATGCTCACATATTCCAGCAATAACGGAATACGGATATCCTGTCTGAGGGTACTTCCGTCCAGATCAGGAAGAGTTATTTTTTCAACAGCGGCATAATCATTTTCCTCTACGTTAATGCTTTCTGCCCCCAAGCTGACCCTATCGGTGGTCTCGTCGTGGATAATAACGAAGCGTCCGTCCTTTGTAACATGTACATCGGTCTCCACCCCAAAATAGGTGCGATTTCCCGCCGCGACAAACGCCGGACAGGTATTTTCTCTTTCCAGTCCGCTCACTCCTCGGTGCGCGACCATTTTCACATTCTTCGATTCAATTTTTACGGTATTCATCCTTTTCCTCCGTGTTAATTTTCGAAATTTGTTATATTTCCATCCCCACTTAGCGACACGGGGCGCTCACAATTTTCAAGCTTTGGCTTGAATATGCAAACAAAAAAGTCTTTATTTCTTGCCATTACCTCACGGATGTCTCTGAGGAGCTGTCCCGCATAGATATGATCGTCCGAGGAAACGCCGTACGCCTCGATACCAAGCTTCTTTGCGATATACAAGGCACGATACAAATGATATTCCTGTGTTACGATTACGATTTTATCCGCGCCGAAAATTTCCTTCGCCCTATACATGCTATCGTATGTGGACAGTCCCAAATGATCCTTAAAAATATCGGAAGAGGCAATATTCGCTTCAATGGCGTATTGCTTCATCACGCCAACCTCATCATAATCCTCTCGGCTATGATCTCCGCTCATAAGGATTTTTTGAGATACCCCTAATGTATAAAGCTCCACTCCCTTTTGCAGTCGATCGGACAGCATATCGCTCGGGGTACCGTCATCCTTTACAAGACACCCCAACACAAGAATACAATCCACATCCTCAAGAGCTGCCGCCTGTTCCGCGGTCAAAATTTTTTCCTTGCACGAATGTTTTATATAAGCATTGATTCCAAAAGCAGCAATCCCAGCCACAAGAGCGACACACACAACGATACATAAAACCATGACATACCTTTTCTTTTTTGGGATCATGCAATTTCTCCTTATTGTTTTTTAATCATATGTATATTATATCACATAAATATTCCTTCTTCAACGTTATTTTGTAAATTTTATGGCTATAATAATTCTGTGAATTCTTATTGACTTTTTAGAAACAATGTGATACAATATCATATAATATCACTTGCATGTTACGGATACCATAAATCGGAGTTTTACCTATGAAATTGCTGATCAAAAAAATTATAGATAAATGCAAAGCCTTTCTGCATTGGGTATGGACGGAATGTAAAAGCTGGCAAACTCTTGTTTTACTTGCTTTTGTGTGTCTGATTCTCGGTCTTCCCGTATGGGGCGGATACCTAATTGGTTTTACTTTTAAATGGCCGTGGGCATATGGTATTGCCACCATTATGTGGGGCTTTTGGCTCCTGCCCGGCGCTCCCTTTTTTGCCCTTTCTGTTTCTATTACCTTAGCGATCAAAAGAATTTATGAAAAGCTTCAGGAAAAGAAATCTCCCTCTGACCCCTCCGCATCTCAAGCGGATGGATCCTCAGCGGATACACCGTCCGAAGAAAATCATGAAAAAAAATAGCCTTTACACGCTGTAAAGGCTATTTTTCGTTGGGCTTAGAGGTCTAAATGACAACCATTCTATTTTGATTCCTGCCACTCAATGAGCATCACGGTATTTTTCCCGATGGTGCTTGCGTTTGGCGCCCATGAAAGCAGATGTCTGTCATCAATAATCGATATATGCGCATGTTCAAGATTTACGCCTTCAAGCGTCAGCGGCTGAACGGCACCTGTAAGATTGGATATCATCAGCGCGTGATATCTTCCGTCAGATGCGGCGACGGCATACAGCTCCTCTGTGTCCGTCGTAAGCTCCACCTGATTTCCAAGCTTGTAGAGGTGATTGAATGCGACAAGAGAGTAATATGCGTGGATCGGCTCATGCGATTTCACATCGAACAACGGACAGTAAGGCACACTACTCGCTTTCATATCGTAGATACAAAGGACCTCAGGCGTGCGATTTTGCATACCCAGCATCATGCCCGCCACCTCCGCGGAATGGTGCGCCGTTCCGTACTCCTTTACAAAGGGATCCCATTCCGTGAGATGATTCTCCACGTTCTCAAAGCCGTATTCCATCAGCGTATCCGCCACGTATTGCTCCCATATCAACGTCGTTTTGGTGTCCTCATAGCTGTGCCACGAGAAGAAATCAAAGGGTGAGCCGTGCTCACGAATATATTGAAGGAATCCGTGGAAGAAATCAATAAAGTACTGATACAGCTCTGCTTTTTCCTCACTGACGTTTTGATGGGTAATCGCGAAAAAACCGCAGGCGGAGTATCCACCGACCTTGATCTTGGGGAAGCGTGCCTTCAGGTGCTTTGCCGAAACATCGTAGAGGCGGTAATATTCCTCGGGCGTTCCCGACCACATCTGAGGAGCATTCTTGCGATACAGGTTGTCGGGCTCGTTCCATATTTCCCAATAGGTGATATCGTAGAAAAAGCCGTCTGCCCAGCCCTCTGTATAGTGCGCGATGATATGCTCGCAGATGCACGCCCATTTGTCATAGTCCTTGGGCGGCGCCGTATGGTATGCCTTGATATTGGAAAAGACCTCGATTGTGATACCAAGACGGAAATAGGGCTCAACCCCCGCTTCCATCAACGATTGGATTAGAAAGTCGGTAAAAGCAAAATCATAGCTGGCGGGATCGTTCACGTCCGCATCGAAATTTCTGAAAATATTGGGGATATCCACGTATGTATTTCCGCCGAACAAACCGCCCACGTCGTGCAAGCGGGAATAAGGAATTCCTGCCTCGGTCAGGTAATGAAAGTATCCGTTATTTCCTTTTCCGCCAAGGGGGGGCTGTCCACCACTGTGCATGGGCTTGATTTTTCCTACGGCTTTGGTCGTATTCACCTTTCTAGTACACATATCAACTCTCCTTTATTGTATTATTCTACCTATCAAAAAAAAAATCTTCATTGTCTGTTTTCATTCAGCTCGTTCTCTTCTCCCTGCACGTCAACAGAAAAAAGTCTTACGTCTTTCGCGCCGTGCGTGGAAATCCATTGGATCGATATATCGCTCGCCGTTGTATTGAGGTTGACACTGACAAGACGTTGGAAGTTATTTTCTACCCTCGCAACCTCTTTCCCATCGGCATACACAATGAAATCCTTCACCAACGTGCTTGCAACCCTGACGGGCTTAAAATCTTTTCCGGTATGAAGCTTCATTGCAAACACTCTCATTTTTCTATTATCCGATATGCTCTCTCTTGTAAAATCAGGATCAAAGCACAAGCGCAATAAAGTAATTTTTTCAGGCTTGACAAAGTGTAACGTCAATTTGTCGCCAATGTTCTGTGTAATCAAATTTTCATCGAGATCTGTACGAGGACGCTCGATACCATTCAATAAAATCTCACGTTCGGCATCCGTTATGTTCAAAATCGCGCTTTGGGTTAACTTTGACACCTCCCGCTTGATGTGAGGAAGGAAAACACCGTGGTCCATGAGAATTTTTTGAATCACACCCGTGTGTTTCGCTGCCGCCTCGCGCGGTGTGATCCCCTTCCGTACCGCAACCGCCGCCGCGCATCCTACAGCCTGACCGAGGAGCGCGCAAGTCGCCATGACCCTTGTTGACGACAACGCTACGTGCGTCACGCTAATATTCCTTCCGGCAAACATCAAATTTTCAATGTTTTTTGAGTAAAGGCATTTGAGTGGGATTTTATAAGGTTTGGAGATGGGGATCATCACCGACGGCAAGCATGCTTCATTGTTTTTTCTCATTCCATACGGGTTGTGATCGTCCATCGGCCATCCGCCATACGCGATCTCATCCTCGAAATGCCCTCCGCTTTTGATATCCGCCTCGGTCAAAACGTAATCCCCGATATACCTTCTGGATTCGCGTTTGCCCGGCAGAGCGCCAACCCATTCCAGTTCCCAATTTTCCATGCCGTGGTCGCCGCGGTTTTTAATATGATCCCATACGCCGTAAATGCAAGCCAAAAGCTCCGCTCTTGTTTTATCTGCGTCATAAATGCTATTGCATTCCCCTCCAAGCTCTACCCACCACAGGTTTGCTCCGCTGGTCGCGATCTTGTGATCTCTGACCTGCGCATGGATGCTTTGCCCGATATCCCCCGCAAAGCAGGAATCGTCCGGATATACGTTTGCAAAAGGCGGCGGTGTGAATTTGACAGCATGATCCGTTTCCCTCGCCGCAAGAATCATCGACATTCCCATTGTCCGTGAATCTTCCTCGGGCTGTCCCAGCTCCTCCGAATATTTGTCCTTCGCTTCCCTGCCATGACGGTATTCTGCCCCCGAAAGCTCCGCGAGAATGCTATCTCCCGAGCAATCGATAAAAATCGCCGCCTTCACCTTGTGGTAGGTATACGTGGTAAGCTGCCAGCCCGTAATAGAAAGGATCTTTCCATTTTCCTCCTCAGCATCAAGACATGTGGTGTTCATCAGAATCTCAATATTTTCATTCTCCTGCACCATACCGTAAAGAGTTGCATCAAAAATAGAATGGCAAAGCGTCGGATTATAGTAAATATTTCGCTCCTCAAGCTCCGATATCAAGCCGGTTTCACGGTTAAATACCCCCCCGGCACCTCTTACCCACATTCTTATTTCCGATGATGCGTTTCCTCCGAGCACAGGACGATCCTGCATCAATACCACTTTTGCACCGTTACGCGCCGCCTCAATGGCAGCAAACGAGCCTGCAAGCCCGCCGCCAATGATACAAATATCGCAATTTATATTTTTCACAGTGTTTTTATTGCCCATATCAATTTCTCCATTTTAAAATTTACTTTATTTTATCAAAAAATATTGATTTTTACAATATAATGGTTTATAATGTTTTTATAAAAATTCACAGTGATGGAAAGAAAATGAACACAAATATTATTTTATATAATACAGAAATAAATAAGACGTATTTCAAGCTCTGCTCCGGAATAAGACCTTGGGGGATCCTTCTTGCGATTTCAAAAGGGAGTTTCCGATTATCTTTTCCGATATCAAAACAAAGCTATGTGATCTCTCCTTATGAAATTGCATACATACCGCCGAACACAGAATTTTATCGCGAGATAAACGAACCAATTAATTTTCATCAGTTTGCATTTCAAATATGCGATCCGAACGACAGTTTCG
>JAZSPS010000001.1:0-9086 GCA_045537595.1 Eubacteriales bacterium
TTATGATATATTGGCAAATGCCGCAAAATGATTATCTAAAAAGGAGAATATAAAAATGGGAAAGATCAAGACACATAAGGCGTCGGCTAAAAGATTTTCTGTTACCGGTTCCGGTAAAGTAAAAATGGGTCACTGCCATCACAGACACAATACCGGTTTGAAGACCGCGAAGAGAAAAAGACATCTGCGCAGCAGCGCGATTCTCAGCGAGTCTATGACCGCAAACATCAGAACACTGATCCAGAAATAATCGGAAAATCAATAGGAGGATAAGAGAAAATGGCAAGAATCAAAGGCGCAATGATGACGCGCAAGAGAAGAAATAAAGTATTGAAGGCAGCAAAGGGTTACTGGGGTGCTAAATCTAAGCACTTTAAGATGGCAAAGCAAGCGGTTCTTAAGAGCGGTAACTATGCTTTCGCCGGAAGAAAAATGAAGAAGAGAGATTTCCGTCAGCTTTGGATCGCTCGTATTTCCGCACAGGCAAAGGCAAACGGAATGAACTACTCTACCTTTATGCACGGACTCAAGGTTGCGGGAATCGACCTTAACCGTAAGATGCTTTCTGAGCTGGCAGTGTCCGACAAGGAAGCGTTCGCAGAGCTCGTAAAGAAGTCAAAAGCTGCTCTTTAATCAGAGCTTGGGCTGTCGCAAATGAGAATTTGCGGCAGCCTTTTATCGAATATTTCAAGAAAAATTCTGATAAAAAACGATAGAAAAAAATAAAAGAATAGATCTATGGAGAAATGCCGTGAGGGAAATGATTTATTCAAGACAAAATCCACAGGTTTTGCTGGCGTGTGGTTTGGCAGATAAGAAAAAAAGACGGCGGAGCGGATTGTTCCGTTTTGACGGCATTAAGCTATTGGAGGAGGCTCTCCGTGCGGGAACGGAGGTCATTTCTGTTTTTGTTCGCTTCCCTATGAGCGAGGCGGCGGAGGGACTGATCCGCAAAGCCTTGGAGGAGCATCTGCTGACGGAGGAAAAGATCCTTCCCGTGTCGGAATCGGTGTTTGAGAAGCTGAGTGAGGAGCGCGCGCCCGAGGGAATCCTGACGGTGGCGCGGTTTATGGATGATCTGCATCAAAGGGCGGAGCGTGAGGAGTTGGCAGGCTTGAGCTTTGAGGGCGAAAAGCTGCTGATCGCCGAATCTCTGCGGGATGCGGGAAATTTGGGAACCGTGATCCGAAGCTGTGCGGCTTTGGGAATTCATCGATTGATCCTGACAGAGGATTGCGCCGAGCTGTATAATCCGAAAACCGTTCGGGGCGCTATGGGCGCTTTGTTTCGCCTGCCCACCCTTACGGTGGAGAATGAAACTCTTCCCGACATGATCCGATGCTTGCGCGATTCAGGACGGCGGGTGTTTGCGGCGGCTCTTCGTGAGGGTGCGGAGGAGGTCGGAAAGCTGAGACTTTCGGCGGGCGATTGCTTTGTGATCGGAAACGAGGGGCATGGACTTTCACAGAGGACGATTGAAGCATGCGATCAAGCGGCGATCATTCCCATGATGCCTCAAAGCGAATCCTTAAACGCGGCGGCAGCCGCGGCAATTTGCATTTGGGAGACGGTTCGCGCGCGATAAAATAACGTAAGACAGATAAAAACTGCCATGGCGTGTGTGAGCCGAGAATTGTAAGAACTTTAGGAAAATAAGGAAAAACAGGAATAAAGCAGAACAAAAGCTTTTAGAATTTTAAGGAGAATACAACATGCGTGACGAAAATATTTTGTATTGGATATGGCTGTCGGAAAAATGCGGCATTGCCTCTAAGGAATTTGGAAAGCTGGCGGGAAGATATGAGAGTCCGTATGATCTGTATCGCTTGGATGAGGATGAAATCGAGCATTTGGAGGGGATCGGAGCCGCATTGAAAGGTCGGCTTTGCGATAAATCCTTGGAAAACGCCTATTCGATTCTCCGTTATTGTAAGGGAAACGATATAGAGATCGTGTCCTATGGCGATGAACGGTATCCCATGCGGTTGAGAAGCATCGAGAATCCTCCTGTTTTGCTATATGTCCTTGGAAAAATGCCCAACATGAATCAGCGGCTTTGTATCGGAATCGTGGGAACACGGAAAATGAGCGAATACGGAAGACAAACCTCGTATAAAATATCCTATGAGCTGGCGGCTGCCCATGCGGTGATCGTCAGCGGCATGGCGTTGGGCGTGGACGCGGTGGCAGCCTGCGGCGCGCTGGCGGCGGGAGGAAGCACGGTCGCGGTTTTGGGTTGCGGTATTTCGGTGGTTTACCCTAAGGAGCACGCGAAGCTTATGAAGGCGATTGCCAAGCATGGAGCGGTCGTGACGGAATATCCGCCCTTTGAAAGACCTGTGAAACGGAACTTCCCTAAACGCAATCGGATCATCAGCGGACTCTGCCAAGGCGTGTTGGTGGTAGAAGGAGACGTGGGAAGCGGAGCCTTGATCACGGCGACTAAAGCCATTGTGCAGGGACGGGAATTGTTTGCGCTTCCGGGTAAGGTGGATGAGAACAATTCCGTGGGACCCAACGAGCTGATCCGCAACGGAGCGAGAGTGGCACTGTGTGCCGACGATCTGATACGGCATTATGACTTTTTGTACCACGATATGATCAACTATAAGGAATTTCGAAAAGCGAAAACAGCAAGGGCGTCCGAAGGCTCCGTGTTACGGAAATACGGAGTTTCCCCCGTGTACGCTCAGAGACATTGTGAGATGTCCGAGCCCTTGGAGGATTTTTGGGAGGACACGGGCGAGGACGATGCGGAAGAACAGACAAATGTGTCGGGCTCTCAAATGAACAAAAGAGAGAGAACGGAAAACGGTAAGGAATCGGCAAAGCCTCAAAAGCCTGCGGTGTCAAAGGCTTCAAATGATTCATCAAATGATTCAAATGAGACGGACAGGAAAAACTCGGAAGGACCTCAATTCGGGCAAAAGGGTAGGGTGCCGGCAGCGCTGTTGGATGCCTTGGATGCAAATACCCGCGCGATTTTTGAGAATATGCCCATAGACTGCGCGGTCACACCCGATAAGCTTATTTTGCCGGAAATGGACGTAGCAACGGTGATCACGTCTCTTACGCTTCTGGAGATGAATGGCTTGATCAGCTCTCTGCCGGGCGGAATGTACATCAGAAAATAGTTAACATAATACGGTATAATACGATCAATTTTGAAAAAATAACCGAATAAGCGGCACGTGCTTCCGTTTTGCGGATACGGTTGCTTGAGATTTGAAAAATAAATCAGCGAAAAGCAAAAGAAAAGAAAGGATACAGTGGTTTCAATGGCAAATTTGGTAATTGTGGAGTCCCCCTCTAAGGCGTCAACCATTAAGGGATATTTGGGCTCTAATTATAAGGTCGTGGCATCCAAGGGTCATGTTCGGGATCTTCCCAAGAGCAGCTTGGGTGTGGATATAGAAAATAATTTTGACGCGCACTATATCAATATTCGAGGAAAGGGAGACCTGATCCGAGAGATCCGAAAGGACGCGAAAGCGGCAAATAAAGTATTTCTCGCAACCGACCCTGACCGAGAGGGCGAGGCGATATCGTGGCATCTGGCGGTAGCGTTGGGAATTCCCGTGGAGAAGACCCTCCGTGTCAGCTTTAATGAAATTACGAAAACGGCGGTAAAGACGGCGATCAAAGCCCCCAGACAGATCGATATGAATCTGGTTAACGCGCAACAGGCAAGACGGATCTTGGACCGAATCGTGGGATATAAGATCTCGCCGTTTTTGTGGAAAAATGTGCGCAGCGGATTGTCGGGCGGACGTGTCCAGTCGGTGGCTACCCGTATGATCGTGGAGCGTGAGGAGGAGATCCGCGCGTTTACGCCCGAGGAATACTGGACTGTGGATGCATTGCTTTCCAATAAGGAAGGAAAGGAATTTACAGTACGCTTTTATGGCGACAGTACAGGAAGGATCAAGCTGAAATGCGAGGCGGACGCCATGAAGGTTGTGTCCGCGGTGTCCGGTAAGGAGTTCCGTGTCAGCTCGATCAGAAAATCCAATAAGAAAAAGCTTCCCGCGCCTCCCTTTACTACCTCCACTCTGCAGCAGGAGGCATCCAAAAAGCTTGGCTTCCAATCACAAAAAATCATGCGGATCGCGCAAGAGCTGTATGAAGGAATCAACGTAGGACCTGAAAACGGGGGAGTACAGGGTCTGATTACCTATATGCGTACCGACTCTCTGAGAGTCTCTGCCGATGCGCAGCGTGAGGCAACGGAATATATTGCGGCAAAGTTTGGAGAGAGCTATCATCCTAAAACCCCCAGAGTCTATAAGACGCGCGCGGGAGCGCAGGACGCTCACGAGGCGATCCGCCCCTCACGGGTTACCTTGGAGCCCTCCATGATCAAAAAGTATGTAACCGCCGATCAGTTTAAGCTTTATAAGCTGATCTGGGAACGCTTTGTGGCAAGCCAGATGGAGTCCGCGATGCTGGCAACCGTTACGGCGGATTTTGAATCCGAGGGATATGTATTCCGCACCAGCGGCTATACGGTTGAGTTCCCCGGATATATGGCGGTGTATGAGGAAAGCGAGGATGATACAAAGCAGAATGCGGATGAGGTCCGTGAGCAGAAGAATATTCGCCTTCCCGACGTCAAAGAGGGAGAAAAAATAAACTCTCTTTCTCTTGATCCAACCAAGCACTTTACCGAGCCTCCCGCTCGCTATAATGACGCGTCCTTGATTAAATTCATGGAGGAAATGGGAATTGGACGCCCCAGTACCTTCGCTACCATTATCACAACCATTATATCCCGAAACTATGTAAAGCGGGAGGGTAAATCCTTGGTTCCCACTCCTACGGGAGAACTGACCAATAAGCTGATGATGGAAAGCTTTCCGGACGTGGTAAATTATCGGTTTACGGCAAAGATGGAAAATGATCTGGATGAGATCGAGGATGGAAATACCACCATGGATACGGTGTTGGCGAATTTCTGGCAAAGCTTTAGTAAGGAGCTGGAGGAGGCCAATGAAAAAATGGAATCCCAAGAGATTGAGATTCCTGTGGAGGAAACCGATATACTCTGTGAGAATTGCGGTGTTCGTATGATCGTAAAGAACGGTCGGTTCGGGAAATTTGCCGCTTGCCCCAACTATCCTCAGTGCCGAAACACAAAGCCGCTGGTCACTCCGAAGAATGACGAGGGAGAGGCGGTGGAAAAGAAGACGGTTGTTGTGGATATGAAATGCGAGAAATGCGGCTCGGATATGGTACAGCGCACAGGACGTTACGGAACCTTCTATGCCTGTAGCCGTTATCCCGAATGTGATTTTTCCAAGCAGAAAACAAAGGATATAGGCGTTCCGTGTCCTAAGTGCGGAGCGAAGATCGTTATGAAAACAGGAAAACGGCGCACGGTATTTTATAGCTGCGAGCGGTATCCCGAGTGTGACTTTTCCTCATGGGATCTTCCCACCAATGAGACATGCCCCGATTGTGGACAGCTGCTGTTCCGAAAGAAGGGTCAGGCAATGCTGATCTGTCATAATAAGGACTGTGGATTTAAAAAGCCTATTGAAAAGACAGCGGCAGAGGATGAATCGGTATGATCGATATGACCGATATGAAGGAAAAAACAGTAACGGTGTACGGAGCGGGCTTGGCAGGCTGTGAGGCGGCTTGGCAGGCGGCACGGCTTGGGGTGAAGGTTCGGCTTTTTGAAATGAAGCCCCAAAGCTTTACTCCCGCGCACCATTCCCCAAAGTTTGCGGAATTGGTCTGTTCCAATTCCTTGCGCTCGGATAGTCTCTCAAACGCGGTGGGACTTTTAAAGGAAGAGCTGAGGCGCATGGGCTCTCTGATCATGGAGGCAGCCGATGCGACAAGAGTTCCCGCGGGCTCGGCGCTGGCGGTCGATCGGGAGAAATTTTCCGATTATGTGACCGAGAAGATCAAAAATCACCCCAATATCGAGGTGATCGCCGCGGAGGCAGACCGAGTGGAAGAGGGCAATATAACGGTAATTGCCACAGGACCGCTCACATCGGAAAAAATGGCGGACTATATCGCTAACGAATTGGGATGCGGAAGTCTGCATTTCTTTGATGCCGCCGCACCCATCGTAGATGCGGAAAGCATCAATACCGATATCGCGTTTTTCGCGTCCCGATATGATAAGGGCGATGCGGACTATATCAATTGCCCCATGACAGAAGAGCAGTATCAGGAGTTTTGGATGGCACTGATCAACGCGGAGGAAGCGGAGCTGAAGGAATTTGACCGCGAGGCTCAGAAGAAGCCCAAGGTCTTTGAGGGGTGTATGCCCGTGGAGGTCATGGCGCGGCGAGGACATGATACGCTTTTGTTCGGACCGCTGAAGCCGGTGGGCTTGATCGATAAGCGTGTGGGAAAGCAGGCGTATGCCGTGGTTCAGCTTCGGCGTGAGAATCAAGAAGGAACGATGTACAATCTGGTGGGCTTTCAGACACACCTGACCTTTCCGGAGCAGAGAAGGGTATTCCGAATGATCCCCGGTCTTGAAAAAGCGGAATTTTTGCGATACGGCGTTATGCACCGTAATACGTATTTGAATTCTCCCGAGGTTTTGGATGAAACCTACAGAATGAGAACACGGAAGGAAATTTATTTCGCGGGTCAGATGACAGGCGTGGAGGGCTATATCGAGTCAGCAGGCTCAGGTCTGGTGGCGGGCATGAATGCCGCGAGACAGGCTATGGGGAAGGAGAGCCTTGTGTTTCCAAGATCCACGATGTTGGGAGCCATGGCACATTACGTAGCCCTTGGAGGGATCTCCGATTTTGCGCCAATGAATGCGAACTTCGGTATTATTGAGCCCTTGCCTGCCCGTGTTAAGGGAGGCAAAATGGCAAAAAACGAAGCGCTGTCCAAACGGGCGCTGGAGCAATTGCGACAGCTTGTGTCTGACATGAAAGCCGCCGAAGGAGAGGCCTGAGGAAAAAAGAGATTTATAAAATGATGACGGAGGAAATGAATGAAGCGGATTATTGTTGATGTAATGGGTGGGGATAAAGCCCCCGAGGAAATGATAAAAGGCGTGTGTCTGGCAGCTGAGGAAACAGAAGCGGAATATATTCTGGTCGGTGACCGTGAGCAAATGCTGGCGGCGGCAAATGAAAACGGACTTTCGTTGGATCGCTTTGAGATCATTCATACACCTGTGGTGATCACCATGGAGGATGATCCGATCTCGGTAACCCGCGGCAAAGCGGATTCCTCTATGAGCATGGGCTTAAGGCTTCTTGCCGAGGGACAGGGAGATGCTTTTGTCAGCACGGGAAATACAGGAGCGCTGTTTACGGGAGCGAATCTGATCGTGCGTAAAATTAAAGGCTTGCGCCGTCCGGCAATTGCGGCGGTGCTTCCCATGCAGCCCCCTGTTCTTTTGTTGGATTCGGGTGCGAATATTACGGTGACTGCCGAGTATTTGGAGCAATTCGCCCTGATGGGCTCCGCGTATATGAAGAAGGTAATGGGGGTAGAAAATCCCCGTGTGGGACTTTTAAATAACGGAGCCGAGGAAACAAAGGGCAATGAAGTCCAGATCGAAGCGTATAAAAAACTGAGTGCCAATCCCGAATTGAATTTTGTGGGAAATATCGAAGGAAACCGTGTGATGCACGATGCCTGTGATGTTTTGGTAGCGGATGGCTTCAGCGGAAACATCCTTCTGAAAACTATGGAGGGAATGGGCAAGCTGATGCTGAAAACGCTGAGGAACCTGTTTACGACCAATGTCAAAACGAAGCTTGCTTACGGATTGGTAAAGCCGCATTTGAAGGACGTAAAGAAGAATTTTGATGCGGGTGAGTTTGGCGGAGCGCCCATTTTGGGGATTTCCAAGCCCGTGATCAAAGCGCATGGCTCCTCAGACGCGAAGGCGTTCAAAAATGCAATCAGACAGGCGATCGCTTACAGCGAAACCGATTTAACAGAGGATATTTCAAACGCGATGGCAAGCTTGGCACAGCGGAAAAAGCAGGAGACAGCCGCAAAACAGGAAGAGGATACGGCGCGGGGAACGGAAGAATAAGCAGCAAGGGAAGCAAAGAGGAGAAGGAAATGCAGCAAAGCAATATGAGAGAATTGGAAGAGCGGATCGGATATTTTTTTCGAAACCAAGAGCTTTTGCGTGAGGCGCTGACTCATTCATCCTATGCCAATGAATTAAAGGCTAAGAAAAAAAACGCCGTTTGCAATGAGCGCTTGGAATTTTTGGGAGATTCGATCTTATCCGCGATTGTCAGCGAATATCTTTTTTTGGAATACGGAGATCTGCCGGAGGGCGAGCTGACACAAAGACGTAAGGCGGTGGTCCAATCCTCGGCGCTGGCGTCCTATGCGAGGGAAATATCCTTGGGAAGGTACCTGTATTTAGGAAATGGGGAAGAAAAGGGAAACGGGCGGGAACGCCAATCTACCTTAGAAAATACCTTTGAGGCACTTTTGGCTGCCATATACTTAGACGCGGAAGAGAAGGGGATGGAAACAGTTCGGGGCTTTGTTTTGCCCTTCGTAAAAAAAGAGCTGATGGAAAATTACAGTCCCATTGCCACCGATCCAAAGACAGAGCTGCAACAGCTGATCCAACAGACCGAGGGAGACTTTTTGGAATATTTTACGGTAGGAGAAAGCGGACCGGATCATGATAAGGTGTTCGAGGTGGAAGCACGCTTAAACTCGAATATTATCGGGCGTGGCAAAGGAAAGTCAAAGCGAGAAGCCGAACAAAACGCGGCAATGGAAGCTCTTCGGCTGTTTGGCGAGATATAAACCAATCAAATTTTCCAAAAAAGAAAAATCATAAAAAAGAAATCGAAGCGTTGTGTCCACAAAAGCAGTGCTTCGTATGCCTTAATTAAGGACTACAAATCGTATAACAAAAGTAACACAAAGGCACTTATGGCAATTTCCATAAGTGCTTTTTGCTACCTTCCGAGCAATGCGCCCCCTCGTGTCATCCTGAGCGGAGATACCGCCGAAGGCGGTTCGCAGTCGAACCCGTAGGGCGATGCAAAGCATCGGGATCTACGAGGGGGAAATAACGCCGTGTTCGCCCGAGATCCTGCTCGGCTGCGCCTCGCACT
>JAZSPS010000021.1:0-9334 GCA_045537595.1 Eubacteriales bacterium
AGTGCGAGGCGCAGCCGAGCAGGATCTCGGGCGAACACGGCGTTATTTCCCCCTCGTAGATCCCGATGCTTTGCATCGCCCTACGGGTTCGACTGCGAACCGCCTTCGGCGGTATCTCCGCTCAGGATGACACGAGGGGGCACATTGCCCGGAAGGTAGCAAAAAGCACTTATGGAAATTGCATAAGTGCCTTTGTGTTACTTTTGTCATACGATTTGTAGTCTTTAATTAAGGCAGGCATACGAATTACTGCATTTGCAAACACAAATACAAAAATACGGCATCCCTCTTTCGAGATATACCGTATTCTTGCAAAACTGTCCTTTAGAGCAGACCCTAAAGGAACAGCTCTTTTTTGTAAAAAAAGACAACAAAATTTTTGCGCTCGGGATGTCGAGGACGCCATCCCCTACGGAATTTGGGGAAATGTGTCTGTTTTTGCGCTGACATATTCGTAGGGACAGGCGTTCCCGACTGTCCGTTCTACGCAATAACCTTTGCGCGACGTACATAGGTTCATCCTTCCATCACGCTTCATTCGTGTCAACACGCAGCGAAGCGGAGTATGGAGCGAAGCGAAGGATCCTTGCCGACGGAGGAGGCAATTCTGTACTAAAGTAACTGTGAATACGAATTGATGCTTCGCATCAAAGATTCTTCACCTTCGGCTCAGAATGACACGAAATGAGGAATGTGCGACAGATCAGCTTTAATTTTCGCACAAGCTGCCGTACGTTTCATCCGCAAGCATTGCGAAGAAGCGGCTTCTATTTGTTGTTTTTTATCCTACATTTTATTTTTAGAACCTCAAAATCGATCCAAAATTTAAACAAATTTAAACAATATGAAGCTGACGAAATCGTCGGGGGCTGATCCCATGGGTGTCCGAAAATTTTCGTGAAAAGTAAAATTGATCGCAAAAACCCAGACGGTCGCTGATCTCCTTGATTGAAAGCGTTTGATCCAATAGATCACGCTCGGCACGGGACATTAGGCATTGGTCAATGTATTTTCCAATCGGCTTGTCCAAATCCTCGCGAAAATGCTTTTGTAAAACCAATTTTGAAACAAAAAGCGCGGAGGCGATCTCGCCTATGGTCAGTGAGGCGGATAGATGGGTGTCAATATACGCAAGAGCTGCTTTGGTAAGATTAGAGTAATTTTTTACCGGATACGGCGCGTGAGGGTGAAGAGATAACGCCTGCTCTAAAATCTCATATAACATAAGCTTTAATTTTAGTACGGATTGAAAATTATGTTGGGTATATAAATTTGAAATTTCTATAACGGTTTTCCATTGATTTTCTAAAATCAAGCATCGGTCAATTCCCGAAAAAACATCAATACCGTCAGGACGGCTCAATGTAAGGTGTATGTAAATCTTGTTGAGCATTTTCGGACAGTATCCCGAAAAGTTCAGGTTGGAGGGGACAACATAAATGTTCCCGGGGACAATGGTGACGGCAGTGTCGCCAATGGTGAGGATTCCCTCGCCCTCAAGAGGAAGATAAACACGGGTAAATGCGGCACAAAGATTCTGCATGTTCCACTCGGTATCCAAAAATCCATAACTTATTTCGCTGATATCAAGGTTGATTCGCTTGCCAAGATAGGTTAATTCCTCGTTTTTTATCAACTGCATGATACATTTCTCCATATTTTATAAATAAAATTCAATGGCTTTCTATTGTATTATATGATAAAATAAAAAAAAAGTCAAGATATGGCTCAAGAAAAATTTTTAAGTAAAAATAAAAAATAGAGGAGGAAGAAACATGAGTAAACGGTATGTAGGACAGTATCCCGCTATCGGAATCAGACCCACCATCGATGGAAGAAGAGGACCGCTTAAGGTCCGTGAATCCTTAGAGGATCAAACCATGAATATGGCAAAAAGCGCGGCAGAGCTTTTTCGTCAGAATTTGCGCTATTCGGACGGAACGCCTGTGCGTGTGGTGATTGCCGAAACAACAATCGGAAGAGTCGCTGAGGCGGCGGCGTGCGCCGATTTGTTCCGCCGCGAGGGAGTGGAAATTACGCTGACGGTAACACCCTGCTGGTGCTATGGCGCGGAAACCATGGATATGGATCAGAATACCATCAAAGCGGTATGGGGCTTTAACGGTACCGAACGTCCGGGCGCGGTATATCTGGCGTCGGTGTTGGCTACCCACGCGCAAAAGGGACTGCCTGCTTTTGGTATTTACGGACATGATGTTCAGGATTGCGATGACACGGAAATTCCCGCGGATGTTCGCGAAAAGCTGTTGCGCTTTGGTCGTGCGGCTGTCGCTGTGGCAACTATGAGAGGAAAATCCTATTTGCAGATCGGCTCGGCGTGTATGGGCATCGGCGGTTCTATGATCAGCACCGATTTCCTGGAGGACTATTGCGGTATGAGAGTAGAATCGGTAGACGAGGTAGAGCTTATTCGCCGTATGAGCGAGGGGATCTATGACAAAGAGGAATATGAAAAGGCACTTGCGTGGGCAAAAAAATATTGTATAGAAGGCTTTGATAAAAACGAGGAAGCCTTGCAGCGTTCCCGCGCTCAAAAGGATGCGGATTGGGAATTCGTTGTTAAGATGGCGGTGATCATAAAGGATCTGATGAGCGGAAACGACCGCCTGCCTAAGGGCTGTGAGGAAGAGGCGGTGGGACATAACGCTATTGCCGCGGGATTTCAGGGACAAAGACAGTGGACCGACTTTTATCCCAATGGCGATTTTGCCGAGGCAATGCTGAATACCTCCTTCGACTGGAACGGAAAAAGAGAGCCCTATATTCTGGCTACGGAAAACGACGTGCTTAACGGCATGAGTATGCTGTTTATGAAATTGCTCACGGGTCGCGCGCAAATGTTTGCCGACGTTCGTACCTATTGGAGCGGCGAGGCTGTGAAACGCTGTACGGATTACGATCTGGAGGGAAAAGCCAAGGAAGCAAACGGCTTTATCCATCTGATCAATTCAGGCGCTTGCTGTTTGGATGCCAACGCTGAGGCAAAGGATGAAAACGGTAATCCCGTGATGAAGCCTTGGTATGAGATCACCGAGGAGGACAGCCAGGCGATCATGGCGAATACTACATGGAATTATGCCGATCTGGGTTATTTCCGTGGCGGCGGATATTCCTCTCGCTTTGTTACTCGGGGTGAAATGCCTGTTACCATGATCCGCTTGAATCTTGTTAAGGGCATGGGACCTGTGCTGCAAATTGCCGAGGGATGGACGCTCTGCTTGCCGGAGGATGTAACCGATACCCTCTGGAAGCGTACCGATTACACATGGCCCTGTACATGGTTCGCTCCCCGATGCGACGGTAAAGAGGGAAGTCCCTTTAAAACCGCTTATGAGGTCATGAATAACTGGGGCGCAAATCACGGAGCGATCAGCTACGGACATATCGGTGCCGACCTGATCACTCTCTGCTCCATGCTTCGTATTCCTGTCAGCATGCATAATGTTCCTACTGAAAAGATCTTCCGCCCCGCGGTATGGAACGCCTTTGGTATGGATAAGGAAGGACAGGATTACCGCGCTTGCGCGGCATTTGGCGCGCTGTATAAAAAGAATTAATGTTCTTTAACTTTAAAACTAAAACCAATGAAGGAGCAAGAAAATGAGTTCTTATGTAAGAAAAAAGACCCTTGGGGATACCGAATGGTTTGTTCATGACCGCTTCGGAATGTTCATCCATTTTGGCTTGTATGCGCTACCTGCTCGCCATGAGTGGATCAAAAACAGAGAGTTTATATCCGAAGAAAAATATGATCAGTATTTTAAGCATTTTGATCCCGATCTGTTTGACGCGAAGGAATGGGCAAGAAAAGCCAAAGAGGCGGGAATGAAATACGCGGTGCTCACCACAAAGCACCATGAGGGCTTTTGCCTGTTTGATTCGCAGTATACCGATTATAAATCCACCAATACACCTTGCGGAAAAGACCTTGTGCGGGAATATGCCGACGCCTTCCGCGCGGAAGGGTTGAAGGTAGGCTTTTACTACTCTCTGATCGACTGGAACCACCCCGATTTTCCCATTGACCAACACCATCCCAGACGGAATGACCCCAATGCGGCGGAGCTGGATAAGGGAAGGGATATGAGAAAATACGCGGAATATATGCGGAATCAGCTTCGTGAATTGCTGACAGGATATGGACAGATTGATATTCTTTGGCTTGATTTTTCTTATCCGCCCATGGAAGACGCGCCGGAGTGGATGCAGTTCGGCGGAGGAAAGGGAAAGGATGAGTGGGAAGCGGAAAAGCTGATCGAGACGGTGCGCTCCATCAATCCCAATATCATTATTAATAACCGCACGCAAATTCCACAGGATATTATTACGCCGGAGCAATATTTGTATGCCGAGTGGGAGCCTGTAGAGGAGAATGGAGAATATCTGACATGGGAGACCTGTCAGACATTTTCGGGTTCATGGGGCTACCATCGGGATGAGGGATCATGGAAAACACCGAAGATGCTCATCGATATGCTGATAAAAAGCGTTGCCAGAAACGGAAATCTGATTATGAATGTGGGACCCACCGCTCGCGGATATTTTGACCATCGGGCGGATGCGGCACTGAAGGCGTATGGAGATTGGATGAAATACAATTTCCGTTCGATCTACGGCTGCGGAAGAGCAGAGCCAGAGTTCGTCGCGCCCTCGGGAACCGTGCTGACCCAAAGCGCGGATGGAAAGCGGATCTATATTCATTTGATTGACTATCCCTTCCATCGGCTGAGAATTGCCGGATGGGGCGATAAAATAGAATACGCGCAGCTGTTAAAGGATGGAAGCGAGCTGATCACATACAAGAAAACAAGCTACGATCCCGAAGGCAATTGTGAGGGCGTAACGGTTGGAATCAATCTTCCCGCTTCGGTATTCCAAGAGATGAATCCTGTTATCGAGATCTTCTTAAAGTAAAATTACATAAAAAAAGGACGGTCTGTTTGCTGGCAAACAGACCGTCTGAGCTTATCTACAAAGATCAAGATAAGATCATTCTCAAAAGGAAGAAGATCAAAGGAATGGTGGCAATGGAGCAAAGATGGGAGATCAGAGCCATCGCCGCCGCCACAGAGGTATCCTTCTCATAAGCGTTTGGGATCACAATGGTGTTAAGTCCCAAGGGCATGGCAAGAGAGCAGACCGTGCAGATCACGAAGGTCTCATCAAAGGGGAAGAGAGCGAAGATCGCGACAGCGATAAGAGGGAAGACAATTAAACGGATAAAGGTAACACTGTAAATGCTTTTTTTCTTTAAGGTGTTTGAGAGCTTTATGCTGCCAAGGGTAATGCCTGTAAGAAGCATGGCAATCGGGGACATGCAACTGCCCGAAACCTCAATGACTGAAAGAATGCCCGAGGGTAGTGTAATTCCAAAAATACCGATCAGCATACCGATAATCATGCAGATGAACATGGGATTGATAAAAGGCTTTAAACACTGAGAAAAAGTGCGCTTTGTCTGATTTTCCGAGGGGATCAGAAGCGAGGGAACTCCCCAAACGTAAATTATGCTCCAAAGCGGAAGTGTAAAGAGAATATACTCCGAGAAAATTTCGGGAAATAAAGCGCTGACAATGGCATTTCCCATAAAACCGAAGTTCGAGAAGCAAAGCCCATAGGTATAAATTTTTTGCACATAAGTATCCTTGGTACATATCTTAGACAGAAGAATACAAATCGGAATAATAACCAGCTCCAAAAGAAGACTGAATAACAGGAGCTTCCATGCGGAGGAAAAGCTTTGAACCGTAAAGTTTTTGATAAAGGTGCCCATAACCAGCGCGGGGATAAAGATCGTATTTTCCAGCTTGGAAAGGATTGTAGCGGCAGAGGCGGAAAGAAAACCGATTTTGGTAAGAATGTAACCCAAAATAATAAAAATAAATAAGAAGACCATTTGGTTAAGCGTGGGAAGAATAATATCCATAGTGAAAGTTTCCTTTAAATATGTAGATATGTGTCAGAATAAAAAAGCTATTAATAGCGGATTTTTTTCAAGACTTCGTTTCTTGACTCAATATGCTGAGCGAAGCTATCGTATTTCATGGTAGCCAAGGTCATCATAAAGGCATCAATGATACAGGTATGCGCCACACGTGCGGAGACCGCCTCCACCGGATAGTTCGCCTCATCGGAATAAACCGAGACCGCGTCATCACATTCACGGTATAAGGGACTGTCCGAAAAGCTGGTAATCGCA
Source organism: Eubacteriales bacterium (assembly GCA_045537595.1). Lineage (GTDB taxonomy): Bacteria > Bacillota > Clostridia > Oscillospirales > CAG-272 > HGM12713. The sequence continues at coordinate 6,221 of JAZSPS010000021.1, forward strand.
AGGGTCATGGCGCCGGCTTGCTTTGCGGCGCGCAGAGTATCCACGGTTGCCTGAGTTCGTCCGCTGTGAGAAATTCCTACGGCAAGATCCTCATGAGAAAGATTGAGCGCCGCCACATTCATAAACAAAATATCGGTGCAAGCGGTAGCGGCGATGCCAAGCTGAGAAAAACGGTATTGGGCATCTATGGCAATGACTGAGGAGGTACCGATTCCAAAGAAAAGAATACGGCGCGCGGATGCCATTTTAGCGGCGATCCTTCGAATATTTTCAAAATCCATCATCTCCAAGGTATCCTTCAATGTGTTGATACCCGACTGAAAAACCTTTCGAAAGACGGTTTCAATGCTGTCATCCCGATCAAAAGCCGGAAGCTCGGAGGGGGTTTTGTCTTTTCCCAGCTCCTTGGCTAAGAGGATCTTTAATTCCGAGAAGCCCTGTAGCTCCATGGAATTGCAAAAGCGGGTCACCGCGGAAGGCGCGGAGGAAACCGACAGAGCAAGCTCCTTAACCGTCATGTGCAAAATTTCTTGGGGAGAAGAGAGAATAAAGCTTCCGATTTTTTGCTCGGTGGGAGTTAACCGAGGAAGACGGTTGCGTATAAGAGAGAGAATCATAAGCACCTCGTAGAATTTAATTCTAAATAAAGGTCAAAATTTCGATATTTTATTCTATCACAATTCTAAAAAAAAGTCAATAAAAAAACCGTATTTTTCATACGGTTTTTTTGCTATGTCATTTTTTTGAGCAAGGAGCCGGTCCGCAGGATTCGCGGGGAATAAACTCCGAGTAAAAGGTTATGGTCTGGTGGGTCTGATAATATTGATTATTTAGCTTTTTCATGATCAGCTCTACCGCGGTACGGCATATATTCTCAGTATGGGTGCGGATTGTAGAGAGCGAGGTCTCCAAATAGGGACCGATGGGGATATCGTCAATGCCGATTACAGAGCAGTCTTCCGGCACGGATAAGCCCTTATGGCGCAAGGATTTGATCAATCCAACGGCAATGTAATCATAGGCGGCAAGAATTGCGGTGGGGAGCTTTCCCTCAGCCATCCAAGCGTCAAATGCTTGGATTCCCGCCTGCTCAAATCTTTGGTCGCAGATCTTGATCCACTCGTCCCGTATGGGCAAGCCCGCCTTCTCCATAGCCTCGGTAAAGAGAGTCGCTTTTCCTACCGTTAAACTTTCGCCGGCAAAGCCGATATCGGTATGCCCCAAATTTTTTAGATAAAGAATAGCGTCCTCAATGGCGGTGCTGATATTTAAATGAATGGCATCAATATTCTCGCATTCCTTTGCCGTGGAAATGGCGACAGCGGGAATCATGAAGGGATTTTTGACCTCGCCGTGAGAGCCGACAATAATGATACCGTCGGCTTTGCAGTAGGAGGAATAGTAAGCGAAGAGCTCAGCTTCACGTTCCGCGGAAAAATCATTGACCGATACCGTCATAATACCGCCTTGTTGGGATATTTGCCGATTCAGAATGGTAATAAAGGCGTTGTAGTAATCGCTGTTCAGCTCCGGGCAGATGACGGCAATGATCTTTTTATCAAATTTGTTTTTGTTGTACTTATCAAAGCACCCCAAATCCCGAGCCAGAGAAAAAATTCGTTCTCTGGTCTCCTTTTTGATTTCATCACTGCCCGAAAAGGCCTTGGAAACCGTTGCCACGGAAACTCCCGCAAGCTTTGCCAGTGTATTCAGATTCATGTCAGACCCTCATATTTTTCATTTTTACATTAAGCCAAAGATGGCGTATAGAACATAAGACATACCGCTGATCAACATCATTGCAATTAATACCCAGCAAAGTATTTTCGTTAAAAATCCTTTTTTTGCGTTTGTATTTTTCAATTTTTACCTCTGTAATTTAAATTTTTACGGTTCGATCTTCAATTGCAAGACCTTTAGATCTTCGTCAGCAAGCAATTGACCCGAAGCGGGAATCTTTAGTTTGCGGTATCCCTTGAGACGGTCATATTTTTCGTCAAAATTCCGCAGAGCGCTGCGAAGCTCCTGCCCCTTCTTCATGGTCATCAGAGTAACACCGCCCGAGGTTCTGGTGGATTTTATGGGGATGAGGGAGGTCTTTAAAATAATGGCACGGTCCGCGTTGTTGATCAGCATGATCTCAAAGGGCTCCTTCTCCTTTTCGTAGAATACGGCGCAAATGGGAGAGGCGGGGGAATAAGCGTTAACAAGCTTTCTTCGATTTCCCTTGGTCTCGTAATTGGACACGGGAATACGAACACCCTTTCCGTTTTGGAAAATAAACACAAAGCTCTCTCCCTCGGGATATCCGCTTTGAATACGCATGAAAATCGGCTTTTCGCCTTCGTCCATGTTAAGCTTGGCAGGAAGATACTCGCCCATGGAGGAAGCCTTCACACAATCAAAGTCTGCCGTTTTCGCGCGGTAGATCTGGCATTTGTCGGTAACAAAAAGCAGATCGGAAAGATTGTCCGTATCCTCCACGGTAATAATTTCATCATTTTCCTTCAGCTTTTGCTCGTCATTGCCGCGCAAGGACTGAAGGGTTATCTTCTTGAAATAGCCCTCCCGAGTGAGATAAATTCTCGCGTTGTAGTTTTCGGGGGCGTTGTCCTCAATATACTCGGCAACATCGTCGGAATGGATCAGCTGGGATTTTCTCGGTTGACCGTATTTCTTTTTTATATCATTAAGCTGGGAGGCAATCAGGGATTTTACCTTTAGATCGTCACCCAAGATCTCCTCAATACGGTTGATCTCCGCTTGAAGATCCTCGATCTCCTTGATTCGATTGATGATATATTGACGGTTCAGATTTCTTAATTTGATCTCGGCAATGTATTCCGCTTGAAGCTCGTCAATGCCAAAGCCGGTCATCAAATTGGGAATAACCTCTTCTTCCTTCTCCGTATGGCGGATAATGGCGATGGCTTTGTCAATGTCCAACAGGATCTTGCCCAATCCCAGCAGCAAATGCAGCTTATCCTTTTTCTTCTTTAAATCAAAATTCAGCTCTCGGCGGATACATCCCATGCGGAAGCGGATCCATTCACTGAGAATTTCGATCACGCCCATCTGTCGGGGGGTGGACTCAATCAGAATATTGAAATTACA
>JAZSPS010000035.1:0-9505 GCA_045537595.1 Eubacteriales bacterium
TACAGGGACCCTTTTCCCGTTGGATCCAAGGGATCGAGGGATGTTATTTCAATGTAGTGGGGCTTCCCGTGCATACCTTGAACCGTTTTTTCCATGAGCTGACCGGAGAATATTTGGGATAAGACTGTGTAAAACGCGAAAACGCAAAAGTTGAAATTTATAAAAATCCAAAAGAAAGGAGCATACGATGGCTAAGACGGTTGGAGTGGATCTGGGCACAGCCAACACCCTGATCTGTATGAAGGGCTCGGGAATCGTTGTGCGGTCGCCCTCGGTGGTGGCGATCAACAAGGATAACCGCGAGATCATAACACAGGGCAACGAAGCAAAGCGGATGATGGGAAAAACCCCTGCCGGAATTTTAGCGTTCCGTCCTTTAAAAGACGGCGTGATTACCGATGCCGATGTTACAGCGGGTATGCTCCGAAACTATTTTCTTCATATCGGCGCGATTTCTACCTTTAGCCGACCTTTGGTGATCGCCTGTATTCCGTACGGCGTGACCGAGGTGGAAAAGCGGGCGGTGGAGGATGCCGCTTTTGAGGCGGGAGCCCGACGGGTGTCCTTGATCGAGGAGCCCTTGGCGGCGGCGCTGGGAACCGGAATTCCCATCGGCGGACCCAAGGGAACCATGATCGTGGATATCGGAGGAGGAACCACGGAGGTAGCGGTGATCAGTCTGGGAGGAATTGTCGCCTCCAATTCCCTGCGTGTGGCGGGGGATGAATTGGATGAGGCTATCGTTACATACCTGAGGCAGACAAGAGGCGTTTTGATCGGCTCTATGACAGCGGAGGAGCTGAAAATACGGATCGGCTCGGCGCACCCCGAAATAAACCGCGGAAGCCTTTCGGTCAGCGGAATGAGCTTGCAAAGGCGGATGGGTGTGACCATAGAGGTCAGCAGTGAGGAAATTCGCGAGGCGATCTCCGATGAATTAAATCAGATCATTTTGGTCATCAAGCAAACGATGGAGCAAACGCCTCCCGAGCTGTCCTCGGATCTGTATGATTTCGGGATCATGCTGACGGGCGGCGGAGCCTTGCTTCCCGGATTCGGACAGCTGATCTATGAGAAAACCGGGGTAAGGGTTCGTCTGGCAAAGAGACCCATGGAAAGCGTTTGCGGCGGAATCCTTCGCGTGATCAACAGCGCGGGAGAGCTGGAAGAATTTTTGCGGTACAGGGAACGCTGAGCGGAGTGCTAAAATAAAAAACTTAAGGCAAAATCGGAAGTAAGGAGGAAAGGAGAGGTCTTATGAGATTTTTTAAATCAAAATGGATGATCGTCTGCGCCATTGTGACGGCGGTAATTATAACCGCTACGGCTTTGCTGTCGGCGTTCGGGCTTACGGGACCTGTCCGAAGTGTCCTGAAAACGGTGGCGAAGCCCTTTGAGTGGTGCGGAAGCCAATTGGCGGATGCCGTAAACGGTTTTACCGAGGTTTTTTCGGATTATGACCGATTGAAGGAGGAGAATGAGCGTCTCAGAGAAGCGCTGGATTCTATGGAGAAGGAAGCTTATGAGGACGACATTCTGCGTAAGGAGAACGACTGGCTGAAGGAATATCTGAAGCTGGCTGACGAGCATCCCGAATATCTGTTGACCGAGGCGCGTATTATCTCACGGGAATCCGACAATTATTCCACGGTGCTGACCTTAAATCGGGGCAGTGTGCATGGAATCAAAGCGAAGATGCCTGTGATCGTGTCGGAGGGTGTATTCGGCTATGTGAAGGAGGCGGGGCTGGATTGGTGTAAGGTCGTCAGTATCGTGGAGACCGCAAGCTCGGTAGGCGCGTATACCGACCGCAACGGCGTATTGGGCGTTGTGGAAGGGGATGCCGATCTGCGAGACGGCGGAATCTGCCGTATGACGTATATTGACAGCAACGCGGATATTCGGATCGGCGACAGGGTCTATACGGGCGGCGGCTCGGGCAGCCTATACCCCTCGGGTCTTTTGATCGGAGAGGTGATCTCGGTGGACGCGGATGAATATACCCGAACATTGGTAGCGAAAATTCAGCCGGCGGTGAATTTTGGCGATCTTTCCTCCCTTGACCGTGTGATGGTGATCTGCGGTTACGATACGGGGGATTGAATATGACAGGAAAAATGAGAAGGGACGGCATTCGACCCGAGGTAATCAAGCGGATTCTTATTTATGGCGTGATCTTCTTTTTGCTTAGTGTGCTGCAATGCTCCTTTTTTGCCGGATTGCGGTATCTGCCCGCTACCCCCGATCTGATTTTGGGAGGGATCGCGGCGGTGCTTTTGCTGGATTCCCGAAAATCGGCGGCGATAGCCGCTGTGGCGGGAGGTTTTATGATAGACGCCTTGGGAGGAGTCGGTGTGTCCCTCAGCCCGGTGCTGTATTTAGCGGTGGCTATGATCTTGGGCGTTTTTGCCGAAAAGATGCTTCCCGTATTCTGGTCATGGCTTGTGCTGATGATACCGGCGATTCTGATTCGGGGAGGCTTTACCTTAATGGAGCTTTGGCTCTTTCGGGGGGATTTTTCCCTTTTGGCAATGGTAAAGCAGGTCATTTTACCGGAGATGCTATGGACCCTTGGCGTCAATCTTCCTTTTTATTTTTTGATCCGTCTCTGTATGCTTCCCCTAAAGGATCGCCGCAATCGCTTCCCTCGGTAAGATGGCTTGCGGATACGAGGCTGTGATTTAAATTTTTCGCGTGCGATATGCGTTTTTTGAAAGGTATTATATAGGTATATTATGAAAAAGCTCAAGTTTTCTCTTCAATCCGACACAGGAACACTTTCCGAAAGTGACGCGCAACGGTATTTTTCAGCGTTGGGCGCCGCTGTGGCAGTGATGATGGCGGTTTATTATGCGTTGGTCTTTGCGCTGTCCTTTGCTTTGGCGCGGTTCGCCCCATGGGTGTTTTCCAATCCGATTTTGAACAATGTTCTGTCGTTGCTGCCTCTTTATGGGGTGGCGTTCCCCCTGTTTTATCTGATGCTGCGACGTTTGCCGAGAGACCGTGTACAGCCCGAAAAAATGAGCGGAAAGGATTCCGTGATGGGCTTTTGCGTTGCCATTACCTTAATGATGGCGGGCAACTATGTGGGGAACTTTGTTATCGCGCTGTTAGAGGCAACAACGGGAACGCAAACCCTCAATCCCGTAGAGAGCATGACCTCCGGTCACGCCTGGTGGATCAATCTGATCTTTATGGCGATTTTTCCTCCGATTTTGGAGGAATTGGTCTTCCGAAAAATTCTGTGCGAACGGCTTCTTCCCTTGGGAGAGGGCTATGCCATCGTTCTTTCCTCCGTGATATTCGGTTTGGTTCACGGAAACTTTTATCAATTCTTCTATGCCTTCACCTTAGGCTTGCTTTTCTCGCTGATCTATGTAAAAACAGGACGGATCCGTTATTCCGTGATCTATCATATGCTGATCAATCTGGGCGGAGGCGTATTCGCACCGTGGGTCCTTAATAAGCTGTCTTACCTGATGCGGGAGGATACGCTCAATGAGCTTCTTGATCTGGCGCAAACCAATCCCGAGGCAGCAATGGAGCTTCTGGCGCCTTACCTGTTGCCCTTAGTGCTGCTTTTGGCATATGAGCTTCTGATGATGGGCGCGGCAATTTGCGGAATTGTATTTTTTGTGATCGGAAGAAGAAAGCTTCGTTTGGAATCGGGACTTTTACCGCCTCCCAAAAAACGCCGTCTGTCCCTGGTTCTTTTGAATCCCGGTGTGGCGGCGGCATTGGCTGTATTCGCGGGTATATTTATTTTGTCGCTTCTCTGAGCGTGAGCTTTGAATGGAAAAGCCGGATAAAGCAAAAGGAGGCTCTTGCCCATGACACAAAATTCATTGGGTAAAAAATCAAATCTTCCCCGACGGTATTTTGCCATAGGCATGATATTTGCCGTCATCTGCTTTGCTTACGTGGTTATTTTGGCGATCTATCAGATCCGCGGAAGCACCCTGCCTCCCGAGGAGGACGGAGTAAAGCGGACCTATACCGTTCCCGGTGTGAGAGGGGAAATTTACGATCGGAACGGAAGGCTGCTGGTGGGAAACTCGACAAGCTATGACCTGATCTATGAATACGGTGCCATGCCCGATACACGGCAGGAGGTCAATTCATCTCTTCTGGCGGTTTTGGACGCATTGGTGAAAACGGGAAACGGAGATAAGCTGGCAAAGGATTATTTTATTTTGGAGGGAACCTACCCCAATATGAAATTTTCCTCGGCGCTTCAGAATTCCGAATCCGATGAGTATTACTATTACAGCCGCTTTCTGGAAAGACAGGAGATGAACACGGAAAAGACCGATGCCGAGGATGTGGTGAATTATTTTGTTAAGAGGTATAGGCTTTCAGATACCCTGTATTCCCCTCAGGACATCACCCGACTGATCCGTCTGTACTATGAAATGGAGCGGGTGAATTTTGGAGCGTACGCTTCCTATACCATTGCCTGTGATGTGAATATGAATGTGATCACCTCCATAGAGGAATCCAATATTGAGGGCGTGAACTTTGAGATCCAAGCCGAGCGGATATATGCTTATCCGGGGATTGCTTCTCATATTTTGGGCAGTCTGGGAAGGATCACGGCGGAAAACGCGGAGTACTATATTGAGCGGGGATATTCGCTGGATGCCCTTGTGGGGATCGACGGCTGTGAGGCGGCGTTTGAGGAGCTTTTGCGAGGGCAGGACGGAATCATGGTGGCACGCTATGATGACAACGGAAATTTAATTGAAAAATATTACGAGACCGAGCCCATCAGCGGAAACGACATTTATCTGACCATTGATATCGAGCTGCAGCTCGCCGCGGAGGAGGGACTTGCCGAGAATGTGGCGCGGATCGAGAACGCGGACGCCGGCGCCATTACGGTTTTGGATCCCAACACGGGAAGGGTTCTCGCCATCGCCTCCTATCCGACCTACGATCTTGCGCAATTTGACAGTGCGGAGTACTATCAGTCTCTTTTGAATCATGAGCACCGTCCGCTGATCAACCGAGCGTTGGACGGCGTATACGCGCCCGGCTCTACCTACAAGATCGGGGCGGCGATCGCGGCGCTTGAGACGGGGACCGTCGATGAAACGGTGACCCATGTATGCGATCAACAGCATGTATATCTGAACCGTGTATATACCTGCCTCGGAAAGCACGGAACCATGAATGTGGTGGAGGCGATTCGGGAATCCTGCAACGTGTTTTTTTACCACTTGGGCGAGACCATGGGGATCGACAGTATGACCGTCTATACCCAACGTTTGGGCTTGGGGGGGGCGACAGGCATTGAATTGCCCGAAAAGAGAGGGATTGTGGCGGGTCCTTTATACCGTCAGCAAAACGGTCTTTCGGAATGGCAGCCGGGTGACAATCTTTCCGCCGCCATCGGACAGTCCGACCACGGATATACGCCCCTTCAGCTCAGTGTGTATCTCTCCGGTGTTGTAAATGGAGGAACACGGTACAGCGCCCATCTGCTTGACAGCGTGCGGCGGTTTTACAGCGGGGAAGTGATCGAGGAAAAAACGCCTGTGATTTTGGATACGGTGGAATTTTCGGATCACACCTACGAGCTTTTGATCGATGCCATGGGACAGGTGGTATCCTCCAACGGAGCCTTGAATCGGTATTTTTCCGAGGTTCCTGTTGCGGTGGGAGGAAAAACAGGTACGGCACAGGTGACAGGAAAAAAGGATTACGCGGTTTTTTGCGGCTTCGCTCCTCTGGAGGATCCTGAGATCGTTGTTTCCTGTATCATCGAGGAGGGTGTTTCCGGTACCAACGCGGCATACGCCGTGGGCTGTGTTATGGAAAAATATTTCGCCATACAAGCGGAGAATGGAAACAATAAGGAAGCCTTGGAGCAGTGACACCTTGGGACACAAAAAGGAAATCAAAGAAAAATACTTGACATGAAAGAATTCTTGGTATATAATGACAGTATTCTTTGCGCTGTATATCGGGATCGATAAAATGTAAAATGAGAGGTAAAAGCTATGACCAAAAATGTTCCGGAAATGTTCGGTAATATGGTATTCAATGATGAGGTAATGCGGCAGAGACTTCCCAAGGAGGTCTATAAATCGCTGACCAAGACCATTGCTACCGGAAGAACGATTGACGCGTCTGTTGCCGATGTTGTGGCAAACGCCATGAAGGATTGGGCAATAGAGAAGGGGGCAACGCACTATACGCATTGGTTTCAGCCTCTGACCGGTGTTACGGCGGAAAAGCATGATTCCTTCATTTCCCCTGTGGGAAATTGCAAGGTAGTTATGGAGTTTTCGGGAAAAGAACTGATCAAAGGAGAATCCGACGCGTCCTCTTTTCCGTCAGGCGGCTTGAGAGCTACCTTTGAGGCAAGAGGATATACGGCATGGGATCCCGCCTCATATGCCTTTGTTAAGGATGGATCCTTGTATATTCCCACGGCGTTTTGCTCTTATACAGGAGAAGCCTTGGATACAAAGACCCCCTTGCTTCGTTCCATGGATGCGATCAGCACGCAGGGCTTACGCTTGCTGCGCCTGTTTGGGGATACAATGACCAAACGGTTGACGGTGACTGTGGGCGCGGAGCAGGAATATTTTATTATTGATAAGGAACAGTATGATCTGAGAAAGGATCTGCAATTCACGGGCAGAACCTTGTTTGGCGCGCCCGCCCCGAAGGGACAGGAGCTGGAGGATCATTATTTCGGTCCTTTGAAATCCAGAATCAGCGCGTTTATGACAGATCTGGATGAGGAACTTTGGCGCATGGGCATCAATGCCAAAACCAAGCATAATGAGGCGGCGCCCGCTCAGCATGAGCTGGCTCCCATATACGCCACAACCAATATGGCGGTGGATCAAAATCTGCTCATTATGGAGTACATGAAAAAGATCGCCGAAAAGCACGGATTGGTATGTCTGCTCCATGAAAAGCCATATGCGGGAGTGAACGGCTCGGGCAAGCATAATAACTGGTCTATTTCTACCGATTCGGGAAAAAATCTTTTGGACGCGGGAAAAACCCCTGCTGAAAATATTAAATTTTTGCTAATGCTGGCGGCGATTATCAAAGCTGTGGATGACTATCAGGATCTTATGCGCATTTCGGTAGCGCAGGCGGGAAATGACCACCGCTTGGGAGGAAATGAGGCACCTCCCGCCATTGTATCTATTTTTCTCGGAGATGAGCTGCAGGAGATCATTCAGTCCATTATTGACGGAAAGACCTATCACGGAGCGCGCGCGGGAATTATGGATCTGGGAATTCCCTCGGTTCCTACCTTCCGCAAGGATACGACCGACCGAAACCGCACCTCGCCCTTTGCCTTTACCGGAAATAAATTTGAATTCCGTATGTTGGGATCATCACAAAATATTGCTATGCCCAATATTGTGTTGAACACGGCGGTGGCAGAGAGCTTCCGTCAGTTTGCCGATGTGTTGGAGAAGGCAGAGAGCTTTGATACCGCGGTAGCCGATTTGTTGAAGGAAACCTTTGCGAAGCATCAGCGGATCATCTTTGACGGAAACGGATATTCCGAGGAATGGGAAGTCGAGGCGGAAAAGAGAGGTCTTCTCAATCTTCGCTCCTCTGTGGACGCATATAAGCTGTTTAATTTGCCCAAGAACATTAAGCTGTTTACCGATCACGGTGTCATGAGCGAGATCGAGCTGAACTCCCGCAAGGAGATTCTGTTGGAGAATTACGCGAAGATCGTGAATATCGAGGCGCTGACGATGATCGAGATGGCAAGCAGAGATATTATTCCCGCGGTGAATTCTTACCTTGGGGAGATTGCCAATACGGCAGCCGCGAAGATGGCGGTTCTGCCTGATGTGTGCTGCTCGGTTGAAAAGGATCTTCTGAAGAAGCTGTCTGAGCTGAACGCTCAGGCATATGCGGATTTGGAGGCATTGAAGCAAGCGGAGGCTAAGGCGGCAAAAACCGAAGGGATTATCGAAAAGGCGGAGGCATACAAGGATCTGGTGCTACCCGCTATGGAAGCCCTGCGCGGGGATGTAGATACCATGGAAACCATGACCGCAAGCGATTACTGGCCTCTTCCTACGTATGGAGACATGATGTTTAAAATCTGAAGACTTACGGATCAAATTTTCTGTACAGACAGAAAATATTGAAAATAGTTGGAAGAGTAACTAACTATAAACAACAATATGAAATAAGTCTTGACAAAAGCATGAAACGGTGCTACAATAATTAATGTATAAATGATAGTTGTTTCCCTTTACCGCATAACACGTGTTATGCGGTAAAAACCGTTTGTAGAGGGTTTTAGAACAAAGAGGAACAAAGAAGAACAAAGGCGAACAAAAGAGAAGAGCGGCGAACAAAGGCGAACCGTAATATCATTAAATTTCGGGAGGCGATGATCTTGAGCACCTATAATCACAATCGATATGGGTGAGAAAAGGCTTACGTGACTTTACACATGATATTTCACACGATATTTAACATTTTTTAACGTTTTTGACATTTATTAGAAGCATCGAAAGAAATTTCATTTGACCCGATGCTCTTAAACAAAAAATAATGCAATTTTATTAAAATTTTAAGGAAAGATGGAGAAAATCATGAAAAAACAATTTTCAAGAATCTTGCTTTGCTTGCTTCTTATGATCGTTGGCTGTGTCCTTCTCGCTTCTTGCGAGGAGACCGATTGCACCCATGAATGGGGAGAATGGACGGTTACACAGGAAGCAACCTGCGCGGAAAAGGGTGCGCGTGAGAAAAAGTGCGAGCTTTGTTCCAAGACAGAAACCGAGGAAATTGCGGCGTTAGGCCACACCGAAGAGGCGATTGGCGAGCTGCTCCCTACCTGCACGGAAACAGGACTTACTGCGGGAAAGAAATGCTCGGTTTGTAACAAAATTCTGGTTCAGCAGGATGTAGTGGATTCTCTGGGACATACCGGCGGAGAGGCAAGCTGCTCTGAGAAAGCGGTTTGTACCCTTTGCGGAAACGAGTACGGTGAGCTTTTAAGCCATACTTACGACAACAACTGCGATGCCGACTGTAACGAGTGCGGAGATGTAAGAACACCCTCGGCACATGAGTATGACAACGACTGCGACGCAACCTGTAACGAGTGCGGAGCGACAAGAACACCTTCGGCGCACGAGTATGACAACGACTGTGACGCAGATTGTAACGAGTGCGGAGCAACGAGAACACCCTCTGCACACGAGTATGACAACAACTGCGACGCAACCTGTAACGAGTGCGGAGATGTAAGAACACCTTCGGCACATGAATATGACAACGACTGCGACGCAACCTGTAACGAGTGCGGAGCAACGAGAACTCCCTCGGCACATGAATATGACAACAACTGCGACGCAACCTGTAACGAGTGCGGAGCAACGAGAACACCTTCTGCGCACGAGTATGACAACAACTGCGACGCAACCTGTAACGAGTGCGGAGCGACAAGAACACCTTCGGCGCACGAGTATGAAGTCGGAGGCCAAGCGGTCTTAGGAAGACA
>JAZSPS010000023.1:0-25914 GCA_045537595.1 Eubacteriales bacterium
ATGTGTCCACTGAGGAGAACGCGTGGAGCCCTGACGAGCTCTTCCTGTTCCCTTCTGTCTCCAAGGCTTCTTTCCGCCGCCCGATACCTCGGTGCGGGTAAGAGTGGACTGTGTACCCTGTCTCTGATTCATCAGATATGCTCTAACAGCAGCGTGGAGGACAGCTTCATTTACTTCTCTTGCGAAAATAGCATCGGACAGCACCATGGAGCCGACTTCTTTACCGGTCATATCCATTACTTTAATACTTGGCATGATTTATTTCCTCCTTCCGCTTATGCTTTCACCGAATCACGGATGAATACGATACCGTCTTTAGCACCGGGAACAGCGCCCTTAATCGCGATAAGATTCTTCTCCGCGTCGATCTTTACAACTTTGAGATTGAGAACAGTAACCTGCTCATTACCGTACTGACCTGCCATCTTCTTGTTCTTGAAGATTCTCGCGGGGTCAATAACACCCATAGAACCGGGCTGACGGTGAATGGGACCTGTACCGTGAGTCATGCGAAGGTGGTGGTGATTCCATCTCTTGATTACACCGGAATATCCGCGGCCCTTTGTCATACCTGTTACGTCGACCTTGTCGCCTGCGGCGAAGGTATCGGCTGTAATGACGTCGCCTACGTTAATTGCGGAAATGTCATCAAGACGGAACTCTTTGAGGTGTTTCTTAAAAGGAACGCCTGCCTTTTCGAAATGACCCTTCTCGGGTTTGGTCATGTGCTTCTCTTTTACATCAGCGAAGCCGAGCTGAACGGCGTTATAGCCATCGCTCTCAACGGTCTTTTTCTGTGCGACCACACAGGGACCTGCTTGGATTACCGTAACCGGAATTACATTGCCGATTTCGTCGAAAATCTGTGTCATACCGATTTTCTTTCCGATAATACCCTTTTTCATTTTGTTTTTCCTCCTGTAAATTATTGGTTGACATCTTGTTTTTCCCGTAGGAGATGCCAACATGATTTACAAAGTTGCCGAGCTGCAAGGTGCTTTCCGTGAAATCTTATATTTTCAATTTCAAATATCCAGCGGCTCACATCGGCTGTTATCTTTGTTTTGGTGTTTCCGAGATGCTTGATGTTAGATTTTTACCTCGATTTCAACACCGGCGGGGAGCTCAACGCTCATGAGAGCGTCAACAACCTTCTGAGACGGCTTCACAATGTCAATCAGTCTCTTGTGTGTGCGCATTTCGAACTGCTCACGGCTGTCTTTGTACTTGTGTACCGCGCGAAGAATCGTAACGATCTCCTTTTCTGTGGGAAGCGGAATAGGACCGGAAACGGTTGCGCCGTTTCTCTTAGCGACTTCCACGATCTTCTCTGCCGCGGCATCGATGAGTGTGTGGTCGTAGCTCTTCAGTCTTACTCTGATTTTTTCCTTGACTGCCACCTGTTTTTCCTCCTTATTAAGATTTGCCTGTTCGCATCAGCGTATAGGGTCGTACATCCATGCGAACCGCATGTCAGGGGCGCACTCCTTAACACGGTGCCGTGCGTTTCTTTTTTACTCATTTAAAAACCGGATCCATTTATTCATCAGCATCTGAACAAACGAGCTCCGAGTAAAACGCGCAAATCCGAATCACATTCACACAGCAACAGCCATGACAAGGATTGCTTTCGCCCGGTTAAAACGGACATACTCCGCGAAAATTCCCCATCGGGTGTCATTCCGATGGCAACCTCTCGCTTCAACGCATATCAAGCCTTGTAATTATACCATACCTTTGCCCTATTTGCAAGATATTTTACACCGTCATAAAATAGATTTTTTGCATATTTTTTTATTATTTTTTATCTATTTTTAACAAAAATCTGCTTTTTACATAGCATTTGGTACAATTTTAAGGGGTAAAATTTGGTTGTTTCTTTTGCTTTCCCTGTATTTTCGCGCGAAAATAGCATGAGATCATGAAGTTTTCCAAAAATATCCCTTCACAGCAGCAAATCCGCCTCCATTGACTCTTTCTTTTTTTGAATCGCCTCTTCTTCTATCAGCTCCAAAGAATCGATATCGCTTTCATCCTCCACGGGAATCCACGCCTGCCCAAAGGAATAATCCTTAAAAAGTGTTGCCAAGCCCGTTATCTGCTTCAAACGGAGAATTTCATCCATATCCATTCCCAAGTGCTTTGAGATCCATTCATCCGACCGTCCCAATTCATGGAGCTCCCGAACGATATTGCTCATCAGGTCCACATCATGAGCTCCGCGGGCACGGTTATGCCGTATGGTGCTCGCCATTCGGCAATCCAGAGATTTATCAATAACCGCAACAGGCAGCATTCCCTTTTCTCTTTGATAAATATCCTCATGCTCCAGCATGATGCGATATCGGTGAAATCCATCTACAATAATATATTTATCCCGTTCCTGATCATAATAACACACCACCGGCATGGTATATCCATCTTCCCGTATGCTATCATACAAAAGAGCCATCTCGGGAGGCGCCACATTGTTTGGGTTATATGTATTGGCTTCTATTTTTTCGATCGGTATTGCCTTAACACCATAAACAGGGCTTTTATATTCCGCCATAAGTTCTCCTTTTCCTTCATTATTATATACTTACAATATACGCTTTTGCGCCGCGCGCCTTTCTCTAAGATCGGCTCATCTGTTTTTCGATTTCCCTATACTTTTTTCGAATTTCCTCTACCATCCGCCTTTGTTCCCGAGTAATACTGAAGCCCATGGTTTTACAGCAGTGATCGTTTTTCAAAATACAGCTGCACATCCTTTTCCAGCTCGGAATATCCTTTGTGCCTCGAATATCATCGGTGTGATCGGGAATCCGATCCAAAAAAATCACCTTCGCGTAACGCTTAAGGGTATAATTGGAGATTCCGTTTCGCATAACACGGTATCCATGCTCCTCAAGCTCCCGAATTACCTCCTCAGACAATCCTCCTCCCGTCTGATGCCAAAACTCAATGGATGTTACAAAGCGTTGGATATACTGATTCCGAACAGCGGGAGGAAGCGTCGCCAGCAAAAATTTTGTGTACTCCTCCCACGTATATCCCTCCGGCAGGGTGATCCTTTTATTTCCCAGCGCTTTTGTCTTTCCGTAGATCGCGCCGAAATTAGCGCCTCTCACCCGTCCGACAAGCCTCGTCCATGTTTGAGGCTCGATCACACGGTAAAGATTTAAGCTTTCCACCGCATGCTCATGAAAAGGCGATGCCACCCGCATTTGTTCAGGCTTCAACCCCGCTTTAAAATAAAGATCATACAATTTATTATAATCAAACCCAAAGCGGTAATTGGCGACCCAAACATCCGTTGTGCTCCAATCATAAAGAGGAGATGCCGTCCAATAATAATCATACTGCCGTGTAATATAGCATTGGTCCTTATAGCCGTATTTTTTATTTACGATCCCATTATATCGATACAAAGACTCCTCCGCCCTCATCCCCAGAAGGCAAACGGTTTTTCCTCCGTGAGCTTTGGCATACCAATGTCCGAATTGCTTGGCAAGATCCTCTTGGTTCATGCGGTAGCGGTAGGTGCTGATGGGATTGTTTTCCAAGTTGACAACATACTCCCCTTCGGGCATAGGGCGCACCCAGATTTCTTCCTTTGTGTCATCCCACGGATACCAATGCATCTCATAATTGCTTACCGCCGTCCGCACAGCCATGGGCAAGCACACCCAATACAGCTCCGCCTTTCCCTTCAGTGCCTCAAAGGTCCGCTTCACGTACGCCGAGGTATAGGCATATTGTGCCTCAAAATCCTGATGAAACACCCCAATCTTGCGATTCGGGCACTTTCTTCGAACATAATCCAACGTCAGATTCAAAAGAACGCCGCTGTCCTTGCCCCCGCTAAAGGACACAAAAATATTATCAAATTCCGAGAACAGAAAGTCCAATCTTTCCTCTAACGCTTCATAAACATTGACATCCAAATTTAACCGTTGCATGCTTCCCCATTTACTTTTTAAAACCATTTGTTTTGGAAATTTTTTCTTAGTAAAGAATATTATACCACACCGTATGATCTTTTTCAAGTTTTTCTTTCGAATACATTCGGATATCGGTCCGCGCCGCGGCAAAAAGCCAAGACTTTATACAAATCTCGGCTTTTTATATTTTGCTATACATCTTTTTTCTTTACGCGCACCAGCAAGGACAGCAGTGCCTTTCCATGAAAGGGGATCAAGGGATACAAATAATTTCTTTTTCCGTTTACCGTGGAATTTGTCGCTACCAGGATCAGCGTCAGAAGCATACCTCCGGCAAAGCCCCATATTCCAAAAAGCGCCGTCAGGATCAGCAGCAGAATCCTCAAAAATTTGATGGCGTAGCCCAGCTCATAGCTTCTTTGCGTAAAATTCGCGATAGCGACAAACGCCATATACAAAATGACCTCCGGGATCAGCCATCCGATATCGACCGCGAAGTCGCCCAAGATCAGCCCACCCACCACCGACAGTGAATTATTCAGCATATTCGGAGTATTCAAGGAGGCAAGGCGAAGAGCATCAATAATAAATTCCACCAGTAACAATTGAACAAAGATCGGAAGCTGACCTCTATCGGCAGGAAGCGCAAACGCCAGCCAATCCGGAACATAGGAGGGATATATGATCAAAAGATACCAAACAGGTGTAATGATAAGCGTTAAAAAAAACACCACATATCGCACCAAGCGAATATAGGTTCCTGTCAGCGGGGGAAAATAAAAATCATTGGATTCCTGCATAAAATCAAAGATCGTTGACGGAAGGACCATAACCTGCGGTGTATTATCAATAATCACCAGCACGCTTCCCTCAAGAAGCTGAGCGGATGCCGAATCAGGGCGCTCTGTGCTTCGTATTTTCGGAAAAGGATTGTACCATCGCTTTTTTATCAGGCATTCCGCCAAGGACTCATGTCCCACCGTAAGGGCATCGGTGCGTACCAAGGACAGCTTTTTCTTTAAAAATTCCACATAGTTAAGGTCCGCTCTGTCTGCCATATAGCATAAAACCACGTCGGTTTTAGAATCCGCTCCCACCGTCATATAATGCATTGTCAGCTGAGGATTGCGGATCCGCCGTCGGATCAAGGCGGTATTGAAGATCAGCGTTTCCACAAATCCGTCTCTTGCTCCCAGCATAACACGGTCTCCCTCGGGCTCCTGTGTTTCTCTCGCCGGATAGGTTCTCGTATCGATAAGGATCGCTTCGTCGCCAAAAGAGGTCGCCACCATCAAGGTCGCTCCCGACAGAACCATTTGGAGCATCAAATCCGCGTCGGCGGTCACATCGGTCTCTACGTAGGGAACCGCGGTAATTTGAAATTTTCTCGCCGAATCGGGGATTTTCTTTTGAGAAAGGAAATGCATCATTAGCTTTTGCATAACGGTATCCTTTACAAATCCGTCAATAAAATACAGCGTTGCCTCGCCATCGGCAAAGCTCAGGACCTTGCTCAGCACATCGAAATTTTCCTTTACCCGAAGCGCTTGATTTAAATATGCCACGTTTTGCCGATAATCCTCGGTCAATCTGCGCATAACTATATCCCCCCATTTTTCAAAATTTAATTTTAGTATGCGCAAAAGCCATCGGGATATACCAAAGAAAGCTTCAAGAAAAGTTTTTACGATTCTTTATCGCTTTTTTATCACAAAAGCAGAAAATCAGCGCCTCCTTCACTTTGAAAGAGGCGCTCAGTCTGTCAAAAAGCGTTGATTTCATTTTGCCGATACGCTCAGCGCCTTTTGTCTTATTATCAATTACAGTACAATATGCCTTGGCAGCCCATTATTGTATAAAACATCACATTCTCCTTGGATAAGAGGCAGAAGGTATCGACAGCAATCATCCGTTATGTTATCGGATGTTTCCACGATAAATTCCTCGGGAACAAACCGAATCTTATTTGCAATTTCCGACACATATTCACATTGAACATCGCAAAAATATTTTTCCGTGCTCGCTCTTTTAAGGACCATAACCTTTCCGCTCTCGCCTTTCACCGCCGCCGATACCGCCGCCTGTCCCACGCGAACCGCTTCTTCTATGTCGGTTCGCGACAGCAAATGCGCGGCGCACCGCTGAGGAAGATTCAGTTCAACCGAGCGGACCTTGCACCCAAACCGTTCCTTCACAGCCGCCTCCAAAACCTTGCCCGTTCCCGCAAGATATCGGTGCCCGAAAATATCCACCGCTCCGCTCTGCTGTCCTTCGCCCACATAGCGTCCATCGGCAAAGCGAATCCCCTCGGATACGGCAACCACGATATTTGGGTGAACAGCAAACCGTTCTCCGACCCGTGTTAAAAATTGTTCCATATCAAAGGCTCTTTCAGGTAAATAGACCATATCGGGCGCTTGTCCTCCCGCGATTCTGCCCAACGCCGCCGCGGCGGTCAGCCATCCCGCGTCTCGTCCCATGATCTCCACGATGGTAACCGCCGGCGTTTTATAGACGGCGCAATCGCATAAGATCTCCTGCATCACCGTGGCGATAAATTTTGCCGCCGAGCCATATCCCGGTGTGTGGTCGGTTACCGCCAAGTCATTATCAATGGTCTTAGGCACCCCGATCAGTCGGATCTCATAATCGCTTTTTTTCGAATATCGATACATTTTATCAATGGTGTCCATAGAATCGTTTCCGCCAATATAGAAAAAATAGCGAATTTGATTTTTCTTCAAAAAAGCAAACAGTCGATTGTAAAATTCCTCACTTTCTCTGTCGTTGCTATCGGGATCGGGAAGCTTTTTTCTACAGGAACCCAATGCCGCCGCGGGGGTTTGCTCCAACAGCTTCAGCTTCTCCTCGTCGGTAAAGATCTCCGACAGGCAGAGCAGATCCTCCGCCAAAAAGCCTTCTATCCCATTCCGCATTCCATAAAGCTTTTCAATACATCCATCCTTTCCCATATATTCCATAGCCCCTCGAATCACTCCGCTTAATGTGGCGTTGATCGCCGCGGTTGGCCCGCCGGACTGTCCTACAATCGCGTTTCCCCGTAGCATACATTTCTCCTTTTCCTTATTTAAATTAATTCTTTATATTTTATATCATATTTATCTTCGTTTTATTTTTTTATTTTTTCGCAAAAATCGCAAAGTCGAAAGCGGAATGATTCATATTTTAGCGCATAAACTTTTTATGGGAAGCGGTATATCGATTTCCAATCCATCCCGTGAAATCGTCAAAAAAGACCGCAGGAGATGACTATGTTTGCCGATCTGTTCTCATTATTATCCAATCTGATCCATCTGATCCTTGGGATCAACACACAGCAAAGCTTTCCGCCCCCGCTGCCCTCCCAAAAGGAGCATGAATATTTTGTTCGTATGGAGCGGGGGGACACCAGTGTACGAAAGGAATTGATCCTTCACAATCTCCGTCTTGTTTCTCACATCGTGCGAAAATATTACGCCTCCGCGAAAAACCAAGAGGATCTGGTTTCCATAGGAACGCTGGGGCTTATCAAAGCCGTGGATACCTTTAAAATTTCCAACGGCGCGAAATTTGCCACCTATGCCGCCCGATGCATCCAAAATGAAATTCTTATGCACTTTCGCTCTCAAAAAAAGCTTTCCTCGGAGGTCTCCCTAAATGAAACCATTGACGTTGACCGAGACGGCAATCCCCTGACCTATATTGATGTGATCAGCTGTGATGAAAGTCTCAGCGCGGAAATCGAGCGAAAGATCTCCTCTGACCGTGCCCTTCATTATGTAAACACAGTGCTCACGCAGAGGGAACGGCAAATTATCATTATGCGTTACGGCTTGAATCATACCAAGTCCATGACGCAGAGAGAAATCGCCGAAAAGCTGAAGATCTCACGCTCCTATGTAAGCCGAATCGAAAAAAACGCGCTAGAAAAGCTTCAAAGCGCCTTTCAGACCGTGGGCTGATCCCCTAATCGTGAGGGAAAATCTTAGTTTTTTTATTTTCTTTGATTCAATTTATCATTGTGATGATGATTTTGGTATGATATAATAGGCTTAGAGCCGAAAATTGTGGCTTGACCCTATAGAGAATCCGCCTCGTTTTTTCTGAGCTCGGAGGGTGTCCTTCCCGTATTTCTCTTGAAAAACGAATAAAAGTAGTATTCGCTTTCAAAGCCGCACAGGGAGGCGATCTCCGCAACCGACAATCCGGTTCGTCTCAACAGCCCCGCCGCGGCCGAAAGCCTACATTCGGTCACGGTTTGATGGACGGTTTGCCCCACATACTGCCGAAAGTCACGGTCCAGCTTCGCTCGGCTCAGGTTAAATCGGCGCGCCAGGGCATCCGCGCTCAGATCCTGATCTACATTTCGGTATATATACTCTAAAATTTGTGAGATCTGAGGAGTGGTTTGTTCCAACCGTATTCGTTCCTCCATGGGAACCAGCCGCTCCAACCGATTCAAAAGCAGGGCAAGCCCTGTTGCCTGTTCCCCGCGCGAGGCATCCTTCTCATACAGGTTTTGCAACGATTCCAAAATTCGGTCCGCCTTTTCCCCGCTCAGGGGAAACATTACGCCGAAGAAGCCTTCGGCCATCCCCTTGGGCAACACCGCCTCTCCAAATTGATCCAAAAAATCATGATTAAAATATACAACATAGCGTTCAAAACCGTCCCCCGCCGCTTCAAGGGAAATATGATGGACCGCAAAGGGCGGCAGGATCACCACATTGGGAGTATTGACCGAATACCGCTGTCCGTTGATAAACATTTTCTGAGGCAATGGGCTGTGGCAAAAGTATACCTCATAGTGAGGGTGAAAATCCAGATGATCCAAAAATTTTCCGCACTGGGTGCGGTAGATCGGGCAGAGCAGCGCCCCGTCCGAAAGCATATTCTTTAAAAAGTAATTCATAAGCGCCCTCCCCCATCTAAAGCTTGTATTGATTCAACGTTTCCGCATCCTTTATATATTATACCTCATAATTGTCTATTTGTCAAATTAATCCATTCAAATATAACCATAATAAAGTAAAAAAAAGGAGAAAAAAATGATTCTTTCCGAAAGCACCCGAAACCAAGTGATCGATGCCATTGAGGCAAACAAAATCATCGTTATTCTCAGAGGTCTTACCCCCGATCAGCTGGTCCACACCACCGAAGCCATGGAAAAAGGCGGAATTCGTTTGGTAGAGGTCACCTTTGACCAAAGTGGCAAGATCTCCGACGAGCAAACCGCCGAGAACATTCGTTTGCTTTGCGAAGCCTTTGAAGGAAGGGTCCGTATCGGAGCGGGAACCGTCATGACCGAGAAGCAAGTCGAGCTGGCGCGAGAGGCAGGGGCTGAATTTATCATTTCCCCCGATACCTACGAGCCTGTTATTCGCCGTACCCGTGAGTTGGGCATGGTTTCCCTTCCCGGCGCCTTTACCCCTACAGAAGCTGCCAACGCTCACCGCTTTGGCGCCGATTTCATTAAGCTGTTCCCCAACTCCGAGGTGGGTATTTCTTATTTGAAGGCCTTAATGGCTCCCCTTTCCCATATTCGTTTCCTCGCCGTGGGCGGTGTTAACGAGAAGAATATGAAAGAGTACCTGAACGCGGGTGCCAAGGGCATCGGCGTGGCTACGGGAATCGTCAACAAAAAGCTTATCGCGGAAGGCGATTACGAGGGAATTTGCGAACTGGCAAAAGCCTACACCTCGCAGCTCTGAGGAGTCATTCATGGCAACAAAATCAAAAATCGTCGAATCCTCCTTCCGTTTGGGAAGCGGTCGGTATATTCAAGAAGACGGAGCGATCGGACGCCTCGGTGAGGAGCTGATCCGTTTGAACCGCAAAGCCCCCTTTATTCTTGGCGGAAAAACCGCCTTCTCTCTCACCGAGAAAAGCATAAAGGTAAGTCTTGACGCGCAAGGAATCACCGGAAGCTTTTTTCTGTACTCCGACTTCTGCAATCCCGAAAAATGCGATGCCATTGTCGCCTCGCCCGAATTTCAAGCCTGTGATTCGGTGGTGGGAGTCGGCGGCGGAAATGTGATGGATGCCGCGAAAATGTGTGCCGCTCTTGCCAAGCGCCCCATTATTAACATTCCCACCTCCAGCGCTACCTGTGCCGCTTATACACCCTTGAGCGTTATGTATAACGATCGGGGACAAACCGTGGGAACCAAGCATCACACCTCTGAGGTCAACGCCATCTTAGCCGACATGACGGTTTTATGCCGCCAGCCTCTCCGTCTGTTAGTCGCGGGGGTTTACGATTCCCTTGCCAAATTGGTGGAGATCCGTCAGAGATTGGTTGGAAAGACCCCTGATGAAATCGACATCGGTCTTCTCTCCTCCTTCTCGCTAAGTGAATTTATGTATGACCGTCTTCTTTCCGATCTGCCCGAGGTAGCTCAGGATATCACCGAGGGAAAAAACACAAAAAAGGTATACGATACCGTTTATATGATCATTGCTTTAACCGGCGTTATCAGCGGCTTGGCGCGCGGCTCTAATCAATGTGCCATCGCTCACAAGGTATATGAAACCACCCGTACCCTTTACCCCGAGGAGGCGCATGGCGCGCTTCACGGCGAATTGGTAGCCATTGGACTTCTTCCTCAGCTGGCATACAACGGGGAAACAGACAAGGTGGACAGCTTCCGCGCGCAGATGACATCGCTTGGCATGCCCACAGGTCTTTCCGATATCGGCTTAGATACCGGCGACAAAATCCTCCGTGACTATTACGAGAAAATCGTTAACTCCTCCGCCATGGCGGGAACAGGAGCCGAGGAGCAGGCAAGACTCCTGCGTGTATTGGAGCTGATCCGATAAAATCAGACACGGATCAATTAAAAGATAAAAGATAAAAGGGCTTAATCGGTCAGAACAGAAAGCCAAAACAAACTCCGCTATTTCCTTCTTTGCGTATATTCAAAATTGACTTTTTTTTACAGCTCCGTGAAAAATTCATTCCTGAATTTCCATAAGGCTGAATAAAGACGATTTATATGGCAAAAATATTAGCAGTAAATAACGCAAAGGAGTTTAAAATCATGTCTGAAAATTCTAAAAAATCAAGTCTTCGTGAAAAACTGAAAAATACAAAGATCAACCGTGCCACGCTTATTACCACCATTATTTTGCTCGTTGCTCTTGCTATTATTATTTCGGTTACCGTAGCATCCAATCGCTCAAAAAAGAAAAATGAGCTTCCCGAGGACAGCAATCAGCCTCCCGTAAGCGACACCGAGGCACCGAATCCCCCTGCCGACCCCCAGCAGCCCTCTGACACCGAGCCTGTGCAAAAGCCTTCCAACACCCCGCCTTCCTCCTCTCAGGTGGGAAACAAGCTTCCCTCCTTCTCTTTGCCTGTCAGCGGCTCGCTTTCCAAGAAGCACGATTCCGAAATGCAGGTATATTCCACCACAATGAATGACTACCGTGTTCACATCGGCGTTGATATTGTAACAGAGGAAAATGCCCCTGTTTATGCCGCGGCGGACGGAACAGTATCCAAAATATGGAAGGATACCTTAATGGGTTACTGCATCGCCGTAAAACACACGGGCAATTGCTATACCATCTACAAGAATCTTGCCGAGACCTTACCCGAGGGAATTAAGGAGGGTACCTCTGTCCGTTCCGGTCAGCTGTTGGCTTCAATCGGTGAGAGTGCCATGATCGAGGTTGCCGAAGAGCCTCATCTGCATTTTGAAATGACGGTGGACGACCTTGCGGTAGATCCTCTTGAATATTTTGATGAAAACGTTCTGAAGTCTCTTTCCATCGACGCCTCCTACGGCGAATGATCAAACAAAAATAAAATACCGAAAATTATAAAAATGCAGGGAGCGTTATCCGTCATACGCGGAGCACGGTCCCTGCATTTTTTATTGACTGGGGCTCTATTCCCAAATGATTCAAATTTATTCAAACAGCGGCGTAGAAAAATACCGCTCGGCGGTATCGGGAAGCACCGTCACAACGGTTTTTCCCTTTCCCAATTTTTTCGCCAGACGCATCGCCGCCGCCACATTGGTTCCGCTGCTGATGCCGCACATAATTCCCTCCTTGGATGCCAGATCCTTGGCTGTTTGCAAAGCCTCTTCATCCTTAATGATACATACGTCATCATAGATCTCCTGATTCAATATCTCGGGAATCACGCCGTCACCGATACCCATTTGAACATGGGTTCCGATGGAGCCGCCCGATAAAATCGCCGCATTTTCCGGCTCGACCGCCCAGATGGTCATATCGGGATTTTTTGCCTTCAAGGTTTCCCCGATTCCGGTGATGGTTCCCCCTGTTCCGATTCCGGAGCAAAAGCCGTGAATAGGCCCTGCCACCTGTTCCAATATTTCCCTTCCTGTTCCCATACGCTGAATCGCCGGATTGGCGGGATTTTCAAACTGCTGAGGCACAAACACATGGGGATCCTCCGCCTTCATTCTCAGAGCCAGCTTCAAGCACTCCTCAATGCACAGACCGATGTTTCCGTGATCGTGTATCAAAATCACCTCCGCGCCGTAATGCAAAACCAGCTTTCTTCTCTCCTCGCTGACCGAATCGGGCATAATGATCTTCACCTTATATCCACGCACAGCCCCCACAAGCGCCAAGCCGATCCCCTGATTTCCGCTGGTGGGCTCCACGATGACCGTATCGGGATGAAGCAAGCCCTTTTCCTCCGCGTCCCGAATCATGTTAAAGGCGGTGCGGGTTTTGATGGAGCCGCCTACATTCAAGCCCTCAAATTTAACCAATATCTCCGCATCATCCGCACCTGTCATATGATGCAGACGTATGATGGGGGTTTGCCCCATCGCGTCTAAAATTGTATCACAAATCATGCTATTGCACCTTTCGCAAAAAAATATAAATTGCCATATTCAGCTTATTATACCATATGTCCTCTTTTTTGTCAATCATGGAAAAGCAACGATTGCGCATTCCTCCGCTCCTTTTTGCTTATTTTATGCCGCGAAAAAATAAAACTTGAAAAAAATTTTTTATATGGTATAATTGTAATATAGTATGAAATCGATCCAAAGACGAAAACACGATCGGATCCTTTGTTTTTTCGTGAATTTCTTCTTTTGATCAGAAATGATTAGAAATGATTAGAAAGGCGTATGGTTATGTCATTTTTATATTTTCTCGAGGATCTTCGCTGTCCGCCGTTGGACCTTCTTTTTTCGCTGATCACCCTTTGCGGCGAAGAAACCGTCTTTATGGCAGTCGGCATGATCGTTTTTTGGTGTGTCAATAAATATCAGGGATATTATCTGCTCTGCACAGGATTTTTGGGAACACTGATCAATCAATTTTTAAAAATGCTATTCCGTGTTCCGCGTCCGTGGGTCAAAAATCCCGATTTTACCATTGTTGAGTCGGCAAAGGAGGCTGCCACGGGCTATTCCTTCCCCAGCGGACATACCCAATCCTCTGTTGGACTGTTCGGCGGCATCGCCCGTTGGAACAAGGGAAGGCTTCTTCGCTTCCTTATGATCCTTCTTTGCGTTCTGGTTCCCCTTTCCAGAATGTATCTGGGTGTCCACACCCCCGCGGATGTGTGCGTTTCCGTAGGAATCGCCTTGCTGCTTATTTTTGGGGCATATCCTCTTTTTCAGAAGATAGAAAAGCAGCCCAAGGTGATGTATGGAATCCTCATTACGCTAACAGCGGCAGTCACGGCGTATTTGCTTTTTATTTGCCTATACACCTTCCCCGAGGCGGTCTACGCGGAGGAAAATATTCACAATCTGCAATCGGCTCAAAAAAATGCCTATACCTTAATGGGTTGCTTGCTGGGTCTGTTGGTCGTTTACACGGTGGATTTGAAATGGATCCGTTTTGACACCTCTGCCGTTTGGTGGGTTCAGATCTTAAAGGCGGTTGGAGGAATTCTTGCCGTCCTTGCGGTAAAGGAGCTTTTGCGCGCTCCCTTGGATGCTCTTTTCGGAGGACATTTAGCCGCCCGTTCCCTTCGATACTTCTTAATGGTGTTGGTCGGCGGAGTTCTTTGGCCTCTCACCTTTGGATGGTTTTCACGCCTTGGAAAAGGAAAAACAGCACCGACAGCGGACAATGAGTGAAATTTCCGTATACATACCGCATCAAATTGCCTCGCAAGCTCGGCAAGGATTCTTCACCTTCGGCTCCATACTCCGCTTTGCTACGTGTTAACACGAAATGAGGCGCAGTGCGACAGATAAGCTTTAATTCTCGCACAAACTACGGTACGTGTCATCCTGAGCTTGCCGAAGGATCTTTGCCGACGTAGGAGGCAATCCTGTAAAAGAACTTTTCTTCTATAAAATCTTTTCTCACGGCTTCGGTATATTGTTCTGCTTTTGTGAGATACTAACAATATATCAAAAAACAGGAGGTTTTCACCATGACACCCAAAGAATTACTTTATATCGAGGACGCTCTGGGACACGAAAAGTTTTTTCAGGCAAAGTGTCAGCAGACAATATCCGACCTGCAGGATCCTGAATTAAAAACTTGTGTTCAGCAGATGGCGGACAAGCACCGTCAGATTTTTCAAAATCTGTACGGCTTACTGTAACAGCTCTTTATTAAGATTTTGTTGAGAGATTGAGATATTGAGACAAAAAGCTTACCCAAGAAAGGAAAATAAGTATGGATGATAAAAATTTGATGGAAGATATTCTTTTATTGGAAAAGGGTGTTTGTGACCTGTATATGCACGGAACCCTCGAATCCTCCACAGAGAAGGTACACGGTGCCTTCCATGCGGCACTGAGCGAGACGCTTTGTATGCAGAGCACTCTGTACGGGAAAATGGCTGCCAAGGGATGGTATCCTTCCCAACAGGCTGAGCAGAATCAGATCGGCTCTGTCAAGCAAAAATTCGGTACGCGGATGTAATCGAATTCGCTCAGAAATATTTCGAGGAGGCACACAGAAAGTGAGCCTCCTCGATTATTTTTGTTATTTTATTAACCCAAGCAATTTTTCCACCAAAATGTCTCCTGCCTCAGGCACCAGACAGCTATGATGGCAAAGGGAGGTCTCATACAGGTCGCAATTCTCCCCAAAGGCTTCTTTTGTGGGAATATAACCGCAATACGCGTTACAATTCTCCGCTACCATGATTTTCCTGAAGGGCGCTTTCTCCTTCAGCTGTAATCCAAAATTGACAAAAACCTCGCCGGGGAACGCGTAAATGCACACCTCTCCGATCTTGATCGCCTGAACCCAAAGCTCCTTATATTCCTCTGTATTGGAAGCCTCATACACCACCAAGTTGCGCAGTCGCATTAAATTTTTGTCCGCCTCCAGCAGGTGCGCTATTTTCTTCTTTGTCTCCTCAAGCTCTGCCTGTCTTGTGGGGATCCGAACAAGCTCCTTCGCCACGCGGACTCCCTCTTCCACCGTCTCCGAGCCATGCATTGCCTCCACGGCTTTTTCCGCCAGCCGCTTACCGATCTCCCGATACCATCCGTCAGGAGCCTTGGTAACACGATCGCTGTTTACGTGATTGATATCTCCGCAGGTTCCCAACAGGAACACGGTTACAAAATCATTTCCGTAGCGCTTTTTCATCTCTTTGGACAAAACAGAGGAAAAATCGCCGCTGTATGCCTCAATTCCTCCGCAGCAGCACTGGTGGCACGCGAAATTCACCAACGCCCCCACCGGCTTCCCATCTCGCTCAAAGCTCATAACCGACACCGAGGGGTCGATTCCCGCAAGCATTTTCTTTACCCCCAGCGAAGATCTGCCAAAGGTAATTGCCTGTCCGTTCTCCAAAACATAGTCACGGTTAAAGGATACGTCCGCCAGCTCCGATACTCCGAATCCGGCGCTCGCCTCCTCCAAGCGCATATAAGCCAAGATCACCGCGTCTGCCGTTAAACGATAGCAAACATCCCGATAGGTCTCATCGGCAAAGCAACGAAGCTCGGGAGAGCCGAAGATCGGCGCTCCCCAGTGGGTATGATTGGAGTGAAGGCAGACCCGCTCGGCGGGGATTTCCGTATATTCACAGACCCGTTTTGTAACCGCGTCATGCATATCGTCAGGAAGAGCACAGCAATCCACCGTAACGATAGCGGCAATTTCTCCGTTGCTTTCCGTTACCACCGCCTTCGCGTACAGTCGATCCGCTACATCGGCGGCGATTACCCTTTTGTAATGCCCCCACAGAAAGCCCCCCAAGGGCGGTGTTATATCACATTCGTAAAATGCGGCCTTCATTCTCTCTTATCTCCTGAAAAAATTAAAAATATAATTTTTGCCTAACTGCTAAGAAATTTAGAAATTATAATCGGGGTTAACCGGCTTACCTGTCCGCGCGGATTCTACGATCGCCAAGCATGCCGCAACCGTCTTAGCGCCCTGTACCGCATCCATCTCCACAGGCGTATCATTCACGAGAGAGCTTACAAACACGTCAAACTCTCCTGTTGTATTATGGTGATTGATCTCGATAGGAATGATCTCAGGCTCCTTCTTGACCGTGATTCCGTCCTCTTCTACCGTAAAGAGCTGCATGGTATCCGATTTATTATCGCAGATGATCGTTCCCTTCGTTCCGTACAAAAGCGTACGCATGGTATAATTTCTCTTACAGCCTGTGGAAACAAACACCTTTCCGATGACCTTATTGGGGAACTTCAGAACCGCGATGGTAGCGTCATCATAATCCGCCATGGGAAGAAGCTTATGGGTACCGTACGCGAACACCTCCTCCGGATCTCCCGCAAACCAACGCATCAGGTCAACCGCGTGACAGCCGCCGCCTACAACGCCGTGGCGGAGGGGATCTCTTCTCCAGCCGTGCATGATCCAGTGGTAATCATGCGCGTACTCGGACTCTACAAAATAAAGCTCTCCGATGGCACCCGAATCCAACAATTCCTTTGCCTTAATAAAGGCGGGGGTAAAGTGACAGATCTGACCCACCATGAATTTTCTGTCGGATTTCTTGGTAGCGGCAATGATACCGTTCAGGTCATCTCGGGTAAGCGCCAAGGGCTTCTCGCAAAGGACGTGCTTACCGGCGGCAAGAAATTCCTCGGTCATGGAACGGTGAAGCTGATCGGGCGTAACAAGGATCACTACATTGATTCGGGGATCTTTCACCAATTCCTTATAATCGGTAAAGCGCTTTTCCTCGGGGATATTGAAATCATCTCCGATCTTTTTCAGCTGCTCGGGATCGATGTCACAAATGGCACCTACCTCCGCGCCGTAATTGATAACAGATTCCAAATGATGTCTTCCCATTACCAGACCGATAATACCGACGACCAGATCCTTCTTTTCCATTTTCATAGCAACAATCTCCTTTTTCTTTTTGCATATCTTTTTATATTGCACTTGACAAAGCAAGCGCTTATCTTTATAATTAGTTTAAAGGAATCCCTTGCAAAAGTCAATGCAAATTCCAACACTTTATTGGTAAAATCCAACAGTCAGGAGGGAAATACGGCATGCAAAGCACACCGTCGGAATACAATCAAATACGCAACAGCAAAGCCTTCGACGTCTCGGCAATCGTTACCGCCTACCATTTCCCTTTCAAGCCCTTATTTGAGCCTTATTTTGAGCAATATAATTTTTCACAGATCATTTTTGTGATCTCGGGAAACGGTCTTTACACCACGGAGGAAGGCTGTTACCGTGTAGGTCCGGGGATGATGTTTTACCGTCCCGCTTACAAAAAATCCAAATATGAATGGCTTTCGGAGCATGCAAATTTCGCCCTGATCAGCTTTTTGTGCGAATCCGAGGCAATGAAGGTATTCGAGCGTCCTCCCTTTTTTCTTTATGAGGAGGAGAGCAGCATGCTTCTTGACCTGATGAAGACCGCGGCGCGGATCTGCGAGCCAATCCGCGGCAAGGAGCCGCTTCACGGAATGAGGTTAAAATCCGATGTTCCACATGTGGTCCTCAGCTTTGTTTGTTCTTCTTTGGAGCGTTTTTTAGCAATGGTCTTTTGCCGCTTGGAGCACATTGACCTGCTTTTGGACGAATCACAAAAGGCAAACCGTTTTCGGGACGATTCCGATATGGTCACAAAAATCAAGCTTTATCTTTCCGAGCAGGTCTCCCGCCCTTTGACAATGGAGCAGGTTTGCACGCATTTTGGGATCGGACAAACCTCACTGACAAAAAAATTCCGCAAAGAGACGGGACAGGGAGTAATGGAATATTTCACCGATTTAAAAATTTCCGAAGCAAAGCAAAAGATCCGCACCTCCGCCTTAAGCTTTACCCAAATTGCCGATGCTCTCGGCTTTTCCTCGGTCAATTATTTTTCCAAGGTATTCAAAGCCAAGGTGGGCATTACCCCGACGGAATACAGCAAATTTGTCTCCAAGCGCCGCATTGCTTCCTCATCCTCTGAGGAGGGGAGCTCATAAATTTCATGGATTCAAGCAAAATAAATTTTTCAATAAAAAGCCATACCCTTTCTTTATATCCCTCTAAGGAGAACCCTTCATGTCCATTCTCTCAAGCAATGTAAACAACAGAAAAACAAAAAAGAGCCTCGGGATTTATATTCACATTCCCTTTTGTATTCAAAAATGCTTATACTGTGATTTTTGTTCCTTTCCCGATAAAGGAAGGGACACCATGGAGCTTTACACCGATGAGCTTTGCCGCCGCATAGAAAAATTTTCCCTTCGGTGCGCTGATTTTCGTGTGGACACGCTCTACCTTGGAGGCGGCACGCCTACCCTTCTCCCCCTCTCCTGCTTTCAAAGGCTGATGGACACATTGCGACGCTGTTACGAGCTTTCGGAGGACTGTGAGATCTCCTGTGAGTGCAACCCCGCCACCGCGGACCGTGACGCTCTGTCGTGCTTGCGAAAATTGGGAATCAACCGTTTGAGCATCGGTCTGCAAAGCGCCTCCGATGACGAATTAAGGCTTCTCGGACGTGCCCATTCCTTTTCCGAGTTTCAACAGCTCCTCGCCCATGCCCGTGCCGTCGGCTTTGACAACATCAGCGTCGATCTTATGTACGGAATTCCCTCCCAGACCCTCGAAAGCTTTCGCCAAACTCTTTCCGCTTTGGCAGAGCTATCCCCCGAGCACATTTCCGCTTATGGGTTAAAGATTGAGGAGGACACCCCCTTTGCTCGGATACGGAATTCTCTTTCTCTGCCCGACGAGGACACCGAGCTTGAAATGTATCGGCTTTGCACCGATTTTTTGAGACAGCATGGCTATGAAAAATATGAGATCAGCAATTTCGCGAGGGAGGGAAAGGAATCCAAGCACAATCTTCGTTACTGGTTAAGAAAGGATTATGTTGGCTTTGGGGTCGCCGCTCATTCCTGCTTTGAGGAGGTTCGGTTCGGGAATTCCCGTGACCTTGAAGCCTTCCTTAAGGGACAGGATATTACAGAGGAACGTACCCTCCTTACTCCGAGAGATATTTTTAACGAGACGGTCATGCTGAGTCTGCGTCTGACACGGGGGATCGACTGCGCCCAATTTGAAGAGCGTTTCGGTGCCTCCATAGAGGAGCTTTTCCCCGCCCTCCCTTCTTTTATCCAACATGGATTTCTGATCCGAGACCGCGGAAGGCTCTTCTTTTCCGATGAGGGCTTCTTCGTCAGCAACTCTGTTCTTTCCGAGCTTTTGCGCTTTGATCCTTTTTAAAATTTTAAAGCGCAAAAAAAATTCGCCGTCCGCGAAAAAACTGTTGACATTTTGCTCACAATAGGATACAATATAAACACAGTCTTTGGACGCAAAATCTTGATTAAAAATTCCTCAATGGAATTTATAGGAGCTTATAATGGACGAAAATATTTATGAAAATGATTATTTTACCTTGACCGACGAGGATGGCAATGAAATTGATTTTGAGGTGATCGCTCAGTGCGAGCGCAACGGCGAGCAATATTTTGCCATGATCCCTGTGGAGGATGAACAGGAGCAGGGCGATGATGATATTTGTGAATATATCATTCTCAAGCTGGCAAAGGACGGAGATGAGGATATCCTCGTTACCGTAGATGACGATGATGAGCTGGATGACATCGCCGATTATTTTGATGATCTTTTTTCACAAGAAATCGATTATGATAACTAATTCTTGATTTTTTGCATATACTAAGCGTGTAAGCATATTTTTTGATTCTTTTTCTTGTGCTTTGCCTGCTTGGTTTGTGATATTCGGGTATAAAAACCCACATTTAGAAAAAGGAATCCGAAAACAGAGTCGACTGTGGTTTGCAGACCTCCCTTTTTCCCCCTCGATTGACTTGTCTCGACAGGGTTAAAGGATGCTGGGAGCAGTAAAGCATGAGATAGGATTCCGCCTTGCACATGCAGGGTTTCTCTATTCTCGGATACACGGCCCGGTGGGATTTTATAAAAACAGCGGCGGCAACCGATACGTTGCCGCCGCTGTTTTCGCGTTTTTAACTTAACTTCGTTTGTCGTTCTTACGCAACCAGGATATACATGGTCACAACCAAAATCACAAACACAAAGGAAAGAACGGTTGTGACACGACTGAGAACCTTGTCTCTTGCTTTGCTCTTGCTTTTGCCGAAAAATGTCTCGGCAGCTCCGGCAATCGTTCCGGACAAACGCTTATCCTTACCTGACTGAAGCAAAACACACGCAACCAGCGCGATGGCAAGAACACTGATGATAATTCCCAATGCAATTTCCATGGCAGTACACCTCCGAATATAATAATCTCAACTACCCACAATGGGCAGAAATAGTCACGAGCATTTCTATTATATCACACATAATTTTAAAAATCAATAGAAATTTTATTTTTTTCCAAAAAATTGTGTTTTCGGTGCTTTTATGGTTCCTGCGCCCGTCTGTACCGGACGTCTGTAAGAAGGAGAATATTGACAAACCTCCTCTCGGCGTTTATAATAATTATAATGACAGAAGCTCCGTTGCGGAAGCTGTCATGCTCGAAATTTCAATGCTGCGTGAATTTTTTATTTTTGTGTAACCTTTTTGCCCTTGAGGGCGACTTATGGATTGAAGGCCGCAAAAAGAAACGGAGGCTGTAATGGAGGATCATCAAATTGTAGAGCTATACTGGCAACGCTCTGAAAATGCCATTGGCGAAACCTCTCAAAAATACGGAAAAATGCTGAAATCTCTGTCCTTTTCTCTCCTCTCCTCCACGGAGGATGCGGAGGAGTGCGTGAATGACACCTATTTGGAGGCATGGAATTCGATGCCCGAGGACCGTCCGTCCTATCTCGGCGCATATCTGGCGAAGATCATTCGCTGTCTTTCCATCAGCCGTTTTCGCTCCTCCCACCGTCTCAAGCGCGGAGGCATGGGCAACATTACCGAGGAGCTGACCGACTGTATTCCGGATGGATTTGATCCGCAAAGAGATTATGAATCGGGGGAGCTGCGCCAAACCATCAACCGCTTTCTCTTTGAGCTGAGCGAGGAAAAGCGAAGAATTTTTGTTCGCCGCTATTTTTACTCTGACAGCATACCCGATATTGCCCGTCGCATGGATCTGAGTGTCTCCAAGGTCAAAACCACCCTCTTCCGTTTACGTGCCGAGCTGAAGGAGCAACTGGAAAAGGAGGGATTTTCATTATGAGCCGTAAAAGCCATATGGGTCATGTGAATCGCATGGATCATGAAAATCGAAAGCGCTTTGCCGAATATCTGTTTGATGAGATCGGCTTGATCGACGACCGATATATCGCACAGGCAGAGTTTGCCTATGCTCCGAGCTCGTCTGCCCGTCCTGCCAAGCCGTCTTGGAGCTCACGCCGTATTCTTATTACCGCTGTCACCCTCTCCCTTTTATTGGCATGTATTTTGAGCGTATTTGTGGGAAATCAGCTTCAAAAGGGCGCAAAGGAGGATGCCGCTCCCACCGCCCCTATGGAATCTATGGGAAACAACTCGGCGGACAACGCAGGCGCGTCACGAAGCACAGTCTCCTTGCGGCTGCAAGCCCTGAGAGCGGAAACCGAGCATTTGAGACTGTCAGCGGATTCCCTTCCCCTCTTTGACGGAACCCCTCGGATTATCTGGAAATATTCCGATGAGAGCGGATACCGCGCGATGGCTCTGAGCGAGCAGGAGAAAAACCAATTGCTTACGCTGCTCTTCCAAAATAAGGGCTCCCGTCTTTCTCCCGAGACAGCCGAAGCCGTGAAAAGCTTAGACGGCATTTGGATCGCGTTGGGAGACGGATCGGTGATCTCCCCTTGTCTTGAACAGTCCGCGGGCAATGTGGGATTCGGTTCCCTTTTTGAATACGACCCTGAGCTGGAGCCTTCCTCTGCCTTCACCGAATATCTTTGCGACATTCTTTCGTAGCCTGACACAGGCAAATTGACCCGACTGCGCAAAGTCAGAAAGGAAGTACTTTATGAAAAAAACAAAACAGCTTTTATGTATTTTTCTCGCCATCCTTCTTCTTGCCGCGCTTCCGACCCTTTCCTCTTGCGGCGCGGGTGAAAACAGTTCTGATATGGATATTTTAGACGGCGGGGGTGACCTCATGGGCGGTATGAGCGATATCACAATGGATGGCACCAACGGTGCCATCGTGCCCCCTTCCTCGGAAAAAGAAGACGCCGGCACCGATTTTTTAGAAAATCCCTTTATCAACACGGCACTGTCGCCTGTTTCCACGTTTTCCGCCGATGTTGACACAGCATCTTACGCCTATTTTCGCAAGCTGGTGAATTCCAATTACACCTTGGAGCAATTGATTGCCCAAGGAGGAAGCTCTATCCGCACCGAGGAAATGGTCAATTATTTTGATTACGACTACGCTCTTCCCTCCGCGGGTGAGATCTTCGGAAAAACGGCAACCATTGCCAAGTCTCCTTGGAATGACAGCACCCATCTGATGATCCTGGGACTTACCACCGAGGCTCCCGTCACAAAAGGCAGCAATAATTTAGTCTTTTTAATTGATGTATCGGGATCGATGGCCGCCGAAGACAAGCTGCCTCTTTTGAAAACAGGCTTTTCCTATCTTGTTTCCGCGTTGAATGAAAATGACACGGTCTCCATTGTTACCTATTCGGGCAAGGAGGCGGTGATTCTGGACGGCTGCGCGGGAAATCGGGATGAGGAGATCATGAACGCCATCAACAGCCTAAGAGCGAGCGGCTCCACCAATGGGGAATCCGGACTGCAAAAGGCATACGAGCTTGCCGCCAAGCATTTTCACGCGGGCAAAAACAACCGCATCATTATGGCATCCGACGGAGATCTGAATGTAGGGATCTCCTCCCCCGAAGAGCTGAAAAGCTTTATTTCGGAAAAAAGGGATCTCGGCATTTATCTCTCGGTTCTCGGATTTGGCACAGGAAACTACCGTGACAGCAGCATGAGCGCGTTAGCTCAAAACGGCAACGGTGTATATTATTACATTGACAGCGACCGTGAGGCGGAAAAGGTTCTTGGAACCGAGCTTCTTTCCACCTTATACACCGTTGCGAGGGACGTAAAATTTCAGCTGACCTTTGATGCCGAGTATGTATCGGAATACCGTTTGATCGGTTATGAAAACCGTTTGCTTGATGATGAGGATTTTGATGACGACAGCAAAGACGCGGGTGAGGTTGGTGCCGGACACACCTTAACGGTTTGCTATGAGCTGAAATTAAGCGAGAAGGCTCTTTCCGCCGAGGGAATTGTCTCGGAATGGATGAAGCTTGCCATGCGTTACAAGCTTCTTGGCGAAACCGACAGCACGCTAAGGGAATACGGGTTAGGCGGCAGCCTGCTGACCGATGACCCAAGCGATGATTTTCAGTTTATTTCCGCTGTAATTGAGACTGCCATGATTCTACACAGCAGCGAATACAATGTCAAAGGGATTGGAATAGAGAACGTGTTTACTGTTCTGAGTGATTTGGAGCTTTCGTCAGATGAATACAAGGAGGAATTCCGTTCTCTGATTGAAAATCTGATTGAAAAATTGAAATAACTTTTCTATCAAATCTATCAAAGAGAGAGGGAGGCATCCGCGGATGCCTCCCTCTCCCTTTATAATTTTTTCAACAAATTTATGTGAAATTATTATTTTTTCCCTTTTTTATGATATAATTGGTCTACAATAGACGGATCTTGATGTTTTTGTTCCCGAGTGCTTCGATGAAGCGTAAGCTCCCTCCTAATTTCATGAACGCCGTCAAAAAATGGGAAAAATCCAAGGACAATTATAATGATGAAGTTTAAAACTGTGAACATTACGGAAGGAAATCTCCTTTCTTCCATTATCGTGTACACCATTCCCGTTATTTTTATCGGTTTGGTGCAAAGCTTGTTTAACGCGGTGGATATAATGGTTCTCGGCTATGTTGCCGATACCCAAGCGGTGGCATCAGTTGGCGCAACCTCCTCCATCATCCACCTTTTGATCAATACCTTTTTTGGTATTTCCTCGGGAGCTAAAATCGTTCTCGCACGCTTGATGGGAGCTCACGATGAGGAAAAAACGCAACAAGCCATTTCCACTTCTTTGATCACCGCCATCTTGTTAGGCACCGCTTCCGCACTTTTGGGAATCTTCTCCTCGAATCTCTTTTTAACATGGACACAGTGTCCCTCCGACTGCTTTGACGGTGCCCTTCTTTACATGCGTATTTATCTCGCCTCCGCCCCCATTATCATGCTTTATAATTTCGGAACGGCGGTTCTCTCGGTCTCAGGGGACTCCCAGCGTCCTTTATATTACATGCTCTTTTCGGGCGGCTTAAATGTTGTACTCAATTTCATCCTGTGCTACACCATGACCCAAAAGGTTGCCGCGGTTGCCATCGCGACCGTTGTCTCCCAAGCGGTCGGCGCGTTTCTTGTTCTTCGCAGACTTTTACGGAATGACGGCATTTGCCAATTGCGCCTTAACCGTCTCAAGTGGAGCTTTTCCTCGTTCAAAAACATTCTTGGCAACGGCATACCCATTGCGTTAAGCACCGCGCTCTATCCTCTTGCCAATTTACAGATCCAGACCCAAACCAACTCCTTTGGATCGGCTGTAATCGCCGGAAATTCCGCCTCTACCAGTCTTGAGACGATAGCCGGCACCATCGCTGCTTCTCCTTGGGGAAGCGCGGCAACGGTTTTTGTAGGGCAAAATTTAGGCGCGAAAAAGCCCGACCGTGTAAAGAAATCCATTCTTTATACCTTAGCCATTTCCTTGAGCTTGGGAGTTTTGGCAGGCGGCACTGTCCTTTTCTCTCGCGGTCTTTTATCCTTATATGTATCAGAAGAAGCCGCCATCCTTGCCGGTCAGACACGGTTAAAATACACCTTACTTCCCTATGTGATTGCATGTGCCAACAATGTTCTGTCGCATACGATCCAAAGCTTTGGCTATTCTCTATTCTGTACGGTCAACTCGATCGTATCGGTTCTTGGCTTCCGAATGGTTTGGATGAAATGGATCTATCCCACCAATCCTACCTTTGACATGCTTTGCCGCTGTTATCTTGTTTCCTGGCTATTGATCGTTTCTGTTTATGTTTTGTTTTTCCTGTATATTTATCATTCTAAATTAAAGCGCGGAAAAATAAAATCTTCCGTTTAATTTTGATGATTTTTTTAAAAAATACCGATGAAAAGCGTTGTGTCCTTAAGGGCACAACGCAGTTATGATCGCCGTTCGGCGAGTTTAGAGTTATGATACGCTTCGCGTAGTTATGATGTGCCTTCGGCACAGCTGTAAGGAACAAGGCGATCCTATCATAACGCTTGCGAAGCAAGCTCATAACGGTGAGCGTGAGCGAGCCTTATAATTTATAACTAAAATAGCATCTGTGGACACAAACGCAGTGCTTCGTATGCCTTAATTAAGGACTACAAAACAAATGACAAAAGCAACGCAAAGGCACTTATGGCAATTTCCATAAGTGCTTTTTGCTACCTTCCGGGCAATGCGCCCCCTCGTGTCATCCTGAGCGGAGATACCGCCGAAGGCGGTTCGCAGTCGAACCCGTAGGGCGATGCAAAGCATCGGGATCTACGAGGGGGGAAATAA
>JAZSPS010000030.1:0-46283 GCA_045537595.1 Eubacteriales bacterium
TGTTGTATTGAACGACTACAATATCAAGGGTTCGGGCTCTCATTACAATTCCCGTTATTCCAAGTACAGCAAATACAGCACCTCTAAATATGAGCAAAGCGCCATTCGCAACGCGGAACGCTCAAAATACAGCGCGGCGAATTCCAATGAAGGAAAATTCTCATAATGGCAAGGTCGGCTGTTATTGATTTTCATTCCCATATTTTGCCTGCCGTTGATCACGGTTCAACAGGGATCACGCAGACCTTAGGGCAATTGGAAATTATGAATGATTCTCTTGTGAATACTGTTGTGGCAACTCCCCATTTTTACCCAAATTCCGCAAGAGTGGAAGCCTTTTTAAGCACGGTGGAGGAAGCCGCTGAAAAAATTTCTCTGCATGCCAAGCGCAAGCCGAATATTTGTCTTGGCGCCGAAGTTTTGTACTGCAATCGATTGGATGAAATGCAGGGCTTGGAAAAGCTTTGTATTCGCGGAACCGATGTTTTACTGTTGGAGCTTCCCATGGATTCATGGGATCGGGAGCTTTTTGATACGGTAGATGCTCTATTAAAGAAATTCACGGTGGTACTTGCTCACATTGACCGCTATATCCGATCTCAGCAGGATGAAATTGAAATGCTGTTGGAAATGGGCGCTCTTGCCCAGATCAACGCTTATTCCCTTTTTTCCTTTGGCTTAAAGCGAAAACTTCTTCCTTTTACCGCCACAGATTCTCTTGTGGCATTGGGAAGCGATCTCCACGGAGAGGACCGCAGGGCTTATGAAAAATTCTGTGCTGCCCCCAAAGCTTTAGGCGACGCATTTGACCAAATCATGGAGCGGTCCGCTTGGCTTTTGCGCAATGCCGAATACTTAA
Source organism: Eubacteriales bacterium (assembly GCA_045537595.1). Taxonomy (GTDB): domain Bacteria; phylum Bacillota; class Clostridia; order Oscillospirales; family CAG-272; genus HGM12713. Next base: position 860 of record JAZSPS010000030.1, read on the forward strand.
AATAAAAATACAGCTATATCTTTTATTCTATATAGTTTATATCGTTAAAATTGGAGCTTTTTTATGAACGAAATTTCCTTTGGCTTTCTGATTGCCATTTTCAAAAAAAATTGGTGGAAAATCTTGACTGTTACCCTTGTCTTTATGATTTTGGTGGCAAGCTTTACTCATTTCTTTATCGCAAAAAAATATTCTTCTTCCATGAAGTTTTATGTACTAAATGCCAACGAAACGGTTGACTATACCAGTGTCAGTATTCTTGGCGCCTCTTCTTACTTAATTAATGACTATTTTGAAATTATCAACAGTGATCCCCTTTTGGATCAGGTTCGCTCGGAATTGGAAAAAAAGGAAATTTACATTGAAAATAACGACGACATCCGTAAAATGCTGAAATATTCTACCGCTTCCTCGGAAACCTCGGTATTTACTCTTTCTGTCTCCCACACCGACAAAGCTCTGGCTTACAAGATTGCCACGGTCATTGCGGATGTGGCTCCCGAAATTCTAACAAAAATCGCAAGAGACACCTCTCTTGAGGGAGACCAATCCTTTAATATTGATTCCAGCTGTATCAAGCTATTAACGGTTCCTACGGAAGCCAAGACCCACGACTCTCCCAATTTGCCCCTCTACACCTTAGTGGGCGGCGTTTTGGCTGCCATCGCGGCATATGGGTGCTTCTTGATTCATTCGGTTCTTGTCTCCAATATAACATCGGAGGAGGACATTAAGAAGATGACCGAGCTTCCCTTATTGGGTGTTATTCCCCGTTGGGATTCTAAAGCCTTAAGATCACAGGAAAAGGGGGAATAAAAAATGAAAAAAAACAAAAAAAAGGGTATTCTTCCCACCAGACTTTTGGAGGACAGCACCCCCTTCGCGGTTCGCGAGTCCTTCAATCAGCTTCGAACCAATTTGATGTACACCATGACCGAGCTTGACTCTTGTCCCATTTATGCCATTACCTCTGTTACCGAGGATTCGGGAAAAAGCACGGTGATTACCAATTTGGCTCTTTCCTTTACTCAGATCGGCAAGAAGGTCTTACTGATCGACGGAGACATGCGTTGCCCTGTGGTTCACCGCTTCTTCCGTCTTGACAGCCGCCGTGACGGCTTGAGTGAATTGATCTCGGGAATTCAGACCGATGTAATATACAAGGACATTCGGCCCAATCTGGATCTGATCACCAGCGGCAGAATTCCTCCCAATCCCTCTGAGCTTTTAACAAGTCCAAGACTCAAGGCTCTGCTGGATGAGTGGAAGAAGGAATATGATGTGATCTTCATCGACTTCCCTCCCATTGGTGTTGTCACCGATGCCATTGCTGTTTGCCAGCACATTACGGGCTATCTTTTTGACATTCGTTCGGGACAGAACAGCGCTAAGTCTGTTACCATGGCAATTGACTCCATGCGCCAGGTGGGTGCCAAGATCGTTGGTGTTGTATTGAACGACTACAATATCAAGGGTTCGGGCTCTCATTACAATTCCCGTTATTCCAAGTACAGCAAATACAGCACCTCTAAATATGAGCAAAGCGCCATTCGCAACGCGGAACGCTCAGATACGGGTGAAAATTAATAATTTTGAAAAAAAGCACTCTGCTACGATCCTCTCGTAACAGAGTGTTTTTTTAATTACAAAAATATCTGTACTTTTTTTCTTCTTTTTTTCGTGTTAACAAGCCTATGTCGCATAGAAGGTTTAGGGCTGAATACAGAGCTTTTCCTTTGAGCCTAATAAATATTCCGTACTCGGCGGCAGTAAAGCTTCCCTTCTCGGGCGGCAAAAAAATCTTGTAATCCGACACATTTCGAAAAACTCGGTCCTCAAGAAGCCTCCTTGGAAAAAGCTCCCCATCATAGGCGCCTGTCTTTCTGTACCGTTCCCGTTCGGAATACCGATATTCGTCAGCTTGGATTCCCAAGACCCTGATGGTAATCCGAGAGGATGGAAGCAGCTCTGACAGCCAAAACAGCTCCGCCAGCGCGTCTTCTGTTCTTTCCCTTTTGGGAGAACAGCGCTTATACAGAAGCTCTCCGCTTTCAGGATCGATCCGATACAGCTGTTTTTCCATGAGGATGGGATAGACCACCGTAATATGATGATCGGTCTGCTCCAGATAATATTTTATTTTTTTGATTAAAGGATAGAGGCTTCCCGTTTGAATTTCTGTGATATTCCCATGTTCAAGAGCATCGGCAATATATTTTCCCACAGGGACCTCGGTATTTTCCGCGCTATCGCACACAAATTCTTTTATGATCCGATGCAATCTCTTTTCTCCGTAGGTCCCTATGCCATCTGTATAAATATTCCTTTGTGCCGCCTCCTTCGCTTCCTTCTCACACAGCTCCGCAAATCTTTCTCTCTCCGATTGGATCATGTGGAAATACCCGCGAACTGATTTTTATACAGCTGATAATATTCGCCCTCCGCCGACAAAAGCTCCTCATGATTTCCCGCTTCTGCCACGATGCCGTTTTTAATTACAACGATCATATCCGCGTCCCGAATGGTAGACAGGCGGTGCGCGATAATCAGGGAGGTTCGGTTTTCCATCAGGGCGACCATGGCTTGCTGAATATGCATCTCGGTCCGTGTATCCACGCTGGAGGTCGCCTCATCCAGAATCAATATCTTTGGATCGGCAAGAACCGCTCTGGCGATAGACAGCAATTGTCTTTGTCCCTGAGACAGATTGCTTCCCGATTCGGCAAGCACGGTATCGTATCCCTCGGGCAGTCGGTCTATAAACACATCCGCCCGAGCCAGAGCTGCCGCCGCCTTCATTTCCTCATCATTGGCATCCGCGCGTCCGTATTTGATATTATTACGAATCGTATCGGAAAACAGAACCGTATCCTGCAATACGATGGCGATAGATTTTCGCAAGATGCTTTTTGGTATGTCCGTAATATTCACGCCATCCACAGTGATTCTGCCTCCGTTCAACTCGTAAAAGCGGGTCAGCAGGTTAACAATGGTGGTTTTACCGGAGCCTGTAGCCCCCACGATGGCGATCTTTTGTCCTTGCTTTACCGAGAGGTTCAAGCCCTTCAAAACCGGTTCGCCCTCTTCATAGGAAAACTCGATCCGCTCGAATTCGATATTTCCCCGAATATCGCTCACCCGAAGCTCCGCGCTTCCCTCATCGATCTCGTCCGCGCTGTCCATAATCTCAAAAATTCGTTCCGCTCCCGCAAGAGCTGTCAATATCGCCGCATACTGATTGGCGATCTCATTGACGGGCCGCGTAAATTTTTTGGAATATTGCAGCATGGACTGAATATTACCGATGGTCAGGCTTCGCATAAAGGAAACAGGATTCAGCACAAAATATCCGCCGAAGGCTGCAATCAGCACGTATTGCAGATTTCCCAAAAAGTTCATACAGGGACCCATAATGGAGCCCCACACACGCGCAAGGATGCAGCAGTGCTTGAATTCCTTACTGATCGCGGTAAAGTCCTCCGTCGCTTTTTTCTCTTTTCCGTATGCCACCACCGTTTTATAGGAGGTAACCATCTCCTCCACTTGTCCGTTCATTTGTCCCAGTAGCTTTTGGCGCCGAACAAAATATTTTCGCATAAATTTTGCCAGCTTGGAGGAAAGAGTAATGGTGATCGGAATGGTAACGCAGGCAATCAGCGCCATGACCCAGCCGTAATACACCATCATACTAAAGGCGCCCACCAAGGTCAGCACACTGGAGATCAGGGATGTAATCGATTGCGAAATGGCATTGGATACATTTTCCACGTCGTTTGTCATTCGTGACATAATATCTCCGTGGCGGTGGGTATCGGTATAGCGAATCGAAAGGCGGGATATTTTTTTGAACAGGTCATTTCTCAGCATATACACGGTATTTTGCGACAGCTTTGCCGCCAAGATTCCCTGCAAAAGTGACATTGCCGCGCTGATGGCGAAAAGAATACCCATGAGCGCTAAATACCCGATCATCCCTTGCATGTTCACCGTCAGGCGGCCGTCCTTTAATTGAATCGTATCAATTGCCGCTCCCTGAAGCGCGGGACCTGCCAGATCGGACAGCGTTACTACCGTCATAATCAGAATCAGGCAAATGATAAGCAGTCGGCTTTTTCCGATATATTTCAAAAGTCTGCCCAAGGTTTTTCTCATATTTTTCGGCTTTTCCGCATTAACACGGGAATGCATGGGTCCGCCGCCCCGTCCTCCCGGTCCCATACGCAGAGGAGGCATACGATTGGTTGCGCTTACTTTTTCCCGAGCTTGGTTCATATACTCTCCCCTCCGTTCTTCATTTGCGAATAGTAAATATCACGATAGGTCTCGCTGGTTTGCATCAGCACGTCGTGAGGTCCGCAATCCCGAATGGTTCCGTTTTCTATGACCGCGATCCGATCCGCATTGCGAACGCTGGCGATCCGCTGGGCGATCATGATAACCGTTGTATCGGCAAGATGCTCTCTCAGTGCCTGTCTCAGCCGTGTTTCGGTGGCAAGATCAAGTGCCGAGGTGGAGTCGTCCAAAATGATAAATTCCGGCTTTCGCACCAGTGCTCTGGCGATAGACATTCTCTGCTTTTGTCCGCCCGAAAGTGAAGCGCCCTTTTCGGCGATATAGGTTTGATATCCCTCCGCGAAGGAAAGAATAAAGTCCTCCGCCTGCGCCACTCTTGCCGCTTCCTCAATTTCACTCTGTTCCGCATCCTCCTTGCCCATTCGGATATTATACTCGATCGTACCCGAAAACAGCTCGCTTTTTTGCATAACAAAGGAGATCTTTTTCCGAAGCGCTTCCAGATCATATTCCTGTACCCGAACGCCGTCCACCAAGACCTCTCCCTCCGTCGCATCATAAAATCGGGGGATCAGATTGACCAGAGAGCTCTTTCCCGAGCCTGTCGCTCCAATAATGGCGAAGGTCTCTCCCCGCCGAATATCCAAATTGATATCACGCAGTACAGGCTCGCCGGTGGTTTCGGGGTATCGGAAGGTAACGTTGCGGAAGGAAACGGCAATCTCGTCATTTGCCTCCCTCACCTGTCCCGAAAGGATCACCGGCTCCGCATCCAATACTTCTCCCACGCGCTTGGCAGACGCCATTGCCCGAGACACCGATTGGAACATATGGGTCACCATCATGATCGACATCAGCACCTGTGTTACATAAGTAATGGCCGCCATTAAGGTTCCCGCTGTCATACCGCTGTCGGCAACATTCTCGATCTGCCAGCCGCCTATATATATAATTGCGATGATCGCCGCGTTCATGACTACGATCAAGACAGGATGCATCACTGCCATCATTCGCTGAACACGGTAGTTTGTGTTTTTCAGGTCCTCATTGGCAACACGAAAGCGTTCCGCCTCATGCTCCTCCTGCACATATGCCTTAACAACCCTTGCTCCCGTTACGTTTTCCTGAACCACCGAATTCACACGGTCCAGCTTCTTCTGTACGGTGCTGTACAGGGGCACGGCTCGGCTCAGCACAAAAATCAGCATGATTGCCATAACAGGCAAGGAGCAGACCATTACAAGACCAAAATGAACATTCATGCTTAACAGCATGATCAAGCCTCCCACAAAGAACATGGGAGCACGGACCAGCATCCGCAAGAACATTTCGGTAAACTCCACGATCATACTGATATCGTTTGTCATCCGTGTTACCAAGGAGCCTGTAGTAAATCGATCGGTTTGCTCGATGGACAAGGACATGACACGCTGATACGCGTCGCATCGGAGGTCATTCCCCAGTCCTTGTGATGCTTTTGCCGCGGTATACGCGCAAAAAACGCCAAAAAATCCTCCTATAAGGACCACCGCAAGCATAAGTATTCCAAAGGTAATAATGACCTGCATGGATGAGTAGGTTCCCTCTCCATACAGCAAGCGCATTACAAAGCTTCCCAGTGCGGATTCCGAAACGTCTCCGCTTCTCATAATACCGCAATCCACGATTACCGTCATCAATCTGGGCAGGCAGAGATCGGCAAACACCTCTCCCATCATTAACAGCGGAGAAATTACTGCCAAAAAGGTATAGGGCTTTAAATAATGGAAAATTCTTTTCATGCTTGTTTTTTCTCTTCTCCTTCTCTGTGTGCGTTATCGTTTTTTTCGCCTTGCGGCAAAAGATTATTTCGTATCTTTATTAAAAGCTTCATCATAATTGCGATCTCCTCTTCGCTCAGCCCTTCCATTGCCTCGGCATCCAGCTTTCGGATCATTTCAATATTCTCCCGATCCAATGTCCGTCCCGCCTCGGTGAGATAGACCCGTACAGCTCGCTTATCCTCAAGATCGCTCCTTCGCTCTACCAGTCCTTCCCCTTCCATTCTTCGCAAAATCACGCTGACCGTGGGGGGGCGAAGATGCGTTTGATTCACCAGCTCCAGTTGATTGATCCCGTCGGAAATAGCAAGCATTGACAAAATTAAATGGGCGCCCGGCTGTGTCATGACCCCTTCTTGCGTGTCAGCTTCCCGTTTTCTCGCCCGAAACAATCTGGCAATTTCATTACAAAATTTTACCGGATTATCGCTAAGCTCCTTTCTCGGAGGAGGCGCTGCCGGTATTTCCTTTTTTGCTCTCATTTTTTGTCCCTTCCTCTTTATTTGCATGTCAATTTAAAATTAATTAGTTTACTAACTAATTATACTATAACAGCAAAAAATTGTCAAGAAATTTTTATTTAAAATTATGAAATCAGCCGTAATTTTTAAATTCCGCCGTCTATTGATTTCCTTTTGCGTGGATTTGTTGATTGACAGTGGAAAAAACCATTTTACAAATTAAAATATTGCCTTTTCACGACAATATTGTAACGCATGTTCATCAAAAAAACCGCACATGATAATTGTGCGGATTCAAATGTGCCATTTTGATTTTTACAAACCTTTCATGTTTTTGTTTTGAATTTTATGGTGCTTTACATTCGCTCTCACCACGATAATTAAGGATAATTTAAGGAAATAAAATCATGGCAAAAAAAATAACAAAAGCGTTTTCCTTCGCTCTGGCAATTGTCCTCTCTCTTCTTTCTTCTGCTTTTATTACGGGTTCCGCAAGCGTAAATGCCATTTCTCTTATTCCCTCTGATAATTATATTCCTGTCAACAACTCAGTCTCCCCATTTTTTTGTCTTTTTGAGAGTTCGTCAAAAAACGCTCCCCTGCTTTTCTCCGATTCCTCATTGACTCCCTTAAAAAATTCTTCTCACTCCAATGTATCGTATAAAGATTTAAAATTATATCCCGGCGGCATGCCTTTTGGTGTAAAGTTTATAACAGAAGGAATATTGATCGTTGGATTTAATGACATTCAATCCGACACGGAAACGGTCAATCCTTCGCGGCAAGCCGGTCTTCGCTGCAACGATCTGATCCTAAAAATTAACGGTGTCTCTCTTTTAGGTGCTGCTGAGTTAAGTGAGATCGTTCAAAACAGCAATGGACAGCCGTTGCAGATCCTTTATTCCCGTGACGGTGTTCAATACAGCACCGTTCTTCACCCTGTCTTTTCCAAAAAGGAAGGAAGATATGTCAGCGGAATTTACGTGCGGGACAGCGGTGCGGGAATTGGAACTATCACCTTCATTCATCCTGACAACCATTATTTTGCCGGTCTCGGACACGGAATTTGTGACGGTGACACCGGTGAGTTAATCCCCATGCAACGCGGCTCTGTGGTCGGTGTTACCATCAGCGGAGTTGTCCGAGGTCTTGCAGGCTCCCCCGGAGAGATCAAAGGATATTTCAGCTCGGGTAAGGTTGGCACGCTGCTTGGAAATACCGAATGCGGTGTGTACGGTGTATTGGCTTCCCTTCCTGATAAGATTCCTTGTGAGCCCTTGCCTATCGGCTCACGAAGCGAGATCAAAGAGGGCAAGGCATATATTTACTGCGCGCTGGACAGTGAAACAACTCAGAAATACGAGATTCAGATCTGCGATATTCACCGTGATTCGACCTCCAACAAATGCTTTACCGTAAAAATTACAGATCAGGCATTAATTGACAAAACAGGAGGAATTATCCAAGGAATGTCGGGCTCGCCCATCATTCAGAACGGCAAGCTCGTCGGTGCGGTCACACACGTGCTGATCAACGATCCGACCACGGGGTATGGCATTTTCATTGAAAATATGCTGAATCAGATGGGGGATCTCGCGGGATAACCCCGCCCGAGATCCTTCACGGTGCCACGCCGACACCGTTAGGTGTCATTCTCGAACGTAGCGAAGAATCCGGCGTGGCTTGTTCGAGGATAACACAGGTGGAGGTAAGAGCTTGCGCAGTAAAAACACACAAGGCAATATCATTCCTCTCGGTCTGATATTGCCTTTTTGATATTCTATTTTGATGCTCTGTAATCCTTTGGAGATACTCCGACGTAAAGCTTAAAATTTCTGTTAAAGCTTCTCAGTGACGTATATCCGCAACTAAATGCACATTCCAATACCGTTTTATTGCTGTTTTTTAACAAATAGCACACACGGCTGATTTTATATCGGTTTACGTAAGATACAAACGGCATATTTGTAGATTCGCTGAAATATCGGGAAAGATAGGAACGGTTATATCCAATTTCTTTACTTAAATCATCAAGCGTACAGCACTTTTCAAAATTGTTTTCAACAAAATCAAATATTTCACGCAACAAACCGTTTTCCAACGTTTTTCTTTTTACATATTCGGTGTTTTCATCAAGAAGAGCGCACAGCGAATAAAGTGTACCTTTCATCTTTATGACAGATGAATACTCATCGACCTCTGCGATTTGAGAAAGAAGATAGGGCGGAAGTTTTATTTTGGAGCATATTGGAAGCTCCGAAGAATGCTTTGAATAAAAGGCGCTGATGATGTCGGGGGAGAAAATAAAAAGCAGATGCTCACTGTCTGTGCTTTCAAGCGAGTGAAGCTGTTCCGGAAATATGAGAACACCTTCTCCTTTTTTTAGTTCGTACCGGTCATTTCCGACAGATACCGTCATACAGCCTTCAAGAATCGTTATAAATTCAAATGAGTGATGTATGTGCATCGGGAAAGAAAAATCCTTTCCGCTTTCCCTGTGAAAATATTCGGATATTCCGAAATGTTGATATTGATAAAACATATTTTCTCCAAAAAGTAAAAATCTGTCTATAATTATATGCTTTTTTGCGAGAGTTGTCAATATAATTATGTTAAAATTGTCTTATAAGCTACATCTTATTTATTTGTAGTACAAATTTTGTAAAGGAAAGGACTTAAATTATGACTTTTTATGAACGCGCGAAAGAATTGGTCTCAAAAATGACGCTGGACGAAAAAATAGCGCAGATGCGCTATGCGGCTCCGGCAATCGAGCGGCTCGGCATCCCCGCTTACAACTATTGGAACGAATGCCTACACGGCGTTGCCCGATCAGGCAGAGCGACCGTTTTCCCTCAGGCGATCGGTATGGCGGCAAGCTTTGATACCGATACAATGTATGAGGTAGCAACTGCGATTTCCGATGAGGCGAGAGCAAAATACAACGAATATAAAGAATTCGGATATACAGATATATATCAAGGTTTGACCTATTGGTCTCCTAACATTAACATTTTTCGCGATCCTCGCTGGGGACGCGGTCACGAGACCTACGGAGAAGACCCCTATCTAACCGGAAGAATGGGTACCGCTTTTATCAAGGGACTACAAGGAGACGGTAAATACAGAAAGCTTGATGCTACGATAAAACACTACGCGGTTCACAGCGGTCCCGAAAAACTTCGTCACAGCTTCGACGTTACGGTAAGCGAAAAAGATCTGTACGAAACCTATCTTTGGGCATTCAAATATTGCATTGATCATGCCCACCCCTCTGCCGTGATGGGAGCCTATAACAGATATGCGGGCGAGCCCTGTTGCGGAAGCAAAAAGCTTTTGGGAGAGATACTCTACGGCGAGTTTGGCTTTGACGGCTACGTAGTTTCCGACTGCGGTGCGATACGCGATATCCACGAGCATCACAAATTTACAGCCGACGCCGCCGAGAGCGCTGCGCTTGCGGTCAACAACGGATGCCAGCTCAACTGCGGAAAGGCCTATTATTGGTTAAGCGAGGCATACGAGCGTGATCTTGTTGACGAGGAAACTATCACCGCCGCGGTAGAAAAGCTTTTTGAGGCTCGCTTCCGCCTTGGAATGTTTGATAAAGATTGCGAATATGACAATATCTCCCCCGACGTCATCGATTGCGAACGACACCGGGCTCTCAATCGAAAAATGGCGCAAAAAAGCATCGTCCTACTCAAAAACGACGGTATCCTGCCCATAACGGATAAAAAAACTTTGGCGGTGATCGGACCGAACGCAGACGATAAAAGTGTATTGCTTGGTAACTATAACGGAACCCCCTCCAGATACACTACCCTCCTCCGTGGAATCCAGGAGGGCTGTGAATGTGACGTTATCTATGCGCGCGGATGTCATCATTTTCGCGATGTCTCAAATGCCCCGGGGGAAGAAAAGCCTATGAACGAAGCGATCATTGCCGCAAAAAAATCTGACGTCGTTATACTCTGTGTGGGACTCAATCCCAATATGGAGGGAGAGCAGTGCGACTCATATAGTGGCAGCGACAGCGGAGACAAGTTGGACATTGAATTACCACTCTCGCAAAGAATGTTGATCGATGCCATTCTTGAGCTTGGAAAACCGACAATCCTCGTGAATGTCAGCGGAAGTTGTCTTGCGTTGGAACGCGAAAAGAAGCGCTGTAATGCGATCCTCCAGTGCTTCTATCCCGGAGCGGAAGGCGGAGACGCGCTTGCCGATATCATTTTTGGTAAGGTCTCTCCCAGCGCGCGTCTGCCCGTGACATTTTACCGATCGACCGACGATTTACCGCCATTTGAAGATTATAGTATGGAAAACAGAACCTATAAATTCTTCAAAGGAGAGGTCACATATCCCTTTGGATACGGCTTGACATATTCAAATATCGAAGAAGATTGGTTAGACGAGCGCACGGTCGATCTATCAAACAACGGAGATTATGACACCGACTATTCAGTGCTCAGATTTGAACACATTCCTCATAAAAACCTTTGCGACTTTAAGTGCGTTCATCTGAAATCCGGAGAGCGTAAAAGAGTGATTTTTGAATGAGGCGACAGTATGAAATATTATATAGGTATTGATCTCGGCACATCGTCTGTAAAGCTGATGCTTGTAGACGGCGATGGCAAGATCAAAAATACTGTAACAAAGGAATATCCCGTGTTTTATCCCCACGCAGGCTGGAGTGAGCAAAATCCGGAGGACTGGTGGAGATCCGTAAGCGAGGCACTTCCCGAATTGCTCGACGGCTTTGACGGACAGGCGGTCAAGGGCATTGGCGTTGCGGGGCAGATGCACGGACTTGTGGTGCTTGATGAAAACGATGAGGTCATTCGTCCCACGATTCTTTGGAACGACGGAAGAACGGATAAGGAAACGACGTATCTCAATGAGGTCATAGGAAGGAAAGCGCTCTTTGAATATACGGGTAATATTGCCTTCGCGGGCTTTACCGCACCTAAAATAATGTGGCTTAGCGAGAACGAGCCTGAGAATTTTGCCAAGATAAGCAAAATAATGCTTCCCAAGGACTATATAAATTATCTGCTTACGGGAACGCACTGTACCGACTACTCCGATGCGGCAGGTATGCTTTTGCTTGATGTGGAGCATAAATGTTGGTCAAAGCAAATGCTTGATATATGCGGTATAAGTGAAAGCCAAATGCCCAAGTTATACGAGAGCTTTGAGGTAATCGGAAATATCAAAAAGAATATTGCCGACAAATTCGGATTGAACTCTAATACCGTCGTAGTCGCGGGAGCGGGAGACAACGCCGCGGCCGCAATAGGAACGGAAACGCTTGGAGAGGGAAAGTGTAATATATCGCTCGGCACGTCTGGAACGATATTTGTATCAAGCGAGCATTTTTCGGGAGACGAAAAGCAGGCTATCCATTCCTTCTGCCATGCCGATGGCGGCTATCACCTGATGGGCTGTATTCTTTCGGCGGCGTCCTGCAACAAGTGGTTTTGCGATGGGGTGTTGAACACTAACGATTATAAGGCGATGGAAGCGTCGATATCCGAAGAAAAGCTTGGCAAAAACGAAGTGTTCTTCTTGCCCTACCTTATGGGAGAGAGAAGTCCCATCAACGATACCAACGCCACGGGGCTGTTCATCGGACTTCGCCCCAACACCTCGCGCGCGGATATGTACCAAGCGGTACTGGAGGGTGTTGCCTTTGCCATCAAGGATAATCTTGAAATCATCGAGCAGTTCGGAATTGACGTAAAATCAAGCTGTATTTGCGGAGGCGGTGCAAAATCAAGGCTGTGGAGAGAGATACTCGCAAACGTGCTTGATATTGAATTGAATATTCCCGTTACCGAGCAAGGACCGGGCTACGGCTCTGCAATACTTGCTATGGTTGGAGCGGGGCAATTTGAGAATGCAAAGCAGGCTACCGATCGCTTTTTTGAAGCAAAAGAAACGTTGAGATCCGACAAGAAGCTTGTAGAACTTTATGCCGACAGATATGAAAAATACCGCAAAATATATCCCACGGTAAAAGCTTTATATAAAGAACTAAAGCAATAAAAGCAGATGAAACTATTGTCTGTACGGCTCGCACGGATACGAGCCGTATCTTGAATTGATATAAGGAGATAAAATGATATATTATGTATCGACAAGCGGAAACGACAGCGCAAAAGGCACAAAAGAAGCCCCATTCAAAACGATAAACCGCGCGGCCGGTGTGGCCGTGGCAGGCGATACCGTCAAGGTTTTCGGCGGTGTGTACCGCGAGTGGGTCGATCCGCAAGACGGCGGTATTTCCGATGAATGTCGCATAGTTTACGAGGCTGTTGAGGGCGAAAGCCCCGTCATCAAGGGCTCGGAGCCTGTTACGGGCTGGGAAAAAGTTGAAGGAACTGTATGGAAAAAGGTTCTGCCCAATTACATGTTCGGAGATTTTAATCCATTTGACACACCCATCTTCGGAGATTGGCTGGTCAAGCCCAAGGAATACACCGTTCACCTCGGAGACGTTTATCTAAACGGAGTTTCAATGTATGAAGCGCCAAGCTACGATGATGTGATAAAGGCAGAAAAGAGAATAAGCGGGGCGCATTTCTCGTCGAGAAAATTCGCCACGGGCGAAAAGATCCGCTATCCCGAGCAGACCGTGTACCAATGGTATGCGAGGGTTGGAACCGAGAACACGGAGCTTTTCTGTAATTTTCGGGAATACGATCCAAATCTTGAAACAGTGGAGATAAACGTGCGCCCCTGTTGCTTTTTCCCGCGCAAAACCGGAATTGATTACATCACCGTTCGCGGTTTCGAGATGGCTCATGCCGCATCCCCCTGGGCTCCACCAACCGCGGATCAGATCGGCATGATCGGCCCCCGCTGGAGCCGCGGCTGGATCATCGAGGACAATATTCTTCACGATGCTAAGTGCTCGGCGGTCTGCCTTGGAAAGGAATTTTCCACCGGCGACAATCTTCACAGCCACTTTATGAAAAAATCGGGGTATCAGCATCAACAGGAGTCCGTGTTCCTCGCTCTTGTTGTGGGCTGGAGCCGTGATACCGTCGGCTCGCACACCGTAAAAAACAATATAATATACGATTGCGGCCAAGCGGGCATTGTCGGGCATCTCGGATGCGCCTTTAGCCGCATCGAGCACAATCACATCTATAACATAAACCAAAAACAGGAGTTTTGGGGCCACGAGATCGCGGGCATAAAGCTTCACGCCGCCATTGACACGGTGATCGAGGGAAATAATATACACAACTGCAATCTCGGTATGTGGCTTGATTGGGAGGCGCAGGGCACGCGCGTAACGAAAAATGTCTTCCACGCCAACGCGCGCGATCTCTTTATCGAGGTAACACACGGCCCGTGCCTCATTGACAATAATGCTTTTTTCTCACCTATCACGTTCCAAAATGCGGCGCAAGGTACAGCCTATGTGCACAATCTCTTTTGCGGACGCGTGCGCAATTATCGGGTACTTGACCGCGCCACACCGTACCACTACCCTCATTCAACGAATATTGCGGGCTATGCCTTCGTTTACGGCGGTGATGACCGAATTATCAACAATATAATCATCGGCAATGAGCCTGTGAGCGAGTATTGCGGATATTTCGGTGCGCTGTTTGATGCGTACAGCACCGAGAGCGAATACAAGACCTCCATCGAGAGCTCCGACCGAGCCTGCGACCACGAAACGTTTTTTGCCATTCCCCAACCCGTGTGGGTATCGGAAAATGCCTATTCGGGCTATGCCGAGCCCTACCGTGCAGAAGATGCGCCAATTTATGCCGACGGGATCACCGCGGCAATACGCGAGGAAAACGGAGATTGGTTCATAACACTTGACGTACCCGCAGCGATCGCGAATGCCGATTGCCGACAAGTTACCTCGGAGCGGCTTGGCACACCGCGAATTTCCGAGGGAAAATATGAAAACACCGATGGCAGCGCCGTTGACCTCACCGCCGATATTGTCGGTCAAATCCGTACACATCGCGTCATCCCCGGCCCATTTGCAAAACTTTGCGGCGGCACAAACCGCTTTAAAGTATGGTCTTAATAAAGGAGAAAATCAAAATGGCTGAAATTTTCAAGAACATCCACGAAATTAAGTACGAGGGAAAGAACACAAAGAACCCCTTGGCGTTCCGCTACTATGACGCCGACAGAGTAATTATGGGCAAAAAGATGAGTGAGCATCTGCCCTTCGCTATGGCTTGGTGGCACAACCTTTGCGCCGCTGGTACGGATATGTTCGGCAAAGACACGGCAGACAAGAGCTTTGGTGCTGAAAAAGGAACAATGGAACACGCGAAGGCAAAGGTTGACGCGGGCTTTGAGTTTATGCATAAGCTGGGCATCAAGTACTTCTGCTTCCACGACGTTGACATCGTTCCCGAGGCTGAGGATATCAACGAAACAAACAGACGTCTTGACGAAATCACCGACTACATACTCGAAAAGATGAATGGCACGGACATCAAGTGCCTTTGGGGTACGGCAAATATGTTCTCCAACCCTCGCTTTATGAACGGCGCGGGCAGTACCAACTCGGTTGACGTTTACTGCTTTGCGGCGGCGCAGATAAAGAAGGCTCTTGAGCTGACCGTAAAGCTTGGCGGTAAAGGCTATGTATTCTGGGGTGGCCGCGAGGGCTACGAAACGCTTCTCAACACCGACGTTAAGTTCGAGCAGGAAAACATTGCAAATCTTATGAGAATGGCTGTTGAGTACGGACGCAGTATCGGCTTTACGGGAGACTTTTACATCGAGCCCAAGCCCAAGGAGCCTATGAAGCACCAGTACGATTTTGACGCGGCTACGGCGATCGGCTTCCTTCGTCAGTACGGGCTTGACAAGGATTTCAAGATGAACATTGAAGCAAACCACGCAACACTTGCGGGGCACACCTTCCGTCACGAATTGAGAATTTCGGCTATCAACGGAATGCTCGGCTCAATTGACGCAAATCAGGGTGATTATCTGCTCGGCTGGGATACGGATGAGTTCCCCTATGATGTTTACGAAAGCACAATGTGTATGTACGAGGTACTCAAGGCGGGCGGACTTACGGGCGGCTTCAACTTTGACGCAAAGAACCGCAGACCCAGCAACACCTATGATGATATGTTCCACGCGTACATTCTTGGAATGGACACCTTTGCCCTTGGACTTATTAAGGCGGCAGAGCTGATCGAGGACGGTGAGCTTGACGCGTTCGTTGAGAAGAAGTACGAGAGCTTTAAGGGTGAGCTTGGACAGAGGATAAGAGCAGGAAAGACCGGCCTTGCGGAACTTGCGGAGAAAGCCGCAGAGATGGGTAGCTGTCCTATTCCCGACAGCGGCAGACAGGAATACCTAGAGGGTGTTGTAAACAGAATACTGTTTGGATAATTTTCGAAAGAATCGTTGTCCTTTATTGACCACACTTGTGTCGGGCTCACCCATCATCCAAAACGGCAAGCTTGTTGGCGCGCAACGTTTGCATTTTTCGCTAATGCGAAAAGGCAAACTTGCCACGGAGCGAAGCGTAGTATGGTCACGCCTCGTGCTCATTAACGATCCGACTACTGGATACGGCATATTTATTGAAAATATGCTGAATCAAATGGGAGACCTCGCAAAATAACTCCGCCCGTGTCATCCTCGAGCAAGCATCCCCACGGTGTCATTCTTGAGCGAAGCGAAGGATCTCGGGCGGCGCAAAATTTAATAAAAAAAGGCAATATCATTCCGATATCCATTGGTTTTATATTGCCTTTTATTTCCATTTACTTGGCGGAACGCCGCAAATTTGTTTAAAGACCTTGCTGAAATAATACACGTCCGAAAAACCGCAAAACCCCGCGATCTCTGACACGGTCAGGCTTTTGGTTTCAAGCATGGATTTTGCCTGCTCAATTCTTCGCAAAACAATGTATCTGTTGGGCGTTGTACCAATGCTTCCTTTAAAAAGATCGTTAAAACGTCTTGATGAAAGACCGCTTTGCGCGATCGCCTCGGTAAGACAGCTGCTGTTTTTGAAATTTACATCCATATAGCTTTTAGCAGACATGATTCTTATATCCTTTTGAAAATATGTCTTATGCCGAACCCGTGAAATAGCATCACAAAGCTTATACAGCGTTGATAGCAAGGCGAGATCTCCGTCCTCGGAGCTATACCTCAAAAGCTCTATCTTTTGTAACAAGGAAATAAATTCCTCATGGTTTTCAATCGGAATACAAAAGCTATCGGTCTCAATCTCCTCGTAAGTCGTAAAATGCACAGAGAAGGACTCACCGGGCTCATATACCTCCACCTCGTAGTCATCCTTTTGATTAAAAAAGTAAATAAAATTTCTTGATAATACAAAATCTTGATAATCAAATTTGTGATATGCCGAGCCGCAAATCTGTATGCCTATAAAATGATTCTTGCGCTTTTTTGTACTCCATCTCTTTATATTTGGTGTATAATGGAGAATTGAGTTCACTTGATTGATACGCATATTTTCAAAAACCACAGGTCCACCTCCATTCCTTATAATTTATTTTATCATATTGCTGCTCATTTGTAAATATAAATTTCCGTATTTTACAAATTTCTTTATTTTTCATTGCAAATTAAAGCAAGGTTTGGTATAGTAAAGAAAACGAACGGTGCGAAAGGAGAGTTAGCGATGTTTGATACGATGAAAAAAGAGCTGTATGAGTTTTACCTTCACGGAGACGCGGAGCGCGCAAAATCCTTTGCCGATCAATGCTTTGCCATCATGGATGAGCGTGCGGAGGAAGGCATGAGCGTGACAAAGCAGAAATTGCTTCAATACGATGTGATAACCGAAAATTTTGAGCCGAAAATATTTCGATATTCACCGTTTTTTTACGAAACGGGGGTCTTGACTTCCCTTTCTGATGGGGCAAGAAGCGCAAAAGGACTTTCCTTCGTTCAAGCCAACGGGTGGGTTTACGAGCGAAACAAGCATTTGTTCATAGAGCAAGACGAGGCACTGCACCAAAGAAGAAAAGTTCACTCCCGTGAAAATCTCTATCTCATTTGCGGCCCGTACAACGACACCGCCCAGCACTTCAACTTCAATTGCCGTCCTTTTTTGGAAATAGGTGCCGTCGGTATCTATGAAAAAGCAACCGCCGAGATGCCAAGCGCAAAAAGCGCGGAAGAACGAGAATTTTTAGACGCAGTCTGCCACGGCATGCTCAGTCTTCGCCGCATGGCTGAAAAATTTGCGAAGAAGGCGAAAAAAACACTTTTAAGTGAGTGCGACGAGGAGGCGAGAAAAAATCTCGATCTTATCGCAAATAAGGCAATAAGAATCCCTTGGGAAGCACCGAAGACTTTTTACGAGGCGCTTGCGACGCTTGCTTTCCTGCGTACCGCTATGGGCTCGCTTGAAGGCGTGGGACCTAATACGTTCGGACGGGTTGACAAGGATCTTATTTCGTTTTATACCGCGGATGTTGAAAGCGGAAGACTTACCAAGCAAGAGGCGTACGAGTTGATCTGCCAATTCCTTTTGATCTGGGATTGTCACTACGATCACGATATGCCCATGGAGGGATATGCCGATCACGAGTTGGAAAACACCTATACGCTTGGCGGCTGTGACGATGACGGTTTGCCCCTTTGCAACGAGCTTACATTGATGTTTCTGCGCGCCGCCCGTGAGGAAAAAATCATCTTTCCAAAGATCAAATGCCGCTTTTCAAAAAGCTCACCAAAAGAATATCTTGACGAGATCAACCGTTCCATCGTAAACGGCACAAGCACCGTTCTTCTTCAAAATGACGACGCGACAATTCCCGCTATTTTGCGTGCGGGCAGGACAGCGCAAGAGGCAAGAGATTATTACGTTTCCGGCTGTTGGGGCATAGCTACCAATCAAGAAAAATACGATCACGGAAGTTATCTCAATCTTTTGAAACCATTCGAGTTTTCACTGCACAATCTCAAGGATAAGATGGAGCTTGTCGGCATCCCTTTTGAGTGCTTCGACGGATGCCGCAGCTTTGAGGAGCTGTACCAAAAAACATTGCACAACTGCGAGCTTGTCCTGGATGCAAAGCTGGACGTGACGAGAAAGGGCGGACAAATTTTCCATAAGACAGACCGCTTCCCCATCTTCTCATCGACACTTGAAAATTGCCTTGAGAATCATAAGGATTTCACCTTGGGCGGCGCGAAATACAACGATGATTATCAACTGCTTTTTGGACTGCCCAATATCGTCGATTCCCTGATGGCAATAAAAACGTTGGTCTACGATCTTCAAAAATACACACTTTCCGAGTATCTTACAGCTGTACGCGCAAACTGGGAGGGCTATGAGGATATTCGATTGGAAGCAATTCGCTGCCACGGTTGGGGAGACGGAAACGAGGACTCCTGTGCCCTTGCCAGCCGTTTCAACGATGATCTTTTTGCCATTTTCCAAAAAAAGACGGGAACCTACGGCGGAAAAGTCCATATGGGACATCTGACCTATACGGAAATCCGTTGGTGGGGAGAAAAAACCTTGGCAACCCCCGATGGACGCAGAAGCGGAGAATATTTTGCGCAAGGATTGACACCGTCACGTCTGAAAAGAATCCCCTACGTGAATGATGTGATAAACAGTATGGCTACGCTCGACCCATCCATGATGGCGGCGAATTCGGTAATAAATATGATTCTGCCTAACAAAATTCCGCTTGACCGTTGCGAGGGATTTCTTCGTGCTGTCGCGGGGACGGCGGTCCAGTCGCTTCAGCTTAATTGTACTTCAAGGGAAGAGCTTCTCGACGCCCAAAAGCACCCGGAGCAATACCCCGATCTGATCGTGCGCGTGACGGGATTTTCAGCTAAGTTTACGAGTCTTTCCAAGGGTTGGCAGGACGAGGTTATTTCAAGAAATTTCTATGAATAATGTAAAATCAATTATTTTTGATATCCGGAGGAATTCGTTCGTGGACGGCCCCGGTATCCGTACAACTGTATTCTTAAAGGGGTGTAATCTGAGATGCGCTTGGTGTCACAATCCCGAAAGTCAAAGTGCCGCACCGCAGATGATGTTCCACGCAAGCAAATGCACGGGATGCGGAAAATGCAAGGAAACCTGCCCCAACCGCCTTGAAGCCTGTGACCTTTGCGGAAGATGTACCCTCTATTGCCCACACGACGCAAGAGAGATCTGCGGAAAGGAATATACCGTCGGGCAGGTGCTGAAGGAAATACAAAAAGACAAGATATTCTACGATAATTCGAAGGGCGGCGTCACCTTTTCGGGCGGCGAGTGCATGCTACAAATTGATTTTCTCACCGAAATTCTGAAAGCATGTAAGGAACACGGCATTCACACCGCCGTGGATACCGCGGGACACGTACCGTATGAGTGCTTTGAGCGCATACTTCCCTACACCGATCTCTTTCTCTACGACGTCAAATGCTTTGACAGTAAAAAGCATAAACGCTTCACGGGCGTCGGAAACGAATTAATACTTGATAACCTCAAAAAGCTACTCGCAACAGAAAAATCCATGTGGGTGCGAATCCCGATCATTGGGGCGGTCAACGACAGCGAGAAAGAGCTAAGGGAAATCAAAGCTTTTTTGGACTCCTGCGGAAAGCCGGAAAAGGTTGAGCTTCTTCCCTATCATGCCATGGGGGAACATAAATATGCCGCGATCGGCAAGGAAGCGCAGAGGTTTCCCGTGCCGAGTGAAGAAAAGATGAGGCAATTTAAAAAAATTTTTTCATAAAATTTGTTGTCCTTTCTTGACCGCACATCTGTCGGGCGCTCCCTACAAGAACACAAAAGGCAATATCATTTCGGAAGCGATTTGATATTGCCTGATTTTATTTCATTTCTTTTCGATACGCGGAGGGCGTTACTCCAACAATCTTTTTAAATTCGCGCGCAAAATAGGCGGTGTCATTAAATCCCGACAGCATAGCCACGGCAGTTACGGAATATTCTTCCGCTTGCAGCAGCTCCTTTGCGTAATGGATCCGTTTATTTCTCACATAAACAGCGGGCGATACCGAAAACGCATTTTGAAACATTCTGCGCAGATATACCTCGCTGACGTGACAAAGTTCAGCAAGCTTGGTGACCGATATGGATTCGCTCACGTATTTTTCGTTGATATATTGCAGGGCCGGCGTAAGAAGCGCTACGGTCTTTTGCTTTGAAGAATACTGTGCCGACTCCTTTTTTATTTGCTTTATGATCTTATACAGATTGGAAAAGCACTCCTCATAAAATCCGCTTTCCTTTTTCATCCATGTTCTTGCTGCTTTGGAAAAGAAAGAAATGATCTCATTCTCTCCCTTTATTTTCATCACCCACGGGGTATTCATATTTTCATCGGAAAGAGTCAAAAAGTTTATGGCATACACTCCGCTTCCCTTGGAGTCAACAATATCATATCTTTTGGCGGTATAATTCGATCCCTTTGGCAGATAAATACATTCTCCGTCATGGCACATCAAGGTTTTTCCACCCTCGAAGCTGTATGAGGAGGTACATCCCACATTAAACACCAAGCCATGCGTCGGACGGTCCTTGTGTATCGGTCTTCCCTGTCCGCCGGGCATGAATAATGCCAACGCGATTTTGGTTACAACAATTTCGTCCTTGAGCATAAGTATTTTCACCTCCCATAATCATCATAACATAAAGTTTCGAATAAGTCAATAGTTTCAAATATTCATTGATGATAGAAATATTATTTGTTACAATGCGTAAAATGGAGGATGTTTTTATGGACTTGAATTTCTATTTAAAAAAGGACATATTAAATCAACAATTTCAAAATCCAAAATGGATCGATACCAGCGGCATTTCGACAGAGGAATTGGACGGCATGGTCCTTTCTCTTGAAAATGCATATACATCAAAAGCAATCGTAAAAGCCAAAACATTTGAGATGATTTTGAAAAAGGCAAAAATCGCCGTGGACGCGAATGACATTTTTCAAGACAAGCTAATGGTGGGCACGATTATGACCGATCAGCGAAAGCGATGGGAAAATGAGATCAAAGAGCGTTACCTCCCCCAAGAATCGGCAGAAATCAAACGAGCGTGGAAGGAATGGGGTGCTTACAAGGGGATGGGTGACTACGGACACACCTCTCCAAATTCTCGTTTACTGCTTACCATTGGTTTTTCAGGACTTTTGAAACGTGTTACGCTTGCCGCGCAAAAGGACGGACTTTCAGAGCGGCAAAAAGATTTTTACGAATCATGTAAAATTGTTTTGGGCGCATGCGTAACCGTTGCCAAACGCTTATCCACCGTGATCGAACCTTATAACAAGGAAAACGCGGCGGCACTTTTAAATATCGCAAACGGAGCTCCGCAAAACATCTATGAGGCGATGCAATTACTGATCCTGTATTTCTTCCTTCACGAATACGTGGGCGGAACAAGAGTCAGAACCTTGGGGCGTCTGGATGTTCTTCTCTATCCGTTTTACCAAAGGGACCTCGCAAACGGAAGATATACCAAAGAAGAGATCAAGGAGATGCTCAAGTTCTTCCTCTATAAATTTTGGACAGCCAAGGTTCCGTTTGATCTTCCCTTCTGCCTTGGTGGGATCGATGCCAACGGGAACGAGGTCACAAACGAAATGTCATATCTTATCGTTGAGACCTACAACGAGCTGAATATTCACAGCCCCAAAATTCACATTCGTGTTTCTGATAAAACGCCAAAGGACTTTGTTAAGCTTGTGCTATCATGTGTCAGAGGCGGAAACTCAAGCTTTGTATTTATCAATGACAGAATCGGCATAGAAAGCCTTATGAGAGTGGGTATCACTGAAAAAGAGGCTCGTGATTTTGTCCCCATCGGATGCTACGAGCCTGCTGTATGGGGTGTGGAAATAGGCTGCACGGGCAACGGCGGCGTCAATCTTCCCAAAGCTGTGGAGCTGGTGTTCAACAACGGAAGGGACCACGCCACGGGCAAGTTGTGCGGAATAGAAACGGGCAAGATCGAAAGCTTTGAGGCGTTCGTGGCTGCAATCAAAAAGCAGATCACCTATATGACAGAGCAAGCCCTTTCGTATATCGTTAAAATCGAAAAACATTACGATAAGATCAACCCCGATCCGCTTTTGTCCTGTCAGTACGAGCATAGCGTAGATGTTGGAGTGGACGTTTATGAGGGCGGTGCGAAATACAACAACAGCTCTCTGTATTTCTATTCTATCGCAAGTCTTATAGATTCGATCTGCGCCGTGAAAAAGCTCGTTTTTGAAACCGAAACCTATATGTTTGACGAGCTTGGAGAAATTTTGCGAAATGACTGGAGAGATCACGAAAGCGCAAGAGCATCCGCACTTCGATTGAAGGAAAAATACGGAAATAATAACCCCATGGCAGACGCGCTTACCAAAGAATTTGCTGAATTTTGCGCATCACTCATCAACAATAAGCCAAACGGACGCGGCGGTGTATTCAAAGCAGCATTGTTCTCCATTGATCACTACCTTCATATCGGCAAGCAAACCATGGCAACGCCCGATGGACGCCATTGGGGCGATCCGCTCTCAAAAAATCTATCCGCTACGGTAGGAATGGATAAAAACGGTGTGACAGCTCTGATCCATTCAGTCACAAAGATCGATCACGCAAGCTTTCCCACGGGCTCGGTATTGGATATACTCCTTCATCCCTCCGCCGTTGCCGGAGATGACGGACTTGAAGCCTTTTGGGGAATTTTGATGACCTATTTCAAAAAAGGCGGCTTTGCGATGCACGGAAATATTTTTGACGCCAAGGTTTTAAGAGACGCGCAAGCACATCCCGAAAAATATCAAACCCTTCAAGTAAGAGTTTGCGGTTGGAACGCGTATTTTGTCAATCTTTCCCAGAGGGAGCAGGACGCCTTTATCAAGCAAGCGGAAAATAATGGGGGATAGAATGAAAGGAACAATTTTTGAGATCAAACGCTTTGCCGTTCATGACGGTGACGGCATCCGCACCACCGTGTTTTTTAAGGGCTGTCCCTTACGTTGCGTGTGGTGCCACAATCCCGAGGGGCTCTTGCGGCAGGCGCAAACTGCCTATTATGAACATAAATGTATTGGTTGCGGAGAATGTAAAAAGGAAGGCTTTAGCATAGAAAAATGCTTGGGCGAAGCCCTCATTTTATACGGCAAAGAAATAACAGTCGATGAGTTACTTCCAATTCTTCTTGATGACAGAGAATTTTTCGAAAATACAGGCGGCGGCGTGACCCTTTCAGGCGGCGAATGTCTGATACAAGCCGATTTTTGCGCGAAACTGTTGAAAAAGCTGAAGGAAGACGGGATTCACACCGCTGTGGATACCTGCGGTTTTGTATCAAAAGAAGCCTTGGATAAGGTGATTCCCTATACCGATGTATTTCTTTACGATATCAAGGCATATGACGAGGACGTGCATATCAAATGCACAGGCATATCGAATCAAGTCATTCTTGAAAATTTGAGATATCTGGAATCGATCGGCAAGGATATTGAGATAAGAATTCCCTTCGTTCCCTCATGCAACAACGATCAAATTGAAAAAATCGCTCATTTTCTGTCCGATTTTGAACACATCACAAAAGTCCGTATTTTACCATATCACAATTACGCGGGCTCGAAATACGCGGCACTGAATATGGAAAACACCTTGCCCCGCACGTTGCCAACGGATACAGCGCTTGATCAAGCAAGAAATTTGATTAAAGACATCACAAATTTTGTTGTCCTTTTTTGAGCACACTCGTGTTGAGCTCACCGAAGGATTCCAATGTCTATAACTGCACTTATAAATGAATTCAAAAGTTTGGCGTTAGCAGAAGCCTGTTGGACCGTTTGAAGCACAACAAACCTATCCGTACGGTACCCCTTAATGATTTATGCAAATTTCTTGACTGTAACGCAGAAGATATTTTGATTTATATTAAAGACGAATCATCACCTATTTAGGGCTGAGTCAAAAGCTTTTTGAAAGCAATTGACTCAGCCCCTCTTTTCGGAATATTAAATTCGCTTTGTAATTTAAGTCAGATTGGACGGCAGACAAATTCCTCATCCGCGCGGACAAGGAGCTCTCCTTCCTTCACGTTACACTCAAAATTTTCGGTGGTCACTTTGATTCCGTCAGACCATGCCCGAATCAGAGAGTTCCCTTGGTATCCGTTTACCTTAACATTTTCCAGCTTGATCTCATCACAGTGCGCTACTCGGAACATCGGTGTTTCCTCCGCCCCCTCGGCAAAGGTATACTCTACATTCTTCAATGTTATGTTCATAGGGCATCCCTCCACGCCATAGGCGGTCAAGCCCATCTTTATACCTTCCGCGGTAATATTCTCAAAGGTAATATCCGTAGGCGGTGTTCCTATTTGCCATGACTCATTGCCCGACAGGTTTAAATGAAGCAGTCGGTCCGCGTTTTTCACCGTACAATTCCGAAGGATCACCTTGCCCGCCGGCTTCCGAACCGGAAGATCGTTGGTTACAAAGTTGGTCCAAAAGCTGAGCATATTGTTTCTTCCCTTTTCCGAAACCGTTACGCCCGCAATCTTTTCCTCCAAGCTGAAGGATCCTCTGAACTGGTAAGGACAGGGGCCGTAGATATTACAATCCTCTACCAAAATATTATTTCCTCCGTAACGGAAGGCGCTGCATGCCGAGCTGATCTCGCAGTTGCGTACCACCACATCGTGGTTATCAAAGCCCGCTACGCAGTCATCTCCTGTGATCAGCTTACAATTTGTCATTGTTACGTTACTGCACGCTCTGGTATGAAGGGCGTCATGTCCTGCCAATACAGTCAACTGATCAAACAAAATATTCTCGGACTGGAAGATCGCGTGTGCCCAGTTACTGGAATTGACAATGGTATATCCGCGGAATGTAACATTCTTACAGAAATGCATATTAATTCCGTGAGGACCGCGGTATTTCTCCTCGCCCTCGGGATCATAGACATTCCGTCCGTCAATACGAGAGCCTTCCTCTCCGATAACGGCGATATTCTCGGCAAATGCCGCACGGATCAGTCCATAGCTCCAATAGCTTCCCACGGTGTACAAATGCTTTTTAAAGCCGCCCCCCATTTCCTTCCACTGGCGAGGGGTGAACCATCTGACACGTGTATTTTGCTCTTCGGGCAGGGGCTCCAGCGGATCCTCGTTGATGTGCATATAGTCCTTCGCATCGGTGCTTCCCAGCAGTACCGCGTTTTCCATTAGGTGCAAGGTAGTATTACTTCTCAAACGGATATCGCCGATCACGTAGCTTCCCTCAGGAACGATAACCTCTCCGCCTCCCTGCAAGAAGCAATGATCCAACGCCTTTTGAAACGCCTCGGTTTGTACAGCCTCCACGTTTTTGACAGCACCAAAATCGGTTACTGATATTTTTACTTGATTCATATTTCCATTCCCCTTTCTTTTACTGTTTTTTTAGAATTTTAGAATGGCGCCGCTTTACATCAGCGAATACGCGTCCTCATCGCAGATCAAGGTTACGTCAGGGTGCAGGCAAAGAAGTGACGCGGGGCACTTTGTACTGATATTGCCCTTCAGCATTGCCTTTACCGCTTCCGCTTTATTCTTTCCGGATGCCATCAGCACGATACGGCGAGCCTTAAAGACACTTTGAATTCCCATGGTAAGCGCATGCTTCGGAACCTCGTCCTCTGACGCGAAAAAGCGAGAGTTCGCCTCAATGGTACTATCGGTAAGCTTGGTCAGGTGGGTAAAGGGGATCAATTCGTCATCGGGCTCATTAAATCCGATATGTCCGTTTCTTCCGATTCCGAGAACCTGAATATCCACGCCGCCCAGCGCGTCGATCGTTTCCTCGTATGCCTGACAGGATGCCTCTACCTCCTTTGCCATTCCATCGGGAACCATGGTATTGGCTTTATCAATATTCACTCTATCAAAAAGATGGTGGTTCATAAAGTAGCGGTAGCTCTGATCATTCTCGGGGGCAATGGGGTAATATTCATCCAAATTGACCGAGCGCACCTTAGAAAAGTCCAGACTGCCCTCTTCATACATTTTGACCAAAGCATTATACATTCCGATGGGGGTATCTCCTGTGGCAAGACCTAAGACACAGCTTGAATTTCCCCGAATAACCTCGGCAAGGCAATCTGCCGCCGCATGAGACATTTCATCATAGCTTTTTACAACAACGATCTTCATATTTTTTCTCCTTTTCGGATTACAGTATTATAAATTCATGTATATTCTACCATAAATCTTTTTCCTTGTCTTTAGTAAAAACGTCGCTTTTTTTGCATAATCGGTACACTTTTTTCCTGTTTTTGTTGACTTTTTACGAAAAAGTGATATAATGATATGGAATATACGGATTTACCAAAAGCTCAAGGATCGGAGGTTTGCGCTTTGAATTATATTGCCACGTCGCTGACACGGACTCTCATCATCGACAGTATTGTTTCCCTCCATTATTTTGAATACACGCCTCAATTTCGCTATTCCGGCGAAGCCCATGATTTTTGGGAGTTGATCTACTGTGACAAGGGCTATTTACGTCTCACTGCCGGAAATGAGGAATATATTCTTTCCCGCGGTCAAGCTTTTCTTCATCCCCCCTCTCAGTTTCACAATATTTGTGCTCACAAGGAAGCCTCTGCCAATTCCATTATTGTAAGCTTCTGCTCGGACTGCCCTTCTCTTTTTTCTCTTTCGGATAAAGTAATCAGTACCGATTCTTTTATTGCCAGCGCTCTTTTTTCCATCTTAAGAGAGGCGCAGGCAAGCTTTAAAAATCCCTTGGGTATGATCTATGATGCCCAGCTTTTGCGGAAGGATCGGGCAGATTATTTTGCCTCTGAGCAGGTAATTCAAAATTACATGGAGCTGTTATTGATTCGTCTGATCCGACAAAATGATCCCGCGGCTCAGGCGCCCGAATTTCCGCTTTCCACTCGTTCCTCGCAGTTATTAAACGAGATCATTCGTTACATGAAGGAGCATTTATCCGAAAAGCTGACCTTTGGACAGATCGCGGAGCATTTTTCCATCAGTCCCACCACACTGAAAAAGCTTTTCCGAAGAAATTGCGGCTGCGGCACTATGGAATACCTGACAAAGCTGAGGATCGAGCTTGCAAAGGCCCTTCTCTTAGAGGGAAAGCTATCCTGCACCGACATTGCCGCGCAATGCGGATTTTGCTCGATCCACCATTTTTCCAAGGTATTCAAGGATGCCTCACAAATGGCCCCCACAGAATATGTACGCAGTGTCAAAGCCATGCTGGAGGAGCCTGATATCAGGAGAAAATAACCCTTTGCCATTCATAAAGATCAAATAACGGGGGAGCGTCCTCATATAATGGCACGCTCCCCCGTTATTTTTATATTTCCGTTATTTCTTTTCTTCTATGATTTCCGCAGTGGTTTCGAGCATGCCTTTTTATTTAAGTCTTTCTTATCGCCGTCTGCCGCAGAGCGAGCTCCTGCTTCTTCTTTAGCCGATATTCACTGGGTGTCATGCCCATCTGCTTCAAAAAAGCGCGATTAAAGGTCCGCAGAGTATTAAAGCCTACGATCTCGCTGATCTCGGTAATGGTATGATCGGTTTTTTCCAGCTTCTTACACGCGTTGGATACCCGAAGTGAATTGATATAATCATTAAAGCCGATATGGAGCTTATTGCTCATGATATGAGAAATATAATATTTGCTGATATGCAGCTCCCTTTCCAGCACATTCAGAGACAGGGGCTTTTCGGAATGGTTGATACAATAGTTCAATATCATCCCCAAAACATGGTAATCTCGGGACTGCACATCCCGCATTTCAAGTTTTCCCAGCAGCTTTCCGAAAAATGCCAAAAAATATCCCCGTAATATAATATCCTTAAAGGACTCATCTCCGTAATAGGTATCCGATATCTTATATGCCAATGTTTTCAGTTCCCCGTCTGACATAGCATCCTTCACCACGTTACAATTGGGCAAGCACGCGGTAAGCTGCCCCATAAATTCGGGCATGATATCGGGGTTAACGATCATCAAAATATACTTTTCCCGTTCCACCGTCTCAAAGCTGTGAATCTGGTTGGGGAATACCACCACAAGATCTCCGCCCCGAACCTCATAGGGCTGACTGTCCACCGTAATGCGGGTGTGACCGTTAAAAACCAAAGCCAGCTCTATATGATAATGAAGATGGGAGGAACATCCTATGGTTGCTTTTGTGTGCCGTGTATCTCTGCAATAAAAATCCTCGTTACGGTTTTCATAGAAGGTTTTCATAGCGATCCGTGTTTTTCTCCTTCGGAAAATTTCCATCGATCTCCCGAAAAGGATCTCTGTCCCTTTGGGCGGTCTTTTTTATTTTAGCACAATATTTGTCTTTTCGCAATAGCTTTTTCGGTATTTCAGGACAATATTTTTCATATATTTTTATGATAGTGTTATTCTCACTTAAAATTTTCTTTTTTAGCATGTGAGGAGGAATTTATGGAAAGAATAAGATCGTATCTTCTTTTATTTTTGGTTTTTGCCGTTTTGTGTACCGTATGTACGTCCTGCGTAATGCCGAGAAATGCCATGGATTACCGCGAATTTGGTTTTTCAGCGGAGCTTTCATGGCAATCCCAAGGTCTTACCGCCCGAGCGCAAATTCAAGTGGAGCCTCCCACGGAAAGCCCTTCCGCCCCGCGGAATTTTTCCTTATGCTTTTCCTCTCCCGACTCGCTCAACGGAATCCTTCTTACACGCACGGAGGAGGGGCTGCGGGTTGATTGCAACGGACTTTCCGCGGATGCCTCGATCCTCTCCCCTCTTTTGAGTCATGCCGAGCTTCTTCTTCCGACGGGTATCTTGGAGGTTCTTTGCGATACCACCCTGAATGGAGAAAAAGTATTATATGCTGAAATCAAAAGCGAGCCGAAGCGCGAGTCGAATGAGGGAGAGGACGAAAAGGAAGAAAATGAGCAAAAGACACAAGTCTATGAGCTTTACTTGGAGCCAAGCACGGGAATACCGAGGAGAATCTGTTATGGAAGTCTTATTCTGGATATTTCATCCTTTGCGTTTCTATCTTAAATCGGAAATAGAATTTTTGAAAGGAGGATCGAGATGAGGATCTTACTTTTAACCTCATCCTTTCACAGGGGGGGTGCCGAAACGCACATTCTCGCCCTTGCCAATCAGCTGGTACATCTTGGTCATCGGGTAACGCTTATATCCTCAGGCGGAGAGATGGTACAGAAGCTAAATTCGGAGGTGATCCATCTTTCTCTTCCCTTAAACAGCCGCAATCCCTTTTCCCTTTTCAAGGCTTATCTAGACTTAAAAAAGCATCTTACCCAAAGCAGCTATGACGTGATCCATGCCCACGCCAGACTCCCCGCCTATTTAGCCCACCGTCTGGCGAAAAAAAGCAGGCTTCCCTTTATTACCACAGTCCACGCCCATTTTAAAACCGGCATCTTTTTTCGTCGTCTTTCCAAATGGGGAATCCGATCCATCGCGGTAAGTGAGGATCTGAAGCAATATCTTTGTGACGAATACGGACTGTTTTCTCAGCACATCCGTGTCATTCCCAATGGAATTGACTGCCGCATTTTTTCTCCTTGTCAAACCGCACTTTCCAACCCCCCCTTATATTCCTTAAATATACCGTCAGGCGGCTGCTTTCATTTGGTTTTTCTCAGCCGCTTGGATCACGACTGCTCCCGCGGCGCTTTTTTTCTTTTGAAGCTGGCTCCCCGTTTAAAGAAGGTCTGCTCCGGCTTAAAAATCACCATCGGGGGAGGAGGAAATGCCTTTGGAGAGCTATCATTGATGGCGGAGAACATCAACCATGAGATGGGAGAAGCTTTTATTTTCATGAGCGGCTATTTATCCGATCCTCTTTCCTTACTTCGCTGTGCCGATGGCTTGATCGGGGTTTCCAGAGCGGCGTTAGAGGCAATGGCGTGCGGAGTTCCTGTGATTCTCGCGGGAGATGAGGGCTTTTTAGGCTTAGCGGATGAGGCGATCTTACCCCTTGCCGCCCTTTCCAACTTCTGTTGCAGAAGCTCTGTTGCGATCCGCGAGGAAAACCTATACAGCGCCATAGAGCGGTTATTATCTTTGTCAAACGAGGATCGCCAAGCCTTAGGCGAACGTCTTCGCCGTTATGTTTGTGACAACCACAGCATTGAAAAAACCGTGCTGTCTACCGTTGCGCTTTATCAAGACGCTCTACGGACATGCCCCTCCGACAGAGGCGATACTGTTTTATGCGGCTACTACGGTTATGGAAACTGCGGAGATGACGCTCTTCTTCACGCGTCAATCGAGCGCTGCCGAAGGCAATATCCCCATCAGACCGTTTCAGCCTTAACCCGAGGGGGGAAAAAGGATGAGGAAATTTTTGGTGTCCGCTGTATCTCGCGCTTCTCCTTCTTTGCGTTACGAAAGGAGCTACGTGGGGCAAAGCGTTTGGTCTTTGGCGGAGGAACCCTTTTACAGGACGCCACCAGTGTTCGCTCCTTATTTTATTACACCTCCCTGTTATTGTACGCGCAAAAGCGCGGTGTCTCCTGTGAGCTTTGGGGAAACGGTTTATGTCCGCCCCATTCCTTTTCCGGAAGACGCAAAATGATTTCGGCTCTTTTGGGATGTGACAGGATCGGGCTGCGGGATCATTCTTCCCTGTCCTTAGCAATGGAGCTGCTTCCCAAGGAAAAGCACCCCTATGTTTATTTTGAGAATGATCTTGCCTTTCCCACGCCTCCGTCGGAACGCTCACGGAGCACTTTTTTATTACGGCGATACGGACTGATTTCCGAGGAAAACGGACACACAGTGAGGTTTGCTGTGGCAATTTTGCGCGGAAACGCGGGAAGGGGCTATCAAAAAATTATGGCGGCATGGCTTGCCATGCTTAAAGCCGAGGGGATCAAGCTTGTCTTTATTCCCATGCTGCCTCGTGAGGATGAGAAAATTTCACGTCGGGTCTGCCAAGAGCTTGGGGGAGTTTTTGCCTGCGGTCTATCCCCCTCGGATATTGTGGGGCTCATGTCACACAGCTGTATCGTTTGCGCTATGCGGCTGCATGGATTGATTTTTGCCGCTTCCGCGGAGGTTCCCTTTGTGGGCTTTGGCGGAGATATAAAAATAGAGACCTTTTGCCGAGAGCATGGAGGACTGTATTTTACGGATTTATATCATTGATGGCAGATAGCATAATGACAGAGGAAAAATCTATTCTATAAGGGTGTCTCTCGGACATGTGAACCGCTCTTGTCGATTGCGGTCTCTTTTCTTCTTTTCATCTTTTCTTTTTTCCTGTTTTCAATCTCTTTCACTCTCTTTTCACTCTCTTTTTATTTTATCTCTTTACAAAATCGGCGTATTGTGGTATACTGAAAGGTGTTTTATAGGATTTCTTGAAAAAAATTGAGTTTTTTTGACACAAAATAAAAAACCGTCACTAAAAAGGAACTGTTACCGTGAATCGTAAAAAATGGTTTTTAAAAGGTATGAAAGCGGGGATTCCCATTTCCCTTGGATATTTTGCCGTATCCATCGCGTTGGGCATTACCGCAAAAAAAGCGGGGATCACCTCCTTGCAAGCGGCGCTGACCAGTCTTTTGATCAACGCCTCGGCAGGCGAATACGCCGGCTTCGCGCTGATTGCCGCGGGTGCCTCTTATATTGAGGTCATCCTTATGGAGGCGGTTGCCAATGCCCGCTATCTTCTTATGTCCGCCGCTCTCAGCCAAAAGCTGAAATCCGGTGTAAGCACGCTCCAAAGACTGCTTTTGGGCTTTACCGTTACCGATGAGATCTTTGGCGTCTCTATTTCCCTTCCTGTTCCGCTGGATCCCTGCTTTACATACGGCGCCTTCTGTGTCGCCACCGTCGGCTGGACAAGCGGTACCTTTGTGGGCGCGGTATTGGGAGATATTCTTCCCCTTCGCCTTCTCAGCGCGCTTAGTGTGGGCCTATACGGCATGTTTATTTCGGTATTCATTCCCGAGGCAAAAAAGAACCGCGTCGTCGCTGTTCTGGTGGCGGTCAGCTTTGCCGCCAGCCTTGCTTTTGAGTATCTTCCCGTAATCTCCGAGCTTTCTGACGGAATCCGCATCATTATTCTAACCGTTTTGATCTCGTTAGCCGCCGCCATCTTCTTTCCCATTAAGGACGACATCTCCTCTCACGGCGATAAGATCGCAAGCAAGGAGGAACGGACCGCATGAATTCTTATATTTATATCGCCTGCATGGCAGGCGTTACTTATCTGATCCGTGTTCTCCCCCTCACGCTGATCCGTAAGGAGATCAAAAACAAAACCATTCGTTCTTTTCTGTATTATGTCCCCTATGTCACCCTTGCCGTCATGACCTTTCCCGCCATTCTCGGCGCTACCCAATCCCCCATTTCCGCCGCCGTTGCTTTGATTGCCGCCATTTTGCTGGCTTGGTTTGGAAGAAGCCTTTTTCAGGTGGCTGTTATCTCTTGCGTTACCGTCTTTCTTTTGGAATTGTTTCTGTAAATATTGACATTCTTTGTTTTCTATGATAAAATATAATGAATGTTTATTTGATTTTTTTCTAAGGAGTAATTACTATGCATTGGTCAGATGAAATTGCGCAAAGAATTATCGAGCGCAATCCGCAAAAGCAAGAATATGTATGCGCCGCGGGCATTAGTCCCTCCGGCTCGGTCCATATCGGAAATTTCCGTGATTTGGCTACCCCTCTTTTTGTAGTCAAGGCGTTAAAGAAAAAAGGCAAGAAAGCAAAGCTGATCATCTCTTGGGATGAATATGACCGTTGCCGAAAAATCCCCGCCAATGTTCAGGCTGTTGTGGGCAGCAGCTACGACAAATACATCGGCTGTCCCTATGTGGATATTCCCGATCCCTGGGGCTGCCATGAAAATTACGCCAAGCATTTTGAGGAGGAATTTTTAAACGGAATCCAGCCCTTCGGAATTGAGCTGGACTGCCGTTATCAGGCAGATATGTACCGCTCGGGAAAATACACCAAGGATATTATTGAGTCCCTTCAAAAAAGAGATGAGATCTTTGAGATCCTCGATTCCTTTAAAACAAAGGATCCCGGCAAATCCAAAGAGGAGTTACAGGCAGAGCATGATGCCGAAAAGGCGGCTTACTGTCCTGTCAGCATTTTCTGTCCCGAGTGTCACACCGACTTTACCACGGTTACCGCGATCTCCGAGGACTGCACTGAGGCGGATTTTACCTGTCGATGCGGTCACAGCGGACATTTTAACTTCCTCGAAAATCACAACTGCAAATTGGGTTGGAAGGTTGACTGGGCAATGCGTTGGAGATATGAGCAGGTTGACTTTGAGCCCGGCGGAAAGGATCATTCCGCTCCCACCGGCTCCTACAACAACTCCAAGCTGATCGCCAAGCGGATTTTCAACCATGAGGCTCCCATTTATCAAGGCTATGAGTTTATCGGCATTAAGGGAATGACCGGCAAGATGTCCAGCTCCTCCGGTCTAAATCTTACCCCTGACACTCTCCTTCGGCTCTATCAGCCCGAGGTTCTCCTTTGGCTTTATGCCAAGACCGACCCCACCAAGGCTTTTGATATTTGCTTTGACGACGGTATCCTCCGTCAGTATTTTGAGTTTGACAAGATGCTGAACGATTGCCGCGAGGGAAAAGCCAACGAGCTGACTCAGGATATCATGTACAGCTGTCAGATCGAGGGGCGTGAGCTCGCTACGGTCCCTATGTCACTTTTGGTTCAGCTGGGCTCGGTGGTAAACTTCAACATCCCCATGCTGGAGACTGTATTTGAAAAGATCGGTACCCCCTACAAGGAGGCGGATTTCGCGGACCGTTTGGCACGGGCAAAATTCTGGCTGGAGCAGTGTGCGCCCGATCAGGTCAACCGCTTGCGCGTGACCCGCAACTGGGAGGTCTACAATTCGCTTGACGAGAATGAAAAGAAAGCCATTGAGCTTCTCCACGCTTATATCGCCAAGGGCGGCTACACGCTTGACGAATTAAATTCCGAGCTTTATGCCATCCCCAAAAAAATTTACGGCACCGATATGACCGACAAGGAGCTTAAGGGAATTCAAGGCGCATTCTTCCGCACGGTCTACAAGCTTTTGATCGACAAGGAAAAGGGACCCCGTCTCTATCTGTTCCTCTACGCCATTGAAGCGGAAAAGTATGTGGGACTTTTGGACTTCTCCTATGCGCAGACCGAGGAGGAGATCAAGGCGGATCAGCCCGAGGCGACTTGCTGTCCCGAGAAAACGGAAGCCGCCGAGGAGGTTCGTGAGCCAGACCCCGTAGAGCCGGTAAAAGAACAGATCACGATCGACGACTTTATGGCGATCGATCTGCGTGTATGCAAAATTTTGAAGGCAGAGGGCGTGAGAAAATCCCACTCCTGCCTGAAGCTGACACTGGACGACGGAATCGGCGAGCGTATTATTATGTCCTCTATTAAGGAGGAGTACACCCCCGAGCAACTGGTAGGCAAAAAGATCATTGTTGTGGCGAATCTCAAGCCCAACCGAATTTGCAATATCAATTCTCAGGGCATGCTTTTGGCAGGCACCAACAATGCTTGCGGCTGCAAGGTCATTTTTGTAGACGATTCGGTACCTGTGGGTACGCAAATTAAATAAAAAAGGAATGACAAAAACCGCTTTTGCTAACGTTGATGGCAAAAGCGGTTTTTAAATTTAATATGGTTTTAGAGGCTCTTACGGCTCCCATTGCCATGACCGATATTCTCCGCCCCACAGCTCCCGAAAGGAAAAAACTCGGTTTTCATACACCAAATAGCTTTTTGGCGAATTTTCCTTTGGCAAAGACACCGAACCGGGGTTCAAATACACATTTTCCCTTCCGAAAGGAATGACGCTGGGAACATGGGTATGCCCATGCAACAAAATTTCCCCTTGTCTCAGAGGCGGTACATTTTCGGTATGATACCGATGCCCATGGGTGGCAAAAACTGTCAATCCATCTGCGGAAAGGTAGGCATAATCGGCAAGGATCGGAAAATCCAAGACCATCTGATCCACCTCTGTATCGCAATTTCCACGAACACAAAGCAACTCATCCTTAACGCTGTTTAACAGCTCGATGACCTTTTTGGGCGCGTACCCCTTCGGTAGATCGTTTCTTGGTCCATGGTATAACAGATCCCCCAACAGGATCAGCCGTTGAGCGCCCAGCTTGTGATAGCACTCCAACAGACGCGCGGTACACTCATAATCTCCATGGAGATCGGACGCGATCATCCATCTTACTGTCTCGGATACAGATCGGCTCATCGTACAGCCCCATTTCCCCGAACCAAATAC
This sequence comes from Eubacteriales bacterium, assembly GCA_045537595.1. Taxonomy (GTDB): domain Bacteria; phylum Bacillota; class Clostridia; order Oscillospirales; family CAG-272; genus HGM12713. Next base: position 36,740 of record JAZSPS010000030.1, read on the forward strand.
TTTTCGGTGGTTAGCGCTGCCAAGCCCATGGGTCCCCGAACATGAAGCTTTTGCGTGGAAATTCCGATCTCCGCACCGAAGCCGAATTCTCCTCCGTCCGTAAACCGTGTGGAGGCATTGACATATACCGCCGCTGAATTAACCTCACGCAGAAAGCGATCCGCGTTCTCCTCCGTTTCGGTAACAATTGCCTCGCTGTGTCCTGTACTATATTTATTGATATGTGAAATCGCGTCCGACACCGTATCCACTACTTTAATAGCGACAATATAGTCATTATACTCCGTATAATAATCTTCATCCTCCGCTTCCTTCGCCGTAGGAATCAGCACGCGGGTTTTCGCGCATCCACGGATCTCCACGGAATATTTTTGCAGCTCTGATTGAAGAAGCGGCAAAAATTGTGCCGCAATGCTTGCGTGAACCAGTATGGTTTCCACCGCGTTGCACACCGAGGGGCGGGAGCATTTCGCGTTAACGGCGATCTTTACCGCCATATCCATATCTGCCGATTCGTCCACAAACAGGTGGCAATTGCCCGCTCCCGTTTCAATTACAGGGACTGTGGCATTTTCCACCACGCTTTGAATCAAGCCCTTTCCTCCCCGAGGAATCAAAACATCAACATAGCCCCTCATGGTCATCAAGATCTGAGCGCTTTCCCGTTCAGTGGAGGCTACCAGCTCCACACCATGCGGATCAAAATCACAGACCGCCAAGGCTTCCTTAATCACCTCCACAATTGCCGTATTGGTATGGATCGCCTCTTTTCCGCCTCGGAGAATGACCGCATTTCCCGTTTTAATACACAGCGCCGCCGAATCTACCGTTACATTCGGGCGCGCCTCGTAAATGATAGCCACAACGCCCAAGGGAACACGAATCCGTGAGATTTCCAGCCCTGACGGGCGGCTCCAGATATTTCCCTTTCCAATGGGATCCTCCAGCTCGGTCAACGCCCGAAGAGAATCGCAAATCCCCCGAATTCGGTCGGGAGTAAGAGTGAGCCGATCTAACATGGTTTTCGGCACTCCGTTGGCATCCGCCGCCTCAAGGTCCTTTTGATTCGCCTCCATCAGCAGCTCTGTATAATCATCCAAAAGCTCGGAAATTTTTATAAGTACTCTGTTTTTTTCTTGTGTATCCGCCAGCGCCAGCTTTGCGGATGCTGCCTTGGCGTTATGACATAAGATCTCAATTTCTTCACGCAAACTCATTTCTACTACTCCGTTCTGCCCTATTTGGCTTTTTCCTGTTTTTTCGTTATGATCGATCCTTTGGGGGGCTGTTATTTTATTCTTCTGTACGCTCTCTCAATTTCGCAAACATACATTCGGTGAAAATCGTTGCTTTCATAGTTAGAGAGAAGGCTCTCATCCAAAAAGCAGTCCTTTTTCAGATCGTCCGCATAAAGCTTGCGGCAAATCAGAACGATCTCCGATTCTTGAATCACGGGAACTCCGCTCACGAATTCTGCCGTCAAGCCCGCTTCCTTCAATTTATCACAATCTCGACCGCTTTTGCTTCCGCAGATCCGCAAGGCATTCCGATAAGCCTCACCCAAAAAAGCCAGAGAGAGGCGCTCCTCCCGTTCTGCCAATCCGAAGGTATACCGCTGCGGCCGAATAAAGCACGCACAGATATTTTTATTCCACAGGACACCCATACATCCCCAGCTTGCTGTCATAGCGTTCACCGCGCCGTTTTCCGCATCCTGTGTTGTAATCAGCATCCAATCCTTTCCAATCATTTTTATGGCGTTTTCAAGCTCCAGCGGTGAGATCTCCTCAAATTTTTTTATTTCCATATTCCCTCCCGTATCTTCTCTTCTATAATTTTCCATTCATTGTCATTAATAATATGATATCAAATTTTTTGGATTTCGTCAATGAATTTAAAGCATAATTTTTAAATGTTACGCCTGGTCAGCAATAATTTCTTAAAAAATCTTAAAAAATATTCAAAAAATTGTCGACAAAATGAAATTTATCATGTATAATTATATATTATTTATTTTGACTTGATTTTTAATTTGTATAAAAATTTAAATAAAACAGGAAGGATCGTGTCATGCAAAACAATCTCAAATTTATCCGCAAGCTTCCCATTCCCATGGATGTGAAAGCACAATACCCACTGAAGGAAGAATATGCTGAAAAAAAGCGGCTTCGCGATCAGGAGATCGCCAATATTTTTACGGGAAAGGACAATCGTTTGGTTTTGATTATCGGTCCCTGCTCCGCCGACCGTGAGGACGCTGTTCTTGACTATATCTCCAGACTTGCCGTCGTTCAGGAAAAGGTCGCTGATAAGCTTCTGATCATTCCCCGTATTTACACCAATAAGCCCCGCACCACAGGTGACGGCTACAAGGGTATGGTTCACCAGCCAAATCCCGATGCCGCCGAGGACATGCTGGAGGGTATTATTGCCATCCGCCGTATTCATACCCGCGCCATTGAGGAGACCGGTCTGTTTTGCGCCGATGAAATGCTTTATCCCGAAAACTACCGCTATCTGTCCGATCTTCTCTCCTACGTTGCCATTGGCGCCCGTTCGGTAGAAAATCAGCAGCACCGTTTGACCGCCAGCGGTATTGACATTCCTGTTGGCATGAAAAACCCCACCGGCGGAGATATTTCGGTTATGCTGAATTCCATTACCGCCGCTCAGCACTCTCACACCTTTCTTTACCGCGGCTGGGAATGTGTTTCCTCCGGAAACCCCTTAGCTCACGCCATCCTCCGCGGTTATGTAAATCAGCACGGAGAGTCCCATCCCAACTACCATTATGAGGATCTGATCTCCTTGTATAAGGATTACTCCGCCCGCAATCTTGCCAACATGGCTCTTATCGTAGATGCCAATCATGCCAACTCCGGCAAGAAATACGCCGAACAGCCCCGTATCTGCAAGGAGGTTCTGCATGCCTGCCGACATTCCGCGGAAATCAAGAGCTATATGAAGGGCTTTATGATCGAGAGCTACTTGGAGGACGGAAGCCAAAAGATCGGAGAGCACGTTTACGGAAAGTCCATTACCGATCCTTGCATTGGCTGGGACAAAACCGAGCGTTTGATCTATGATATCGCGGATTTGACTTAATTCGCAAACAAAACGAAAAGCGCGAATGATGTGAAAATGTCATTCGCGCTTTTATAAATTAAGTCTATTCTTTGAGCTTTGGACAGCTCACTCACGATCCTTATCCACCATATCGGCGAATCGGAAGCCTGCTGTTTCAGAAACGGGCAAGGAAAATACCAAAGCATGCGCCCGTGTTTCTATACCCGCGTTCTGCATGATGGCTTTCATAATATCCTTCTTCTTTTCCATATGCGCCACGATAAACACGATCTCTTTTTCCTCGGCAATGGAAATTCCGAAAAATTTTTCAGCGCCCGCCGCGGTTCCCTTGGCGCGGATTGTTGTTCCTCCCCCGGCGCCTGCCTCTCTGGCAGCATTCATGACCAAATCAGTATACCCCTTCTCATAGACCGCGACAATCAATTCATACTCGGATTGCATTTTTCTTTCCTCCGTTTCCGACAGATCTTCCTCCTGACCGTCTGTAAAATACCTCATCGTTCTCATTCCGCCCACACCGGATAGCGGAACTGCCATTGCTACGCCACGGTTTGGGAGATCGATCTTCATTTCCACTGCCAAATCATGTTTCAATTTTTTTAAGCTATTTCCCGATACCACGGAAAACAGCATATTCTTTTCTGTCTTTTCTATCCCTAAAAGATTCAGCGTTTTCGCGTGCGCTGTTCCGTTACACAGGGTACTGTAAATCACCTTTACGTCGTTTCGAAGATAAAACTCCTCATATTCTAACGCATCGGATCGCTGTATAATCGTAATTAACCAATACAGATCTTTCATTTTTTACCTCCGTCACAGCTCAATAATATCCTCGGAACTGTCTGTATCAGAAGCGGAAATATCCACAATCGGTTCCTCCGCAATCTCTTTCCGCACTTCCTTGTCTTGTTGCTTTGCTGTACGGAGCTTATAGATCAATCCCAAAATTTGAATCGTAATCAAGGGGGTCATTGCCACCATGGTAATCACACCAAACGCGTCGGTAACCACGTTTCCTCCAACCGCTACCGATGCTCCCACAGCAAAGGGGAGCAAAAAGGTGGCTGTCATCGGTCCGGATGCCACTCCGCCTGAGTCAAACGCGATTGCCGTAAATATATCGGGAACAAAAAAGCTTAAGCCAAGCGCGACCGCATAGCCCGGAACAATGATCCACAAAATGGAGATTCCCGTCAAAACACGGATCATCGCAATTCCAACAGAGATCGCCACGCCGATGGACAACGCGCGCCCCAAGAGCTTTCCCGATATGGTGCCTGCCGTAACCTCCTCTACCTGCCGTGTCAGCACATGAACCGCAGGCTCGGCGGAAACAATAAAATATCCGATCACCATGCCCAGCGGAACAATGATCCAAGAAATCGACAATTCCGCAAGTTGCACGCCAAGATAGTTTCCTACCGGCATAAAGCCCACATTTACTCCTGTAAGGAAAAGCACCAGCCCCACATAGGTATATGCCACACCGATCATGGTCTTTCCAAGTCCGTCTGTTTTCAGACCGCCGCTGATCGCGCGGAATATAAGGAAGAACACCACGATAGGTCCCAGCGCGATTGCCATTTCCTTCATATAATGAGGAAAGCTTTTGATAAACAAGGCAAAAACATCCCGAGAATTTTCCAAAGCAGGCATGGTATAATCGGTCACCGCCTGGGCGTCTGTGTCATAAAGCAGTCCCAGGAGCATAACCGATAGGATGGGACCCACTGACCCAAGTGCCACCAGACCAAAGCTATCGTCTCCTGAGCGATCCTCTGAGGAAATCGCCGCCACACCGATTCCCAGTGCCATAATAAAGGGCACCGTCATTGGTCCTGTTGTTACTCCCCCCGAATCGAAGGCTACCGCCAAGAAGTTCTTGGGGATGAAAAAGGCAAGAATAAATACCAAGGTATAACAGCCCAACAGCAAATATTTCAAACGAATTCGGAGCAAAACACGGAGCATGGCGATCACCAGCATAACGCCAACTCCCAAGCCAACCGCCAGAATCAAGGTCAGGTTGGGGATGGTGGAGAGCTGATTGGCGAGCACCTGCAAATCCGGCTCCGATACTGTAATCATTACCCCCACAAAAAAGGAAACCAATATGACCACCCACAGGCGTTTGGAGGCAGTGACCTTGGAGCCTACATATTCACCCATAGGTGTCAATGCCGACTCAGTTCCCAAATTAAAGAGACCCATCCCCACGATCAAAAGAATGGCGCCCAACACAAATGCCAAAAATACATCGGGGGTAACGGGGAAAAAGGTGATCAACAACAGTAAAACAATTCCCGTCACCGGAAGAACAGAGGACAGTGATTCGGAAATTTTTTCCCGCAATGTCGTCTTATTCCAAAAGCGCATCGCAAGCTCCTTTCCTTACTTATATAAATATACAAATACAAATTTACTTTATTGTATCATGTTCTTCCCGAAAAGTCAACAAGGATTTTGTTGTACGTCCTCCTTCTTTTCTCCCTTCTTCTTGACAACAGATGAGCAATATGCTATAATACCCTTGTAGTTTTCATTCCCTTTTTTCGCCGAAATCCACACAGAGGAGACCCTTTATGGATATTATCGATATTAAAATCTTAGACTGCCTCAGAGAAAATTCACGTATGACTGCCTCGGCAATCTCCTCCTGTATCAATCTCTCTGTTTCGGCTGTTACCGAACGGATCCGTCGCTTAGAGGAATGTGGCATCATCAAGCAATATACCCTTCTTTTAGATGAGGTTCTGATCGGCGAGGAGACCCGCGCTTATTTGGAGGTCAGCTTAAACGGCTCCGATTACAGTGATATTTTTTGCGCTCAGATCCATGCGATGGAATCGATTCTTCGGTGCGATTACCTCTCGGCTGAATTTGATTATCTCTTGCTTGCCCAAACCCCCGATGTAGAGAGCTTGAGCCGTTTGCATACCGAAATCAAGGCGATCCCCGGCGTAAGAACTGTCCGACTTCGCTTGATCCTCAAAACCGAAAAGAATTGCACTACCGCTCTTCCCAAGGATATCTGAGGGGAATAGTCTTTTGAAATCCCGCATATATATGTACAGATCCTTTTGCATTGGATTTTGTTTTTATTTTGACAGATATGATAGAATCAGAAAATATCGGAAAGGAATTTTATTTGACAGTCATGGAGAATCTTGGCTATTACAATGGAAAATATGACCTGATCGAAAATATGACCGTTCCCATGAATGACCGCGCGTGTTATTTTGGCGACGGAATTTTTGAAGTAACATATACCAGAAATCACATTCCCTATGCCATTGACGAGCATATGGACCGCCTCTACGCCAGCGCGGAGGAGCTGGGGATCCGAATCGATCTATCTAAGGAGGAATTTTCTCAATTACTCCGCTCTTTGATCAAAAAAGTCGATTCCCATGAGCAGCTGGTCTACTGGCAGGTCTCCCGTGGAACCGAAATGAGAAGCCACGCGCCTATGAGCGAGCTTACCGCCAATATTTGGGTGACCTTACGTCCTATGAAATTGCGTGACACCTATACACCGATGAAGGTGATTACCTTAGAGGACACCCGATTCTACCACTGCAATATGAAAACCCTGAATCTCATCCCCACAGTCCTTGCCTCACAAAAGGCTGCCGCCGCGGGGGTGGATGAAGCGGTCTTTCACCGAGGAAGCCGAGTGACCGAATGCGCTCACTCAAACATTTCCATTCTCTGTCCGAACGGCTCTCTGAAGACCGCTCCCGCCGATCGCATGATCCTTGCGGGAGTTGCCAGAGGACATTTGATCCAATTCTGCCATCAATTTGATATTCCTGTTTTGGAGGAGCCTTTTACTGTCGAGGAAATGATGGCAGCCTCAGAGGTCATTGTTACCTCCTCGGGCACGCTTTGCCGACCCGTATGCGAAATTGACGGAAAGCCGGTAGGCGGAAAATCGCCTGAGCTCTTAAATAAGCTCCGAGATGCTTTGGTTGATGATTTTATGAAGAAAACCGAACGATAAGGCGGAGCATACTGTTCTTCCATGTATTTGTTTTGAAGCATATCAAAAACCGTAGGGTGATTTTCATTTTCCCTACGGTTTTTATTTTTTATTACGAAGCATCTGCTTTTTTACGTAACGGTTTTATTTTCCCACGCAAAAACGTGAAAAGATCTCGGATACGATCTCCTCCCCGATCTCACGTCCGTCCACCTCTCCCAGAGAGGACATTGCCTGTTCCATGGCGACGCAGCACAGATCCAAGGGAATTCCCTCACGCAGGTCGTTCAGAGCGGATTCCAGTGCCTCCGCCGCAGCGGACAGCGCCGCGTACTGCCTTGCTCCCGTTACTACCGCGTCCTGTCTGACATCCAGAGTTCCATCGATAAACAGAGCATCGATCATTTGCCCAAGGAATTCAAAGCCTTCGCCTGTAGCCGCGGATATTCTTACCGTTCTCTCAAACCGTTCCTCAATAACCGCCGTGTCTGTCCGCTCTGCACAATCCGCTTTGTTCAGCAGCGCAATGGCAGGGATTCTCGTAGATGTTAACTCCTCTATTAAGCTATGATCCTCCTCCGTTAAGGGACGGGAGGTATCAAACACAGCTAAAATCAATCCCGCGCGCTCCATCTCTTCCCGTGTTCGCTCAATTCCGATGGTCTCTACCCGATCGTCCGTTTTTCTCAGTCCTGCCGTATCGCAAAGCATCAGCAAGGTCTTTCCCAAAACCGCCGATTCACGAAGCACGTCTCTTGTAGTTCCCTCAACATCGGTCACAATTGCGGCATCATATCCTAAAATACGATTATACACCGAGCTTTTTCCCGCATTGGTTCTTCCGCATATTACGGTAGGGATCCCTTCCGTGATCGCTCTTCCCGTTCCGTAGGTTGCCGCCAATTTTAGAATCTGCGCCAGTGCTTCATCTGTTGCCTCACAGATCTCCTCGCGGCTCATCTCGCTCAGGTCCTCATCAGGAAAATCAATTGCCGCATACACCGAGGTAAGCGTATGGCGCAAGTCCTCATAGATCTTCTCGGTTCTGTCCGCCAAAGCTCCCTTCATTCCGCTTCGCGCCAACAGCAGCTGGCTGTCACTTTTCGCTTCCAGAAGATTCCCCAACGCCTCCGCTTCGCTCAGCCTCATTTTTCCGCCAATGTACGCTCGACGGGTAAATTCCCCTGCCTCCGCCGCTCTGGCACCGGCACACAGCACCGCCTGAAGAACCTTTTGAGTCACAAGGATTCCCCCATGACAAGTCAGCTCTACCGTATCCTCTCCCGTAAATGAATGTGGGGCACGGAAGCATACCGCCATTCCGTCATCGATATCTGTGCCATCCGGCATGCGGATTTCCCCATATGTCATTTTTCCATGAGGGATTTGAGACAGTGCCCTTCCCCCCACCGACCGAAATATTTTATCGCCGATAGCGACAGCATCCTCCCCCGAAATTCGAATCAAGGCAACACCTCCCTTACCGTAAGGGGTACTTACCGCCGCGATTGTGTCCAACAGCTTCATTGATCTTCCTCCAAATCGGATCGCCAAAATTCTTTTTTTGCTTTTAATTTTAAAGGGACTGCCGCAAATGAAAATTTGCGGCAGTCCCTTTAGGTTAGGTCGAATCGCGATTATTCTGCCTCTACAACCTCTTCCTCAGCATCCTCGATCACAACATCGCAATCCTCGCACTCGTCGAGAAGATCGTCACAGTCGTAAACCAGTTCCTCGGTATACTTTCTAACCAGCTTGTAAATGACAAACGCGATTGCGCTTGCAGCTGCAACCGCAGCAACAGTAATAGCGATAATCTTACCATAATTGGTTGATTTTTTCTTGAAGAAATTCATATAACAGCCTCCTTTTATATAAATTAAAGATTTTCTAACAATAGTATATCATATTTTTTAAAAAAAGCAATATGAAACTTAATTTTTTAAAAATTTTTTCATATTTTATTTTTCTATTTCGTTTATTTTTTAAAAACTACTTTCTTTTCTTTTTAAAATCTGTTATAATATTGTATTGATACCGATCACGGTTCTGCTACATGTTTTTCGGAGGCTCCACATGACCTATAATGATATTTGTATTGCTTTGGCAAATGCTGAAATTGAAAATGACCGCGGTGAGGCTGCTATGCTGATCTGCCGTTTTTGTAATATCAACAAAGCCGAGCTGCTTCAAAGGCGAGACGAGAATTTTGACAATCCCGAGCTGGAAGCCGCTGTTCAAAAGCGTTGCTCCCACTATCCTTTACAATATATTCTCGGCTACTGGGATTTCTGTAAGGAGACCTACCGTGTCACCGAGGACACCCTGATCCCCAGAGCGGACACCGAAAAGCTGGTTGAGCTGGCCGTTAAGCTAATGCCCGAAAGAGCTCGTTTTATTGACCTTTGCACGGGAAGCGGCTGCATCGCCATTTCCACTCTCGCCGCACGCCCCGACTGTCACGCGGTTGCCGTG
>JAZSPS010000060.1:0-9769 GCA_045537595.1 Eubacteriales bacterium
ATGATCAAGGTCCGTAACCTCGGAAAGAAATCGCTGGAAGAAGTTATTCAGAAATTGCATTCACTTGGCTTAGAGCTTAGAAAAGAAGAAGACTAAGAAGTCGGAGGCCAAGCGGTCTTAGGAAGACAACTCTGCCTTTCAACTCCTTGGCTCACAGAACGACATGGCTACGATCCGACTTATGATCAAGGTCCGTAACCTCGGAAAGAAATCGCTGGAAGAAGTTATTCAGAAATTGCATTCACTTGGCTTAGAGCTTAGAAAAGAAGAAGACTAAGCGGGCACAGAACATCCTGTAAGAATGTAATTGTTAAGTTAGAAATACGGCAAAGGAGGGAAAGAAGATGCCCGGAACAAGAAAACTCGGCAGACCTACCGCGCATAGAAACGCAATGCTTCGCGGTATGGTGACCTTATTGCTGGAGAACGGACAGGTCGAGACAACTCTTACGAGAGCAAAAGAAGTTCGTTCAATGGCTGAGAAAATGATTACGCTTGGCAAGAAGAATACACTTGCAAGCCGCCGCGCAGCATTGGCATATATCACAAAGGAGGACGTTGTAACAAAGGTATTCAACGAGCTGGCTCCTATGTATGCTGAGCGTAACGGTGGATATACACAGATCTTCAAGCTTGGTCCTCGCAGAGGCGATGGCGCTGAGATGGCGATCGTAAAGCTGATCGATTATGTAAAGCCCGAAGCAAAAGACACAAAGAAAGAGAAAAAAGAGAAGAAAGCAGACAAACAGGATGCTGAGTAATCTCTGATTTCTTATAATCCAAATGGGGATGCCTCACAAACAGGTGAGACATCCCCATTGCTTATAGAAATACAAAAATAAGATAATGAAAATATGCGCCAATCGACATACTCCTTCATATACTGACAATGAAGGAGGTGGAATCATGAAGGTTTATAATCGGGACTGCAGCGCGGAGCTGGGGTCGGTCACTTACGCGATGAAAGCGCAAAAGGCTCTGGCAGCCGCCGCAATCCCTTCCACTGTAATAAAATCCGAATCATCCTCCTTGCGCCATGGGTGTTCCTATGGTATTCGTTTTTCATGCCTTCAGGAAAATAATGTACGCTCGGTTCTGAAAGCCGCGCGTATTCCGGTAAAGCAATGGAACAGCATGGAATGATTTATTTTGATAATGCCGCAACCACTTTTCCCAAGCCTCATACTGTTCATGAAGAGGTTTTGCGATGCATGGTGCAGTACGGTGGGAATCCCGGAAGGGGTTCCCACAGGCTTTCCATGGCGGCGGCAGATAAAATATTTGAGTGCCGCGTACAGGCGGCAGAGCTTTTTGAGGTCAATGACCCTACAAGAGTGGTGTTTACATTAAATACCACCTATGCACTTAATATGGTTTTGAAAGGAATGCTCCAAGCAGGGGATCATGTGATTATTTCAGATCTGGAGCATAACGCGGTTTACCGCCCCATATATAAAATGGCGGAGGAAGGAAAAATTCAATACAGTATTTTTCGAAGCATGACAGGCGACGCGGGAAAAAATCCTACCCGAATATGCGCGTCAATCGCAAGGTTGATCCGCCCCCAAACAAAAGCGGTGGTGTGTACACACGTGTCAAATATATGCTCCGCAGTGCTTCCGATTCGCGAAATCGGACAGTTTTGCCATAGACACGGAATCCTGTTTGTGGTTGATGGAGCGCAGTCAGCAGGGCATGAAAGAATTTCGGTGGACGAAATGGGAATCGATGCGCTGTGTGTGCCGGGACACAAAGGGCTTTACGGACCGCAAGGCTGCGGTATGATAATATTAGGGAAGGATATTGTAATGGATACTCTGACAGAAGGAGGAAATGGGGTACATTCTCTGGAGGGAGCCATGCCCGATTTTTCTCCCGAGAGATATGAGTCGGGGACCTTGCCAACACCGTCAATCGCGGGACTGTGTGAGGGAATTCGCGCGGTAAGGAAGCTCGGCGTAGAGGAAATCTCAGCACATGAAAAAAGATTGTATTGCAGAATGCGCGAAATATTGGGGAATATGAAAGGGATAACGTTATATATGCCGGAATATGAGGGAGCGACACTCTTGTTCAACTTGAAGGGAATTCCCTCGGAGCAAACGGGAAGGATGCTTAACGACGAAGGGGTATGCGTGAGAAGCGGATATCATTGTTCGGCGTTGGGACATAAAACCTTGGGAACACCTCAGTGGGGAGCGGTGCGGGTCAGCTTCGGAATGTATAATCATCTTTATGAGGTGGAGCAATTCTGTCGGATTCTGCGGCAAATCGCAAAAGAGAGCAATCGCATGGAAAAATAACAGGGAAAGCAAGGCTATTGCTAAAACGATAGCCTTGCGTTTAAAAAGGGAGAGAAAAGGAATAAAAAAGAAGATGAAAGCATATAATAAAAACGAATAGAGGGAAAAGAATGAGAAGGGATTATTAAATTTTTTATGAATTTTCGAAAAATGGGTTGACAAGGAAAAAGAAGTATGATATAATAACTCATGCTAACCAAGAGGTAGCGAAGAAATTTCGAAAAGAAATAATTTGCCGGTGTGGCGGAACAGGCAGACGCCCGGGACTTAAAATCCCGTGATACGTAAGTATCGTACCGGTTCGACCCCGGTCACCGGCACCATTACGGTACAGTGACAAATATCATATCGCGGAGTAGAGCAGCTTGGTAGCTCGTCGGGCTCATAACCCGGAGGTCGTGAGGTTCAAATCCCACCTCCGCAACCAAAAAGAGAAGGAACGCAATAGCGTTCCTTCTCTTTTTGGTTGCCGACTTTGTCGGGTGGGATTTGAGCCTCACCGCCTTCGGGCGGTCGGCTTGACCTCCGACCGCCTGCGGCGGCTCGGAAGGTCGTGAGGCATCTGGGCTTTTTTCTACCCATTTTTCAGGTAGTGATTTTTGTAGATGCCAAATGCAAAAAACACCATGTGGATGGGATTTGAACTTAAATAATCGATACTTTATAGCTTGCTTTGGTACACGGAACGATATCCCTTTGGAGTCATACCATATATTCTTTTAAACAACTTGCTGAAATATAATGGATCATTGATTCCCACTGAATAGCTGATCTCGCTTACCGTCCTGTCGGTTTGGGTCAGCTTGTCTGCGGCGACGGACAATCTATAGTGATTGAGATATGCGATCGGCGAAGCTCCTATATGCTTCTTGAAAACAGCATAAAAATTAGATTCGGACATATTCGAAATATTTGCCAAGGTTGTAACCGATATTGGTCCCGCGTAATGCTCCGTGATATATGCAACCGCATTTTGTACTCCTTGATGCGGTTCATTTTTTATCGGTGTTGCCATTTGTATAAGATATCCCAACAGCTTATAACAATCGCTGTAATTCTCCCATATATCGTTTGTTGCAAATATGCGGTCAAATAGCATATTCAGTTCTTTTTTACGTTCATCATTTACAACGACAGGAAATTGATATAGTGAATCCAAAGAAAACGCTTTATTCACCTCAATATCAATAAAGACCCAGCGGCAGGTCATCTTGCCGCTTTTTTTGTTGACGTGGTGCACGATGGTTTGTTGCACCCCGGCGGGAGCAATAAAAAATCCGCTGTCTGTAGTTTGTTTTTGCTCGCCGTTTCCGAGGGTGATATCGTAACTGCCTTCTACCGATTGCACAATGGAAAGATACGGGAGAACCTTCACGTGTTTTACATTTTCGTTGGACACGGAATAAAAACCGCCTTTTTTGAAGAATTTTACCTGCGCATTTGTTATTTCCAAAATCATCACCTCAATAGTATTATACATATAATTTGCAGGATTGTCAATTGATTTTAATAGTTTTGTTCTGTATAATAATAGAGAGAGGTGATGATATGGAATTTTATACGCAAAACGGGAACAAGCGTCCGATTAAGTTGTCCGAAGCCACAAGAAGATTTGCCCATGATTCTCTGGGACGCAAATACGGGAAAGACACCCTAAAGACGGATGCGGTATGCCTTGACTGTATTCAAAAATTTGACACCCTTCCGCAGATAGAAAAATACGACATTGCAATTAACCGAATTGCGACGGAAGCCCCTATCCGCATTTGTGACGGAGAGAAGATCAGCGGTGCGGCAACGCTGGGATTGGCAATCAGGCATACTGTTCCCGCAACCTATAACGGAACGGCTTTATTTTCAAGTATCAGCCACCTAACCATTGATTTTGAGACGGTGTTAAAGGAGGGCGTTAACGCGATAAAAATAAAAGCCGAGAAGGCTTATGAAAAATACCGCTCGACCGAAAAGGAAGCCTTTGCAAAAAGCTGTCTGAATAGCATTGAGGCATTTGAGGTGTGGCATGGGCGATATCTGAATGCCTTGTGTGATCTTCCCGAATACAAAGCAAATTATGAAAATCTGAAGCGTGTACCCTTCGAGCCAGCCAGCGATTTTTATGAGGCGGTACAAAGCCTTTGGTTCACGTTTGCCTTTATCCGACTTTGCGGAAACTGGCCGGGAATCGGACGCATCGACTATTTACTTGGTGATTATCTTAAGAAGGATCTCGAAAACGGCACTCTCACGCTTGATGAGGCACGAGAGATATTGGCACACTTCTTCATTAAGGGATGCGAGTGGATAAATGGACAGTATATCGGAAGCGGTGATGCACAGCATTATCAAAACATTATACTCGCAGGTATTGATGAAAATGAAAACGAGGTTACGAATGAAGTGACCTATTTGGTGCTTGATATTCTGGAGGAGTTGGGCATCAGTGATTTTCCAACTACCGTTCGAATCAACAAAAACACAGACGAAAAGCTTTTGCGAAGAGTCGCGGAGGTTATGAGATACGGCGGAGGAATCCTTGCGATATATAACGAGGATCTGATCATCGAGGCTCTGATGAAAGACGGCTACGAGAAAAAGGAAGCACGCAAATTCGCCAACGACGGATGCTGGGAGGTGCAGATTCCCGGAAAGACCTTCTTCATATATTCGCCGTTTGATTCCTTACAGATACTGCAGAAAAATACGTTAAAGGAATATAATGAAGAGGTTGATTTTTCCGATTTTGAGGCTTTGTATACTCAATACAGAGAGGATCTCCAACGAAAGGTAAGAGAGATCTACAAAAGTAGACTTAAAAAATTTGCCGGCTTTGGTGTTCCTACAAAGGATTGGAAATGGGCTGAGCAGCCGCCTTGCACGGTAGTATCTCTGCTTGAGGAGGGCTGTATTGAAAAAGGGATCTCCTATCTTGAAGGCGGTCCGATCTATAACATAAACTCACCGCATATCGGCGGTCTTTCCGACACGGTGAACAGTCTGTATGCGATCAAAAAGCTTGTCTACGATGAGAAAAAAGTGACACTCGCGGAGCTTTTGAAAATTTTACGAAACAACTGGGAGGGTGAAGAAACGCTCCGCCAATACGTGCTGAATCACTACGTTTATTATGGAAACGATAACGATGAGGTCGACGAGATAGCGGTACGTCTGCTCTCGGATTTTGCGGATATTTGTGTCTCCTTCAACGGCAAATGCGGATATCGTTTTCCCGCGGGAGTCAGTACGTTTGGGCGTCAGCTTGAATGGTCGCCAAAAAGGTTGGCTTCACCTCACGGCAGAAAACAAGGCGAGGTCTTGGCGGCAAATGCTTCGCCTACCCCAAATACCGACAAGAAAGGAGCAACGGCAATCATCCGCTCCTACTGCAAAGCCGACCTTTCAAAGCTTGCCACGGGCGCGGCGCTGGATATCAAGCTTTTGCCGTCAAGCGTTGAGGGTGAGGACGGTCTGCAGGCACTCATCGCTTTGATTCGTGGATTTATTTCTCTTGGGGGATTCTTCATGCAGCCGGACGTAGTGGATGCGGCTTTGCTTCGCGAGGCGCAGGAGCACCCCGAGGAGTATCAGACTCTTTCGGTTCGCGTTTCGGGTTGGAACGCCCGATTTGTAACACTGAATAAAGAGTGGCAGGATATGGTGATCGAACAAAATGAACACTGAAATAAAATTAAGAGTAACCGAGATCCAACGTTTTTGTATGCACGACGGCCCCGGTATCCGTACAACCGTTTTTTTGAAAGGGTGTCCCTTACATTGCGCGTGGTGTCACAATCCCGAAACACAAAAAACCAGCGCGGAGCTTCTTTTCTATCAAAACAAATGCATCGGGTGCGGCAATTGTATCAGTTCTTGTACACAGGACGCTCACATCATAAAAGAACAACACACCGTTGACCGCGCAAAATGCACGTTGTGCGCCGAATGCGCAAAGAATTGCCCCACGGGCGCGTTAGAGATCTGCGGCAACACGTACACGGTCAAGGAGATCCTATCAGTCGTGGAAAAGGATCGGGCTTTTTACGGTGATTTCGGTGGTGTAACCCTTTCGGGAGGAGAGCCATTTGCGCAAAAGGAGCGCATTGTTGCCTTGCTGAAAGCTTGTAAAGAAAAAGGCTTTCACACCGTGATTGAAACCTGCGGATATGCAGATGCGGATGTTTTGTGTGCGGCAATTCCTTTTGTGGATCTGTTTTTGTGGGACATAAAGGATACTGATGATGAGCGGCATAAGAAATATACGGGGGGTTCAAACAAGAAAATTCTTGAAAATCTCGCGATGGCAGATGCAACCGGAGCAAGAATACGCTTAAGATGTATATTGATCAACGGCATCAATACGGAGGAAGGACATTATCGCGGTATTGCAGAGATAGCCTCGTCCTTGTCGAGCTGCGAGGGAGTGGAGCTGTTGCCGTATCACGCCTACGGAGGCACAAAGACGGTCTTTCTCGGCGGCGAGGAGAATGGGAGAAAAGACTGGATTCCAAAGGCGGAGCAGCTTGAACAGGCAAAGCTGATCTTAAAAGATCGCGGCATCAACGTGTTTTGAAGCGTGGCATCTAAATTGGCTGTATAACACAAAAACGAAAGCACTTCGAAAGAAGTGCTTTTTCGTTTTTGGAACGATGTGTTCCGCTCGCGCGGAACGTGATGCGCACTACGTGCGTGATGACAGCTTCGCCAAGTGAAGAGCGCTTCGCGCGTGTAAAGGAACACATCACATCACTTTGAGTCGCAGACATCAATACATCACTGTGCGTAGCACTACATCACTTGCCCGAAGGGCAAACATCACTCTTTACAAACAATCAAAATTATGCTATAATATAACCGAAAGTGAGGTTCTGCTATGGCTGAATCTAAACTCCGTGAAATGTCAATTACTGATAAAAGCCAAGAAGAAATACTTTCCATTATACAAGATTGGCAAACACTTGATTTTAACGGAAAGTATTTTGAAATGTTCGCTATTGTTGATGGGGATAATATTGTCGGAACTATTTCACTTTATCAGCACAATGATTATATCATTAGTGCAGGACCTGAAATATTTACAGAATACCGCCGTAAGGGCTACGCATTTGAAGCTATGAAGCAAGCTTATGAATATGCCAAAAAAAGAGGTTATAAAATCGCCACAGCTCAAATCAGAAAGGACAATATTGCAAGCCTCCAACTTCATAAAAAGCTTGGTTTTGTTTTAGATTGCGAAATGATAAACAAACGCGAAAACGAAGTATACATATATATTAAGCTTTTATAATAGCATCTTTTTTGGTTGCCGACTTCGTCGGGTGGGATTGACCCCTCACCGCCTTCGGTAGGTCGTGAGATTATAGAAATCATTACTTTACAAGTCCTTGGTTTTATGATATAATTATATATTACAAAGGAAACAACGGTGGAAAATCTCGAAGAAAAGCTGATGATAGCTGATCTTGTTTGGAAACTGAAATAAGAGGTGTATATGAAAAAGATATTAGGTATAGAGCTTGGCTCAACGAGAATCAAATCGGTGCTTATAGACGAAGAGACGGCTGTAATAGCACAGGGATCGTATGAATGGGAGAATGAGCTTGTTGAAGGATTGTGGTCATATTCGCTCGATGAGGTCGAGAGAGGACTTCGGGCAAGCTATGCAAATCTAACAGCAAATTACAAGTTAAAATTCGGTGAGGTGTTAACCGAGGTTTCTGCAATAGGTATTTCAGCAATGATGCACGGATATCTTGCCTTTGATAAGAACGAAAAGCTTCTCGTTCCGTTCAGAACATGGAGAAACACAAACACGGAGAAAGCGGCAGATAAGCTAAGTAAGCTGTTCGAATTCAATGTTCCTATGCGTTGGAGCGTGTCGCATTATTATCAAGCGGTGCTGAACGGTGAGGATCATATAAAGGATGTGGCTTTTCTAACCACCCTTGCGGGGTACGTTCATTATAAGCTGACGGGCAAAAAGGTGCTCGGTATAGGTGACGCATCGGGCATGTTTCCCATAAGTGACGGTAATTACGATAAAGAAATGCTTGTTAAGTTCAATGCTCTTCTGAACGAAAAAGGAGCTGCTACGCCCTTTGAAAGCCTTCTTCCTACCGTACTCGTTGCAGGAGAAGATGCGGGAGCGCTTACGGATTATGGCGCAAAATGGCTTGATCCTACGGGAAATCTCAAGTCAGGTTGTATGCTTTGCGCCCCTGAAGGAGACGCGGGAACCGGAATGGTGGCTACCAACAGCGTAACGCCGAGAACGGCAAATGTTTCGGCGGGGACGTCGGCATTTCTGATGGCGGTACTCGAAAAACCGCTCGATTCCTATTACAAGGAGATAGACATTGTTACCACACCCCACGGCGCGCCCGTAGCGATGGTACATGTCAACAACTTCACCTCGGAGATGACCGCATGGACAAATCTCTTTGAAGAGGTAATTGCCATAGGTGGCGGGGCGATAAGCAGAGGAAAGCTCTTTGACGCACTCTATGCAAAATCTCATGAAGCAGACGAGGATTGCGGAGGACTTGTCGGATACAACTTCCTTTCGGATGAGCCTATCGCGGGAGTGGCAAGCGGTATTCCCATGATCGCAAGGACGCCCGATGGCAAGCTAACGCTTGCAAACTTTATGAAAATGCAAATCTATTCCGCACTGGGCTCTCTTGCTATGGGCTTTGAAATACTCAAAAAGGAAAAAGTGGAAATAGACAGTGTTTGCGGTCACGGCGGATTTTTTAAAGCTCCCGTTGTCGGACAAAGCGCAATGTCCGCGGCAGTGGGGGCGCCCGTAACCGTTATGCAGAACGCCGGTGAGGGCGGCGCTTGGGGAATTGCGGTACTCGCATTGTTCGCCTGCCTCGGTGAGCAAAATCTTGAAAGCTTTCTTGACGGCGTATTCGAAAATGGAGAAAAAGCTACCATATCCGCAAGTGAAGCCGAAGTAAGCTCATTCAACGCCTTTATGATCAACTATAAAAAAGCCCTTTCGGTAGAAAGGCTTGCCGCGGAGATATTAGGGTTGTACTCTAAAGAAACGTTTTAAAATTTTAAAATCTAATAGTAGAACTTATTACCTACCGACAGGAAAAGGACGAAGAATTGTTAAAATTCCTCGTCCTTTTTTCTTTGCATGCACTGACTTAATTAAAGATACAGCAAATTATTTGCAAAGTATAATCTCACATAGCTTTCCCGTTTTTTCGGCATATTTTATAACCGATAACGTCCCCTTTGACTTCCCGTCCCGGAAAGCAATGATTTTATCCGCATAATCCACTATTTTTTTATGCCGACCGCACCGCCCGAAACGATTTCATCTCCGTCGGATATATACATACCTATATCGGTTGCGAAAATGCTTCTTGAACCAACAACTGCAACTTTCATAAATATCTCCAATCAAACATTTGGTGTACTTAAATAAAGTATACTTACAACATTATACCATAAAATAA
>JAZSPS010000013.1:0-44966 GCA_045537595.1 Eubacteriales bacterium
GTGATAGCAAAGAAAATGGGAGGTATCCCCCGGCGCTCCGCCCAAGCCCCAGTTATCGACCCAAACCTCCAATCCCGCCTCCTCTGTAATGCGGAAATTTTCAGCCATTACTTTTTTATGGCGTTCCCAGTCGATATGAGACAGCATATGCACCACGATATCCATATCCGCGGCGGCGATCCGAGCCATATCGGTTCGAACATGGGAGGGCATTCTGTTACCATGATAGGCAATTCCTGTTTGCAAAGATCTTTTAACCATGACTTACGCTCCTTTTTTTCATGTTTTTCGTTCGGCATATGCCGCTTTACAGGTAAAATTATATCAAAGATACTGTCCGCTTGCCATGTAATATAGATAATATTATTTGAAAAATCGATAATTAATTTTTTAGTGAAATTCATTCAACCGCTTTAATTATCTGAAAAATTTATTTTATAATTTTAAAAAACACATTGATTATTACAGATTTTTATGATATGATACTTTATAGGATTGTGCCGTGATTTTACGGGAAGGGGAATTTACATGAACCACGAAAATTTAGAGGAGCTGCTTCATATATTCCAAAACATTACCGGAATGAATATTGCCGTTATGGATGCCCAATTTCATGTCCTTCTTAATCTTCAGGAGGAGATCGGCTACTGTTCCGCCATCCATGCCTCAAAAAAATGTCTGGATATCTGTATTCAATCCGACCGTGTCGCCCTCCGTCGGGTGGCGTCTACCCGTGAGACTTACGCATATACCTGTCCCTTCGGTTTATATGAGGGTCTTTGTCCTATTTTTGAGAACGGTGATATTGTTGGCTATTTATTTATCGGTCCTGCTTTGAAAAAAAGCGAAAATAAGGGAAACACCGACGAGACACCCCTCCATGCGGAGCTCCCCATTGTACAGGCGCTTTCCCGTGCCCCTGAGTTAAACAAAGACACCGTCCGCCGCGGCTTTTCATCCCTCCCCATTTCTTCCCCCGAGCAACTGGAGGCTGTAACCGAGCTTCTTCCCATTTTTGCTGAATACATAGAATCCCATCACCTACTTATAAAAAGCGAAGAAACCATTGGATATATGATCAAAAAATATATTCTGAAGAATTTAGACAAAAAGATCACCCTTTCCAAATTGAGCATGCATCTTCACCGCAACACCGTCACCCTTACCGAAAGCTTTCGCAAGGAATTTAACACCTCCATCATGCAATATGTCATGGAGGAACGCATGAAGCTGGCGCAACGCCTGCTGAAAAATCCCTCCTTGTCCATCACCGAGGTTGCCGAACGTTGCGGAATTTCCTATGTAGAATATTTTTCAAAATGCTTTAAAGCGCGTTTCGGGCTCTCTCCCTCGGAATGGCGCAAAAAAAATTTATCTTAACGCTTGAAGAAATGGCTTGCCGTGTTTTATCGCGGCAAGCCATTTCTTATTTGTTTATTATCAAATTAATCAATCATTATCAAAATTCATTTTCATTTGCGCGTTCTGGTTTTTCTTATGCTTATCAACCAAATTATGAATCCGCTTAACGGGATTGAGCAGCTCGCTGATGGTCTCGTCGTGATTCAGTGTATCAATAATATAAGAAACATACTTGCACATATTGACCTCAACATACCACTCTCTGGTATAAAGCTCGGGTCGGCGGTAAATCAGGTTGGTGGTAAAGATCTTATCAAACACACCGTCGGCATATGCCTTATCAAACTTATCCAAGCCATCGGTAAACAAGCCGAAGGTCGTAAACGCGAAAATCCGTTTTGCTCCCTTTTCTTTGATCTGCAGAGCCACATCGATCAAGGATTCGCCCGAGGAGATCATATCGTCTACGATAATAATATCCTTTCCTGTCAGATCCTTACCCAAATACTCGTGAGCCTCAATGGGGTTCTTTCCATTCACCACGATAGAGTAATTGCGGCGCTTATAGAACATACCGATATCGATTCCAAGAACGGAGGAGAAATACATACAACGGCCCATTGCGCCCTCGTCAGGAGAAATGATCATCAGATCCTCCTTATCCAGAGACACGTCGGGAACATTTTTCACCAACGCTTTGATCATCTGATAGGTAGGCTTAACATCGTCAAATCCGGAAAGAGGAATAGCGTTCTGAACTCGGGGGTCATGCGCGTCAAAGGTAATAATATTGGTAACACCCATATTTACCAGCTCCTGCAGCATGGTCGCGCAATCCAAGGACTCTCTGCTGGTTCTCTTATGCTGTCTGCCCTCATAGAGCATCGGCATAATCACCGTTACCCGTCTTGCCTTGCCGCCCGCAGCCGCGATAATACGCTTAAGATCCGCGTAATGGTCATCAGGACTCATGGGAACTTCCTGTCCGTACATTTTGTAAGTAACACCATAGTTGAACGTATCGCAAATAATGTAAAGATCATGTCCTCGAAGAGATTCATGCAAGAACGCCTTTGCCTCACCCGTACCAAAGCGGGGGCAGTCTGCCTTTACCAAAAAGGACTCTTCTCCGCCGTGACGGCGCCATTCCTTCAAGTAGTAATCCACCTGTGCGGCGAACTCCTCGCATCCTCTCATTCCGATTACACTCAGCTCCGCATATTGTGATTCCTTCATATACCATTTTCCTCCGACTGTTAAATTTTCAAGTTACCGTACAATATTATACCATAGATTTAATTTCCAAACAAGCGCTTTTGAAAATTTTTCTTACAAAAAACAACAAAATATGACTTTGCATAAACCGCGTCCCGTCTTTTTTTTAATTCTTGTCCATTTTGATTGATAAAATTGATAAAATTGATAAAATCGAATATAAAATTACGGCTTGGAGCTTATTTCAGCTCCACCACGGTAACACCGCCGTCGCCTTCCCCATACTGTCCGATCCGAAAGGATGCCACGCGTCGATCGGTCTTTAAATATTTCCACAACGCGTTTTTTAGGGCACCCGTTCCCTTTCCGTGAACCAACCGAACGGTATGAAAGCCCGCGATCAGTGCTTCGTCAAAATATTTATCCACGCTGTTCCACGCTTCCTCTCCTGTCATGCCACGCAGATGGATCTCATCCTTAAAATCACGGCATACTGTCATGCGGTAGCTATTCGCACGAGTTTTGGAATTTCCGCTTTGGACATTGATCTCGTTCTCCATCAGCTGAAGATCGGAAACATCGACCTTTGTTTTTATGATACCTGCCTGTACAGTCACCTTCCCCGATCGGTCAGGATCCTCCGTCAGCACCGCTTTTCTGCCAAGGCTGACGATAAGAACCTCATCCCCTCTCCGCAATTTTCTCGGAAGAACATAATTCTCGTCTTTTCGGTTTTCTATGGGATCAAAGGAATCCTGATGATTTCGCAAATGCTCCCGGATTTCCCTTCTCGCTTTGGCAAGCTCTTCTCCGAGGCGCTCGGATTCTTTCTCCTTCCGCAGCTTCTCCATTTGCTCCATAATATATTCGCTTGAGGCTCTGGCGCTTTCCACCATATTTTGCGCTTTTTTTCGGGCATTTTCCAATTCCTTTTCGGACTTCGCGAGACGGTCAGCAAGCTGCTTTTCCGCCTCCTCCTTATATGCCTCATATTCCCGACGCATGGTCTGTGCCTCGTCCAGCTGTCTTTGCGCCTGTTGGCGCGCCGCCTCCAATTCCCCGATCACATTCTCCAAGCGCTTATTGTCGTTGCTGATACATTCATTTGCCCGCTTGATAATATGCTGTGGCAAGCCTAATTTTTCGGATATGGCAAAGGCGTTGGATTTTCCCGGAGTACCCACGATCAAACGATATGTCGGGCGCAGGGTTTCCACGTCAAACTCACAGGACGCGTTACAAACACCCTCGGTATCCAGCGCGTAGGTTTTCAGCTCTGTATAGTGGGTTGTTGCCGCGCAAAGCGCTCCTGCCTGTCTCATATCCTCGATTACCGCTACCGCGAGGGCCGCGCCCTCCACGGGGTCGGTTCCCGCGCCCAGCTCATCAAACAGGGCAAGGGTCTTATCATTTCGCTGATTTACAATAGAGACGATATTTACCATATGAGAGGAAAAGGTAGACAGAGACTGCTCGATGCTTTGCTCATCCCCAAGATCCACCAGCACCCTCTCAAACAGGCAGAAGGAGGTCCCCTCCTCCGCCGGCAGGTGCAGTCCCGACTGTGCCATGACAGCAAACAGACCCAATGTCTTCAGCGTGACCGTCTTTCCTCCTGTATTGGGTCCTGTTATGATCAATGTATCATATTCCTCCCCCAAGGTCAGTGAAATGGGCACCACCGTTTTTTTGTCGATCAAAGGATGTCTTGCCCGATTCAGTCGGCAAGCTCTTTTTTCCGTGATCTCAGGTTCAATTCCCTGCATTCTGCGTGACAGCTCGGCGCATCCGAACACAAAGGCAAGCTCGGTAATGTTGCGGTAATTTAGCGACAAATTGCCCGCGATATCCGATATCTCTCCGGAAAGCTCGGCAAGAATTTTCTCCACCTCATGCTGTTCCTTTGCTTCCAGCATCCGAAGCTCGTTATTCGCATCCACTACCGCCATAGGCTCCACAAAGATCGTGGCTCCCGAGGAAGAGGTATCATGGATCAAGCCCTTGATATCATTCCGACATTCCGCTTTGACCGGAATTACATACCGTCCGTTTCTTTGGGTCACGATATTTTCCTGCAAATATTTGGAATAGCTGCCTCCGATGTATTTGGAAAGGGTTTCCTTGATTCTCACATTTGCCAAGCGGATCTTTCTTCGCACGTCGGCAAGGGCAGGACTTGCCTCATCAGCGATCAATTCCTCGGAAAGAATCGAACGGCCGATCCGCTCCTCCAAATATCGGTTGGGAAGCAAGCGTTCAAACACCTCATCCAATACCGTAGGAAACAAACGATTGCTATGGATGTAATCCAAAAGCGCTCGGGAAACTCGCAGAACCGCTGCCGCGTCCATTAATTCTCTTGGCGTAAGGACTGCCCCCTTTTGAGCGCGGGCGCAAATGTCCCCAATGTCGGTAACACTGCCAAAGGAAGGCATTCCCTTGGCATCGGACAGGCGCCGCGCGTCCGTGGTTCTTCTCAGCCGCCGTTTCACATGATCGGCATGCTCTGCCGGAAGGAGCATCCGCGCCATCTCGGCGGCGCCCGATGTGGGGCACGCCTCGGCAAGCATCGTCCGAATTTTATCAAATTCAAGTGTTGTCAGTGTTTTTTCTGTTATCTTCATATGATTTCATATGATCCTTTTAGTTTTTCTTAAGTTTTTCTGCCGATCATACCTGAACGCTTCGGTAAAAATCCAAAGTATCAAAGCTCCGCTCCAAATGATTCAGCAGATAGGTCTCCGCGCCTCGGCAAAAAAATTCCATACTTTCCTCGCTTTTAACGCAAAAGGCAAAGATTCGTGACAGCGGCGCTGAGCAAACATACCGCAACGCCTTCAGCGCCGATGAATCCAACGGCAGCAAAATATTTCGCGCGCTGTACGCATCCAGCTCGGGAAGAATTCCGTGCCCCGTCTGCTTTTTCAAGCAATCTCCGCACAGCAACCGTCCGTTCATCACATCCAGCCACATTTCCTTCCGTTGCGGATGTTCATAGCGGACCTCGCCGTCGGGTGGTGAACAAAAAGCCTCGGAAGTACAAGCGGCGGCATTGGCGGTCGGTGCTGCCGACTGCTCTGAGCACCCACATTCGCCGCATCCGCTCAAATCGGGAGCAAATCCCGAATTGACTGCGGCGAAAAGCTCGTACACCGCTTTGATCTGTCGATATGGCTTCTTCTTTTTCTCGATGCAGTACAGCGTATTCAGGGTCATACGGAGAACCTCCTCCGCTTCCATCCCCTCTCCCGTAATTTCATTTGCCACCGAAACGATATAGGCGGCAAGAGCAAAGCCTTCCATATCGGTATTCAGCCCGAAAAAGCTATCATTTACCGAGCCCCCCGAGAGCCATCGGCGGTCATTTTTTTCGTAATATTCCAAATTGGCATAGGTAAACAAACGGCATATCGGCATCACCTTGCTGCGCATGGAGCGTGCCCCCTTTGCCGTCATAAAAACTCTGCCCTCCTCTGCCGTCAGCACGGTTAGCAGCTTGTCGTTTTCTCCCACAGGGGTTTCCCGTAAGATTAAGCCGTCGACTGCTTTTTTCATTTTTTCTTATCCTTTATTGTCCTTATCGGTTTTATTTTATGTGTCCTCACGGTAGCCAAAGTTTCCTACCGTCCGTGCGCTCTCTCTCCAATTCTCCTTCACCTTTACCCACAAATTCAGATATACCTTCACCCCAAGCATTTTTTCCAGATCCTCTCGGGCATAGGTACCGATCAGCTTAAGAGACGCGCCGTTCTTGCCTACAATAATTCCCTTATGGGAATTTTTTTCACAGAAGATCTCGGCACGGATCCGCACCAAGCCCTCTTCCTCTTTAAATTCCTCAATGACCACAGCCGTTCCGTGGGGAACCTCTTTATTGAGCGTCCGCAAAATCTTTTCTCGAATGATCTCTGCCGCTATTTGTCTTTCAGGCTGATCTGTGATCATATCCTCGGGAAAATACCACGGAGATTCCTCCAAGAATTTCGCGCACTCGTCCAACAGCTCGGGAACATTTTTTCCGCTTCTGGCGCTGATCGGAACAAACGCGGAAAATTCATGCTTGTCCGCGTAGCGTGTAATAGTCTCTGCCAGCTCCTCTCGGTTATATTGGTCGATCTTATTCAACGCGAGCACCGCGGGAATTCCGCTGCGCTTCAAGTAGTCGATTACGTTCTCCTCCACCGAGGAGATCTCCTTGCCTGTATCCACCACCAGCACCACCGCATCCGCCTCGCGCATAGAGGAGTCCGCTTCTTTTACCATAAACTCACCCAAGCTGTTTTTAGGCTTATGCATGCCGGGCGTATCCAAAAAAACAAATTGCTCCTCTCCCCGTGTAAAAATTCCTGTAATACGGTTGCGTGTAGTTTGGGGCTTAGAGGAAACAATCGCCACCTTTTCTCCCAATATTGAATTCAACAGCGTGGACTTTCCCACATTCGGACGTCCTACGATCGCGATAAAACCTGTTTTTTTCATTTTATTTTTCCTTTTCTCAATTACATTGTAAAAATAGTGTTAGGATACAACCGAAAGTCCCATTTTTGTAAGAATCTCGCTCTGCCGCCTGCGCATTTCCTGTTCTTCCTCCTCGCTGTTTACGTGATCATATCCCAGCAAATGAAGCATGGAATGAACGCAAAGAAAGGCAGTCTCCCGCTCAAAGCTATGCCCAAACTCCTCGGCCTGCGTTTGTGCCTTTTCCAAGGAAAGCACGATATCTCCCAGCATAAGCTCGGGTTCATTGCTCAAGGGCTCCTCGCCCCCCTCAAAATCGATCAAGGGAAAGGACAGCACATCGGTTTCACGATCAATATTCCGATACTGATGATTCAGCTGACGGATCCCCTCATTATCGGTAAAGGTTACCGATACCTGGCAGGAATTTCTGTATCCCTCATAGTCAAGAGCTGCCGCTACCGCTTCTCGGACAAGCCGTTTCATTTTATAGGTGACCGCCACGTCCTTCTGCTCATTGGTAAAATAGATCATGATTTTTTGCTTCACTGTCGGTCTCCTCCCTGTCCTTTCTTTCGTTCCGCCTTATATCGAACGGAATCTGCCGTCCGTTTTTCTTTTCTTTCGTATTCCGATCTTTCATATTTTTCATAGGCACGGATGATCTGCTGTACCAGCTTATGCCGTACTACGTCACGGTCGCTGAAGGCATGGACCGCAATATCCTCAACCCCATCCAAAACCTTTACCGCCACGGCAAGCCCGCTCTTTTGGCGGTCGGGAAGGTCGGTCTGTGTCAGGTCTCCCGTAATCACCGCCTTGGAATTGAAGCCAAGCCGTGTCAGAAACATTTTCATCTGCTCGGGCGTGGCGTTTTGCGCCTCATCCAAAATAATGAAGCTGTCATCCAGTGTACGTCCTCTCATATAGGCAAGAGGGGCGATCTCGATACTTCCCTTCTCCAAATGCCTTTGATAATTTTCCGCCCCCAGCATTTCATACATGGCATCATAGAGCGGACGCAAATAGGGGTCGATCTTGCTTTGCAGATCTCCCGGTAAAAAGCCCAATTTTTCTCCCGCCTCAATGGCGGGGCGGGTGAGAATGATCCTGCTTACCTGCTTTTCCCGCAACGCGCGCACTGCCATGGCAACCGCAAGGAAGGTCTTTCCCGTTCCCGCGGGACCGATGCCGAACACCACCGTATTGGAGGTAATGGCATCCACATATCTTCTCTGTCCCACGGTCTTTGCTTTAATAGGCTTTCCCCGTGTCGTGATACAGATACAGTCCTTTTCCAGCCCCGCAAGCTCGCTCTCTTTTCCCGCTTTCAGCATGTCTATCACGTACCCCACCTGCTGCTCGCTCAGGGTGTCGTTTACCTTTGCCATATCCTTCAGCGTACGTACCGCCTCTGCCGCCATACGGACAGATTCCGCATCCTCTCCGCTGACCACCACCGCGTCGCTTTCCTCCCCCGCGCGGTTACGGACCGTAACGGAAAACGCTTTCTCCAGCAGCCTCACATTTATATCATAGCTTCCAAACAGCCGTGCTGTCAGCTCAGAGCTTTCGATCTGTACGCTTATTACATTTTTTTGCTCCATACTTTCCTCGACTTTTATAAAAACTTTTTTAGCCCCTTACGAATCTTTACGGGATCCTTTCGACCTCAATTTTCTGTACTCTGGCAATATCCTCAATATATTCCGCTTTGCAGTGAAGAATATACGCCTCCTCGGTCAGCCGCGCGGTAAGATTCTTTCGCACAAGCTGTCCCTCAGGAACCTCTCCCTCCGCCATACAGCGAATTCGATAATATGCCAGCTCCATTGCCGCTTCCTCGCTTCTTTGCGCCGCGCTCATCTCATATTCCAAATACTTTACCGTACGGATGCCAATGGGCAGTCTTCTATCTCCCGAGAGCTCAAAATATTCTACTGTATCTATTGTATCACAAGTTCCATATGAATTTCCAGTATTTCCGAAAAATTTTACTTCTTTTTCAAAGAAAATCAAATATTTTTCCACTCTTACCCGTCCCGTATAGACCTTTTTCTCATATTGAAGGGGGATCTCTGCCGAAAAATCCCGCTGAGTTCGGGCAAAGACCTGACCCTTAGCACAGGTATACCGATAGCCTCCGCCCTGTATATCGTACAATCCGCCCACCAGCAGATCTCCCTTACTGACCACATCTCCGATATGGACCGCGATATTTCCCCTCACATCCTCAAACCACTCAATGACACCCGATTCCGCCGCCACCAGATTTGCCGCCGCGTAGCTCTCCTCCTTCACAGGCGACATCATTTCCCGAACCTCCACCTGTGCCACCGTTCCCACGATATTGATACTGATCCAAGCGATCTTTTCCGATTCGATCAGCATTCGGTTTTCCAAAACCGAAGGCTCCAGCTTCGAAAGGGGGTCTCCTATCCGCATGCCGCACACCCTCAGCTCCTCCAAAATCACCTCATCGCTGACGGTTTCGTTTCCGTCTATCTGTATGCTCCACAGCACCCGTCCCGAAAAAAAGACAATGGCGGCGAAAAGAAGCATTCCCACAAAAATTCCATAGCGGTGACGGTAACGGTAGAGCAAGGCGGGGACACCTCGTGTCTCGCTGATCACCAGAGGAATTCCTCTGTCCCTACAAGCGGAGAGGATTCTCTCCGACATGCGCAAGGATGCCTCAAAGCAGGCATAATCCCCGCAAAAAGAAAAGCTGCGGTAGATCAAGCCTCGATTTCGGCAAATATTCATGATCTCCCCCGCATAGCTTACACTCACCCGAAAGCGTTTATATCCAAACAAAAACAAAAAGGGACGTATCATTTTTTCTCCTCCTCAAACAGAACCCCGCAAATCAAGCCCTCGATCCCTATCGCTCCCGCGTAATAGGAGGTACAGACCAAGCGTTTTCCGCAGATCCGCAGATATCCCTTTTTCAGCGCAACACGAATCTCATCCGAGGTATAAACCAAAATCCTTCCGCATCCCTTTACCATAACAGCGTTTTGTCCCCGTATCTCCACAAGTCCGGCGCCCGGCAAAAGGTCGGGGGGGATATCCAAATTTTTACATAGCTTCTCCCGTAACCCGACCTTCTCTGTCTCCTCTGCTCCCGATTCCCTTTTTTTCGCCATTTTACTCCCTCCGCTCCCTCTCTGTTTTACCTTTACATCGGTATATTTTCTCTTTGACCAAAGTAAAATTTACCGATAGGTTCTAAACTATTCTATGTTATAGGAGGGCAAGGCATGACCGTAAACCCGAAGAAATCTGTTTCCTCACACCATACCGCCGCAAGAAAAGGTCAACAAGGAGCCTCTGCTTTCCGTATCAGCATGGGAAATCTCTGCTTTACCTTTATGAGCGTTTTTGCCTTTGCCATGATTTTGAGAAATTCCGATATTGCCATCCGCCACATGTCTTACGGCTTAAGGCTTTGCGCTGAAACGGTGATTCCCTCCCTGTTTCCCTTTATGGTTATTTCCGAGCTGTTGGTATACAGCGGCGCCACCCACGCATTAGGAAGGCTCCTTGCCCGTCCCTTTCGTTTTCTCTTCGGTATCAGCGGGGACAGCGGCTGTGCTGTACTGCTTGGCGCGCTTTGCGGATTTCCCATAGGCACACGTACCGCTCTTTCCCTTTATGAGCAAAAAAGGATCCCCGCGGAGGAGCTTTCCCATTTGCTCACCTTTTGCAATCTTCCAAGCTCGGCATTTTTGATCAGCGCGGTAGGGATCTCCCTTTTTCAGTCTAAGCGTTTTGGAATTTTGCTGTACGCCATCACCCTTCTTTCCGCCCTTTGCGTGGGTATCTTGGGGAAATTCCTTTCCCGTCCCGCGGCAGCTTCCCTTTTTCTTCAAAAAAGCACCAAATCAAAAGAGACCCCCTTACCGTCCAAAGGTGTCGCGACCTTTACCGGAGCAGTTTCCTCCTCCGCTATGTCTATGCTGTATATTTGTGCCTATGTAGTCTTTTTCTCCGCATTGACTGGGACCCTGGAAGGCACCCTTTCCGGTATTTCCATGTCAAAGGAGCTTTCCGCGCTGTGTTTCGGTTTTTTTGAGATGACAGGCGGAATGTCCCGTGCCGCCGACTGTGTTTCCTCCTCCGCCATTTATTTATGCGCCTTTTTCGCGGGGTGGTCCGGTCTCTCTGTTCACTTTCAAATGATGAGTATTTGTTCCAAGCAGGACATTTCTTTTCGTCCGTATTTTGCCGCCAAGCTGGCACACGGAAGCCTCAATTGTCTGTTTATTTTTCTTTATCAGCTCTGCTTCGGAAATCCTTTGCTTACGGAAATCGCGCTTTAGCACCCGATAACGATTTACAAACAAAAGCCACCCACTATCAAAAATAGTGCGTGGCTTTTGTGTAGATAAGAATTCAAAAAACTATCTTACCGTATTTTCTTGTTTTTCTTAATTGAATGCGGAAACGCGCTGAACTACTACATCGCAATATCCGTTTTCCGTCCAAACATTTCCCCTTGCGACCGCAAGAGCGTCTGCCGATGCATAGCAAGCCAAGGAATACGTCAAGCCCGAGGAAGAATATTCTTCTCCAAAAACCGCTCCGACTTCTTGTTTTTCAAGGAAAGCTCCGTCCAAGGATAAAACTCCTCCCGAATTTTGAACGTGAACCAGCACCACAACAGGTAAGTTTTCCTCGTTTATATTCTCAGGCAGGGTCAGAGTCGTATTTGAAAAGAGCCGACCGCCGATGTGGATCAGCAAAAAGCCGTTGGTATCCGTTCCGATCGTACAGGTGTTTACCGACAATCCGGAATCATCTCCCATTGCCCTCAGCTCATTTTCCACCACGCCTTCCTTCGCATAGGCAACCAAAGTGTTGCCTCCGTTTTGCTCATTGGCGCCCGCGTATGTATATTCCCACAAATTTAACGAAAGATAAAATTGCTCCTCCCAATTCGTTTTGTTTAAGAGCACCGCATCGGGTTGATTGCTTTCAATAGGCGCAATTGCTTTCTGAAGCTTCTCAGGCTCAATCAACTGCTCCGTTGGAGCGATCGCCATGGATGCCACCCGAAAATCTGTTTCCTCATAAGGAACCTCCTTCGCGGCAGTCACCACACAGGTACAGGAACCCTTTTCCAAATCCTTAAAGATCATGTCATAGAGATTTCTGGCGGCAACAGACATGCCAAACACCGTCTCGGCACGGAAGATAATTCCATGCCCATCCGGTACGATATACGCGAGAGCTTCCTCCGCGTATTCGGTTCTTTCTCCAAGAAAGATCCGACGTCCCGCCTCATTGTACTCATCGCCGTATATAATATCCAAAAAATACCCGCTTCGGTCGGCGATCTTCTCCCGCAAGGTCTCGGCAACATCATAAAGAGCATCCGAATTTCTGTCCGACACCACCAATTGGTATTCGCTCAGCAAGAATCCGTTTAACCTGACCTCATAAATCGCGTACTCCGCCTCAAAAACGAACCCCGCGTCCTGATGGGTCAGCGCCTGCGAGTTGGCGCCCGACAGCATTTCTCTTTCAAAGCGTTCCATGGCGGCGACAGTTGCCCCTTCGCTTTTTCCGCCTATTACCGTAGCGTTTCCTTCTGTGCGGCAAAGATAATCATCCTTTTTCAGCTTTTTCAGAAGGCGGGATGACAAGGAACGGTTGGTATATCCCAGCGAGATCTCCCACGTATTATCGCTGTGTGATGCTTTTTCATTGTCGTAGATCACGTCGGTATCCACATGGGTCTGTTGACGCAGACGAAGGGCAAAAGCTTCCGCCGCCGATAACAGCTCTGCCGAGCACCCCGAGGGCACCACGATTCTGTACAGTGAAATTTCATTTTTGTTGCTTTGCACGGTTTCATCGGGCAGAATCTCAAAGGGAAACTCCTCCTTATCCTTTGCGCAGGAAACCAGAGAGAGTACAAGGCAAGCACTCAAGATTGTAAGAGCTGCCTTCCTCAAAAGCTTAACGATAGTCAAAACGCTCACCCACCTTGCTTGGAATATCCTTGCCGTATCCGGCTTCGACGATTTTTTTCACCAAACTTTCGCTTTCTGTTTTTCGGATGGCGAAGGACACCGTCACCTCGGCGCCAAAATCGGTACGATCGATCACCGCTCTCGCGCCGGTCAGAATCCCCTGATATTTTTGATATTCCGAATAGCCGCAGCACAATTCATATTCCTCATACGGCTCATAGGTAATGATTCCCGCCGCCTCCAGTGCCAGCGCCGCTGTGTGAGAATAGGCGCGAACCAATCCGCCCGCTCCCAACAGGATACCGCCAAAATACCGTGTTACCACAACGCAAGCGTTACGGACCCCGCTTTTTCGGATAACATCCAACACAGGCATTCCTGCCGTTCCCTGAGGCTCTCCGTCATCGGAATAGCGAGCGACCGTCTCTCCCCGCATCAAGTACGCGTATACATTATGCGTCGCGTCCTGATACTGTTTTTTTAATTCCTTAATAAAGGCTTGCGCCGTCTGCTCATCATCGGTACGGATCGCGTGTCCGATAAACAGGGATCTTTTTTCCTCAAATTCCACATGGGCTTCCTGTTTCAGTGTGGTAAATGTCTCCATTCGCTCCGCCAAGGGTGATCCTCCATTTGTTTTCATCATATTTTCTCAAATTCAATTGAACTCCCACAGAAAGAGTACATTACCATTATATCGAAAAACACCGTATTTGTCAATATCTGTATGGTTTTGTCAGAATTGATCAGAATGAATCAAAATGCATCAGAATTCATCGTCCGTCTCGGGAAGGTCATCTATGGCGTAACGGCGCATCATTCCTCTGGCTTTGGCATCGGCAAGAGCCACCACCGTCATTGCCTCCGCCCCATATTCCACGCTTTCCACCGTCGCGAAGCGATACAGGGTATTCAGCGCCCCACCGTCCGCGTTGGGGATCACATAGGTCACTCTTCTTTTCCCCTCGGAGACCATTGCCTCCAGCCGTTCGATCATCCGATCCACACCCTGTCCTGTTTTCGCGGAAATAAAAACGATATTCTCGCTTTCCGCTTCAACTCCGACACGTCCGATCTCCGCCATGCCCCGATCGCATTTGTTAAAGACAAACAGCTTGGGCTTTCCCCCGGCGCCAAGATCGTTCAGCAGCTCCTCGGTTACCCGAAGTCGATCCCGAAAATTGGGATCCGAGGCATCCGTGAGGATCAAAAGGATATCCGCGCGGCACGCCTCCTCCAAGGTAGAGCGAAAGGCACTGATCAGATGGTGAGGCAATTTATTGATAAATCCTACCGTATCCGTCAGAAGGATCGTCTCCCCCGAGGGCAGCTCGAATTTTCTCGTCGTGGGATCCAGCGTGGCAAACAGCTTATCCTCCGCCAAGATCCCAGCATCGGTCAGGCGATTCAGCAAGGTGGATTTTCCCGCGTTGGTGTATCCCACGATCGCCACCTCGGAAATTCCGCTTCGGTCACGGGCGGCACGCATAGTCCTTCGGTTTTTCTCCATCTCATCGATCTGCTGCTGCAATGCCTGTATCCGACGCTTCATATGGCGACGGTCGGTCTCAAGCTTGGATTCACCCGGTCCACGTGTTCCGATTCCGCCGCCCAAGCGGGATAGCTCGGTTCCGTGACCGTAAAGACGGGGGGCTGTGTATTTCAGCTGCGCCAGCTCCACTTGCAGCTTTCCCTCGCCTGTTACGGCATGAAGGGCAAAAATGTCCAAGATCAGCATAGAACGGTCGATCACACGCACACCGTCTCCCACGATCTCCTCCAAATTCCGAATCTGCGAGGGAGACAGCTCACAGTCAAATACCACAAGGGTCACGTCATTACAGGCGCAAAGATACGCAAGCTCCACCGCCTTTCCGCTTCCGATCATGGTCTGATTGTCGGGAGCCTCTTTGTTTTGTGTCAAGCGAGCCACCGCAACGCCCCCCGCGGTGGAAAGCAATCCCTCCAGCTCGTCCAAGCTCTGCTCTGCGCTTTCCTGGGTTTCTTTTCCGTACACCAGTCCCACCAACACAGCTCTGTCTGTTTCTATTTTTCTGTTTTCTGTTATATCCATACGAGTATCATCCTTCCGAGCTTTGATTCCGCTCTTTTTTTATTGTCATTCGTATAATAGGATCCTTCGTGATTTAATCTTTTTTACAAAAAACAAAGGCAAGCCTGTACCTGAGTACATAACCTGCCTTTGCAATAAACGACTGTTCCAATTACCGAGCGGAGCTTTCCAATCTCTTCTTGAACTTATCAACACGGCCGCCCACATCGACAAACTTCTGCTTGCCGGTGAAGAAGGGATGGCACTTGGAGCAAATTTCAACTCTGATCTCGCCGCCCTTTGTGGACTTGGTTGTAACAGTCTCGCCGCATGCGCAACGGATTACACACTCTTCGTAATTGGGATGAATTCCGGATTTCATTTTGTTAATACCTCGTTTCTAATATTCCGATGTTCTTTGACATCGTTTGCAAACATAGTAAATTATAGCACAACTCTTTTCAAAATGCAAGAGTTTTTTTATAATTTATTTTTCTTTTTTTTAATTTTTTAAAATTCCGCCTCAATTTCCTCTTTCAGACGCGCGATGATCTTTTTTTCCAAACGGGAAATATAGGATTGCGAGATACCCAAGCGGTCGGCTACCTCCTTTTGCGTTAATTCCCTTTGTCCTCCCATGCCGTATCGCAGCTCGATAATCTCTCTCTCTCTCGGATCAAGTCCCGCCACCGCCTTCCGTATCAGCCTTCTCTCCTCCATCTGCTCGATCTCCTTGGCAATCACATCCTCCTCGTTCCCGAGGATGTCCGACAGCAGCAGCTCATTTCCGTCCCAATCGGTATTCAGCGGCTCATCAATGGACACCTCC
Source organism: Eubacteriales bacterium (assembly GCA_045537595.1). Taxonomy (GTDB): domain Bacteria; phylum Bacillota; class Clostridia; order Oscillospirales; family CAG-272; genus HGM12713. The sequence continues at coordinate 15,899 of JAZSPS010000013.1, forward strand.
GCCCTTGCTCCCGAATGCTTGCGGATATACATCAATATCTCATTTTCGATGCAACGGGAGGCGTATGTCGCAAGCTTGATATTTTTATCGGAGCGGAAGGTATTAATGGCTTTGATCAAGCCGATGGTACCAATGGAGACCAGATCCTCCAATCCGGCTCCCGTATTCTCGAACCGCTTCGCGATATATACCACCAGCCTTAAATTATGCTCAATCAATATTTGTCTCGCGTTTTCATCGGTAGGCAAACGGCGGATCACCTCTGCCTCCTCCTCCCGAGTCAGCGGTGCCGGAAGCACCTCCGATCCGTTAATATAATATACGCCCCTTCGGCGCTTCCATAGACCGTCGCGAATTTTCTTCCGTAAATTTTTGATCTTACCAAAGAACTCCGCCGTCAACTCACGCCAATTTTTCCTCTGCTTATCGATACGACACCTTCTGAAGCTCATCTTTTTCTCCCATTAAGTATATTTGTTATATATGAATTCTTATTTCACGCATTTCTCTCATTATCACACGGTCAGCTGTGCCGGAAGCAATGCCTCGTTTTGACCTGCTGTCCCTCCGAGATCCGCCAGAGCAAGAAAGGCATCCACCTCTCTCGCGCCCCGCCCGCTGTCTACCGTGATCCGTTCCATTCGCAACGCCAAAAGGATCCCCTCCCCCGCAGCTGTATGAGTGGGCACCAAGCGAATATTTTTTACGTGCCTTACGCTAATACCCGCTACCGCGGAAGGATTCCCCGACTTTGCCGCACGCACGATTTCATACGGAAGCACTTTTTCCAAGGCAGAGATATCCGCCACAATACAGGGTCTTCCGCTGACAGGCTCACGCAGAAAATTTCCATTGTCGGTCATGGCATGCAGGCGAAGGCTTTTTCCCTCGTACCTGACCTCCACCTCGGCATTTTTTTGCGATGCCCGTCCCATAAAAAATCGTCCGCTTATCAGAGTGATCCCCGCGCTGATCAACGCTAAGAGAGCAAAGGCCCAGACAGATATTCCGTCCCCCTCCCGCGGCAGTCCTTCATCAAACAAAGCGGAGCGGTTCAGAAGATTAAAGAACGCGGTCATAAATCCCCCCAACGCCATGGAGACCGCTGTGTAGACCAATATGTAAAGCGGTAAATCACGCAGTCTTTTCCGTTCTCCGAACACCACAGCGCACATAGCCGAGCAAACCGCTATATCCAACGTGAGAGAAGCCAATTTTCCCAGTGAGAGAAACAGCGCCGCGTCGGCGTAAATTCCTCCCATTACCGCCCCCAAGATCCCTCTCGCAAGCGGCATCCGACGGCTCAATATTTTTGATGTGAGAAAAAAACATAAAAAATCCATGCTGAAATTGATCAAGAAAAATATATCCACATAAACCGTTTGTCCCAAGCGATCTCCTCCCATTTTCGCGATGTTGCTTTTGATATATCTATTATACTGGATTTCACATGCGGATTTTGTCTCTTTCGGACGACAGAAAAAATAAAAAGAGGAGCCGCGCGTCAGCAGCTCCCCAATCCCCGAGGCTTCATTTCGGAGTATTTCATTTTATGATTTTATCTGATTTTATCCGATCATGTCTCAAAGCGATCCGCGAACGCGGTAGCCAAGCGGTCACACCTCTCATTGTATTCATGTCCCTGATGACCGTGCACCCAAACAAAGCGAACGGTATGGACTGACAGCAGCGCATCGATCCGCTCCCACAGCTCTACATTTAAAACCGGCTTCCTGTCCGCCTTCCTCCAGCCGTTTTTCTTCCACGAGCTCAGCCATCCCTGATTGATGGCATCGGTCAGATATTTGGAATCCGAGGTCAGGGTGATATCACACGGCTCCCGAAGGGCCTCCATTGCCGCGATCGCCGCCATAAGCTCCATTCGATTATTGGTTGTCACAGGCTCTCCGCCCGACATCTCCTTTTCATGGCTTCCATACACCAAAATCGCGCCCCATCCGCCCCTTCCGGGATTTCCGCGGCAGGCTCCGTCGGTGTAAATATCCACATGCTTCATGACCTCACCTCGCTCTTTTTAATTTACTATCTTGATTATGCTTTCTTATGCTGTTTTATTTTATCACATTCCCGCAAACAAATCAAGTATTCCAACGAAATTCCCTTAACATCTTGATTTTACCCTCAGCTTGTTGTATAATATATTATTAGGTATTTCTATGTTTAACAAAGGAGTTTTTACAAGCCATGAATGATATACAGCAGGATATTGAGAAATTCCGTGAAGCTCCCCTCGCCTCTGAGCTGATCTTTGACGGAAAGGTTCTTCATGTCTACCGTGACGATATTTCCCTTCCCGACGGCAAGCCCGCTTTTCGGGAATACATCCGTCACATCGGCGCTGTCTGCGTGATCCCCATTACCCAAGAGGGGGAGGTCATTTGCGTTCGCCAATACCGTTATGCCGTGGGACAAATGATGTTGGAGATCCCTGCCGGAAAGTTGGATTCCAAGGATGAAAACCCCACAGACGCCGTTTTGCGTGAATTGCGCGAGGAAACCGGCGCGCTTTGCGGAAGGCTGACCTATCTTGGGAAATATCTGGGCTCCCCCGCCATTCTGGATGAATGTATCCATATGTACTTAGCGGAGGAATTGACCTTTGGGGAGACCGACCCCGACGATGACGAGTTTATCGAGACCGTCCGCATCCCTCTTTCTCAACTGACAGACATGGTCATGGCAGGTGATATTCCCGACGGTAAAACCCAAGCCGCCGTTCTTCGCGCGGCAAATATTCTTGCTCGGAGAACCCATTCATGAGCTTGATAATCGGCATTTCGGCACTTCTTCTTTTTCTTCTGTCAATGCTCTATGTTTTTTTGATCCTTCCCCATATTACCAACACCGCCGACATGGAATTGCTCACGGTCGATTATGCCCATCGGGGTCTTTGGGACAGTATCGCTCCCGAAAACTCCATGGCAGCCTTTGCCCGTGCCGTAAGGGCAGGCTATGGGATCGAGCTGGATATTCAGCTCTCGAAGGATAAAAAGGTTATGGTCTTTCACGACAGCGACCTGAAAAGAATGTGCGGAATCGATCGCCGCGTTTGCGATCTCACCTATGACCAGCTCAAAGGCTTACGTCTTCTGAACACCGACCAGACTATTCCCTCCCTTGCCGAGGTTCTATCTTTGGTTCACGGACAGGTTCCCTTAATGATCGAGATAAAAGGAGACCGACCGCAGCCCGCTCTTTGTATCCGTGTCTCTCACATGCTGGATACCTATATGGGTGCCTTCTGTATCGAATCCTTTAATCCGCTGATCTTAAATTGGTTCAAAAATTACCGTCCCCGCTATGCCCGAGGTCAGCTCGTTACCAAAATCACAAAGCATACCCGCAGAGGGAGCAGAATCGTAAACCTTCTTCTCTCTCACATGCTGCTCAATTTTCTGTCCCGTCCCGATTTTATCTCGGTAAACGGACAGTACCGAAACCGTCCTGTCTTCCTTCTGTGCAAGCGCATTTTGCGTATCAATACCTTTGTATGGACCGTAAGGACCTACAAGGATCATACGGCTTGCCGACGGCATGGTTTTTTCACGATCTTTGAAAGAATCAAGCCCTAAAAAGCTGTTCGTTCCCCTGATTTTAATCGATCTTACCAATGAAATTAACGAAATTAACAAGAAAGGATTATAATTAATTTATAAAGGATAATTATTATGAAAAAATGTTATGCCGCGGCGGATATTCTGCTGCCTGATTTTCAACTGACAGATCCAAAAAAATGGGCAACCGTTGCCTGTGATCAATTTACCAGCGAGCCTGAGTATTGGGAGTCCGCCGAAGCCTTTGTTGGCTCCGCTCCTTCTACCCTTCGCATGATCCTCCCCGAGGTATATCTCGCTCAATCCGAGGAAAGGATCCCCAAGATCAACGCCCTCATGAAAAAATATTTGGATACCCTTTTGATCACCCATCCCGATTCCATGATCTATACCGAACGCACTCAATCTGACGGAACAGTCCGCAAGGGGATTGTGATGGCGGTAGATCTGGAATGTTATGATTACAAAAAAGGAGCCTCTTCTCTCATCCGCGCCACCGAGGCGACGGTTGTGGAACGGATCCCTCCGAGAGTGGCGATCCGCCGAGACGCGGTCGTAGAGCTGCCCCATGTTATGCTTCTCATCGACGATCCACAGCGCACCGTGATTGAGCCCTTCTCGGATGCCGTCACGGGTGAGCTTGCCTACGACACCGATCTGATGCTGGGCGGCGGACACATTACAGGAAGATTTCTTGACGGCGCCGAGATCCGCCGTGTGGGAAGAGCGTTGGAGTTTTTGGCAACACCCGAGCAAATGACCGCCCGCTACGGAAAGGCGGGACTTGCTCCCCTTCTGTTTGCCGTAGGCGACGGAAACCACTCTCTCGCCTCCGCCAAGGCTGCCTATGAGGAGATCAAAGCCGCCATCGGCGAGGAAGCCGCCGCTTCCCATCCCGCAAGATTTGCCCTTGCCGAGATCGTGAATATTCACGATGACGCGCTGAAATTTGAACCCATTTACCGAGTTATGTTTGGCGTGGACCCCAAAGATGTTCTTCGAGCGCTGACGGCTTATATTACCGATCTGAAGGGAAATGCCGCGCCTCAAGCGCTGGAATATCTTTATGAAAGCGAATCGGGTACCCTGAGCATTCCTTCGCCTGTCCGCCAGCTGACCGTTGGCACACTGCAGGATTTTATCGACGCCTATATTTCCGCGCATCCCCACGCGGAGGTCGATTATATCCACGGTGAGGAATCGGTAAAAAATCTGATCCGCAAGGAAAACTCCATCGGCTTTCTCTTCTCGGGAATGGCAAAGAACGAATTGTTCCGAACCGTAATTTTTGACGGTGCCCTTCCCCGTAAGACCTTCTCCATGGGTCACGCCGAGGACAAGCGCTATTATATGGAGTGCCGTCGGATCAAATAATGCTCCGCAAGGATTTCCGCTTGAGTTTTTCTGTCCAAATTTCTGTCCATTTTTCTGTCTATTTTGACAGCTATATTTTATCATTGAAGGTGAAAACAGCATGAATGATTCATGGAATAAGCTTTTACAGGATTGCGGCGATTGTACCGCCTGTGAATTACACAAAACCCGAACAAACTGCGTTTTTGGAACGGGAAATCCCTCTGCCGAGCTCCTGTTTGTAGGAGAAGCCCCCGGTGAGCAAGAGGATAAAACGGGAACGCCCTTTGTTGGCAGAGCCGGTCAGCTGCTTGACAAATATTTGTATGCCGTCGATATCCCCCGAGACAGCGTATATATTGCCAACATTCTCAAATGCCGTCCGCCCAAGAACCGAGATCCTCTCCCGGCGGAGGAGGATGCCTGCATTGAATTTTTACGGCGACAGGTCCGTCTGATTCAGCCAAAAATCATTGTGTGTCTCGGCAGAATTTCCGCTATGCGGCTGATCAAGCCCGATTTTAAGATCACCAAGGAGCACGGGCAGTGGTTCGAGCGCGGTAATTTTCTCATTACGGCGGTTTACCACCCTGCCCTTCTGTTGCGTGATCCCAGACGGAAAGAGGAGATGCTGGCGGATATGAAAAGGATCAAAGAAAAATTAGATTCCCTTACGGAGGCTTCGCTGTCATGAATTTCTCCGCCTTGCTGAATATGATCATTACACTGTTCCTCTTGTTGATCGTTGGCTTTATCGCGGGCAAGCTGAACATTATCACAAGCACCGCCTCCAAAAACCTCTCACGTTTGATCATTACTGTGGGACAGCCTGCCATGATCATCTACAATCTGATCAAAATGGATTATTCAAGAGAGAATCTGGGGCTTGGATTTCTCACCGTTTTGTTTGGATTGATCCTTCATATCGGAATTGCCGCCTTTTCCTATGCGGCTTTCCTCCGCTTTAAAAATATCGATGAACGAAAGATCTCGGAATTCGCCGCTATTTTTGCCAATGTGGGATTTATTGGGATCCCGATTCTGGAATCGATGTTCGGTGACAAGGGCGGATTTATGGGAGCCTTCTTCATTGTCAGCTTCCAGCTGGTTCTCTGGACTTGGGGGATCATGATTCTTGCCCGCAAGCGACAGGATATTAAGATCACGCCCAAAAAGGTAATTTTAAATTACGGTACGGTCCCCAGCGCCATCGGTATCGGCTTATATCTTTTAAAGGGAATTCCCTCCTTTGTGATCCCTCAACCGTTTATGATGGCTCTGTCTTATATCGCTTCCCTTTGTACCCCCATTTCCACCCTGATCATCGGCGCGCTTTTGGCAAGCCGAAGCGTCAAGCAAATTTTAGGAAACGGAAAGATTTATTATTTGTGCGCCGTAAAGCTCTTTATTGTCCCCATTCTGGTTTGCGCCGTCATGAGACTTTTGGGCTTTAGCGCGGATTGGATCTATTTTGCCGCGACGGTAGCATCTATGCCCTCCGCTACTACGGTTACCATGCTGGCGGAGCTGTACGATATATCTCCTGCCTACTCGGCGCAGGCGGTAGGAACCACCTCCTTGCTCTCCATTCTGAGCATGCCCTGCGTGATCTGGATTGCGCAAAAAATGATCGAGCTTTGAAACACCTTGCCCGATCTATAAAAAATAAAAAAGCGGAGCTGTCTCAATGTCTTTCAGCCGTTGAGACAGCTCCTTTATTTACGCGGTTCCCTTATTTGGTTTTTTTCTTTCAAAGAACCGCCGAAGCAGACTTCCCGTGAAAAATACGACGGTGGAGGACAGAGCGATCAAAATAAAGTACATAACGATCTGTTGATTCTTTGTATACTGAGTAAAGCACTTTTCCAGCAGCCTTCCCCAGTAATAATGATTCAAGTATACCACCGTGCTGATATTTGCCAAATACTTGCTCCAGCCAAAGCGCAGGCTTCCCGAAAGGAAGGAATACCCGCTGATGCCTATGAGAAGCAAGCCAAACATGAAAAATACGACCGCTCCGTCATAGATCGTTTTGTAGTAGTTATGTATAATGTAAACGCAATACCACCATCCCGCGATCTCCAAAGCAGTGAAGATAATTCTTTGTATCGGAGAAGGCTTTTTCTTTTCGGCACGCTTGACACATTCAAACAAGAAGCATCCCGCCGAGATCCCCGCGATTCCTCGCAACAGACCGCTATGGAACATATTTTCGATCCACACGTTGGGTTCGCAATACGAACCGATGGTATACGAGATATATCCATAGACCATCACCGAAACCAAGGGGCAGATGATCAATGAAAAGGTATCGCCCAGCTTTTTCGCAAGGGGATATGCCACCAGCAAAACCAAAAGCATTGCCGAAAGATACCAAGAAACGCCGGTAGAATAAAATCCTGTATATCCCGCCGCCTGAAGAGGTAGAATTTCAAACAGCATTAAGACCGACTGCATCAGCACCTGATCTGTTTCTCGGGGCATGATAAAAATATACGCGATACATCCGATGACGGCGGAGGGAATCAAAAAATAAAGGATGGATCGGTATTTTTTCCAAACAAATTTTCCCGTAGCCACACCCAAGCTGTCGGCAGGGTCGGCAGACGACGGAAGAGATTTCATCATAAAAAATCCCGAGATCATGAAAAATGCCTCAACCATGATGTATCCTCCAAAGAAGAAAACATCAAAATGAAACAAAATAATCACGATCGAGAATAAGAATTTCGCTACATCCAAATAACTGCTTCTTTTCACCATGTTTTTTCTCCCAAAGCTTTGTTAATTTTAATTGCTTAGATCTGATCTCTCATCTTTGCTTTTTCCTTCTTGGCGCCGCGGATACCGCGGAGTGTTTTCCATGTATCCAGCATCGCGTACGATGAGATCGCCACCAAGCCGAGGTAAACAATAACAGCATTTACGGTAATCTGAACGGGTAGATCGATTGGGATCGGTAAAAAAGGGATCAACAAAGGAAGAAAATATCCTAAATTTTCTTTTCCCTTCACCCCATTATTGCAAATCATCATCATTGGAATAATAAACAGCGCCCACCCATACGTAGAGGTAAGAGGCGGAAAAGCCAAAAACATAATTCCGCCGCAAATCCATTGTTTCCACCGTTCCTTATAAATAAAGGGGGAAACAACGAAATTAACCGTGCATAGCAAAAACCAAAGATATGCCACGCCGGACACCAACCATGGCGGAAGATGGGAATATTGACTGATGACCGCCAAGCTGCTCTTGGAGCCTGATGAAAAGGAAAAAATATTTTTCAAAATTATCAGCAGGCATTCTACTCCTCCAAACGCAAAGGAAGGAAGCAGTAACAAAGCAACACAATACAGCGCGCAACGGAAAAATTCTTTATATCGCTTGTCCCCAATCAAAAGCCACGCAAACAAAATAGGATAAAGCTTTAAGGAAAAGGAAAACGCCAAAGCAAGTAAGCCAAGCTCGCGTATAATCTTGCTGGGACTGTCATAGGTAATCGCATACACCATAAGCGAAAGCAGGGCAAGAACCATGATATTGCCCCGTTCCATCATATTTAAAAACGGAATACTGAAAATACATACAGCGACAAATAACCATTTTTGTTTTTTATCACATTTCAAGCCCTTGTAGATCAACAAAGCGAACAGCAAGGTGCAAATAAAAACATATAAAACGATCAAAAGAACTGCCGAGTCATAATTCACCCATGTTTTCCTGACTTTAAAAATAGTGAAATTATAGCGGTCAGGGGTGATCAACGAAAACAGCAAAAATATCAAATTTGCCATAGGGGGATAAATTACTTTTCGGATCGTGTATGATTCAGCTCCTTGAGAGGCATCTCTTATTGAATTAAAAAAGTCCATAAACGCATCATCGGTATTCAGGAAAAAAATTGAGGTCCACAGCTCACCGCCAAAAGCCAAGGAAATTAAGGAAACCAATAGATAGATTCCCATAAAAGCCAAAATCACGCCAATAAATAAGCTACTATATTCTCCGGTCGTTATCAACTCTTCCCCACGCGACCTAACTCTGCTTAACAATTTCTTCAAGTTCAAGTGGAATTTCCCCTCCTTTCCATAGCAATTCGCATTTTCTGTCACACAGAAATTAGCGATTGAGTATGCGATATACAAAAATCAGAAGTCGATAGCTGAACGTAAGCGCTACCGCGCTCCCCTTCATGGTGATTGATACATATTTTGACGTGAGAAAGCCAAGCATTCCTCTTCTCACAAAACGCTTTATCTGTCGGATCATCTCTTTGTTATAGGTTCGGTTTCTTCCCATCGCTATAATGATCGCCATGTATTCGATGATCAGATAATTCACAACATCACGATACATTTCGGGATGTCTATCGCGCATGAGCTCATAATCCTCTTGAAAATGCTCATACGCCCAAACGGTGCTTTGCGTATAGCCGCTTCGGCTGGCGCTATTATCGGTTAACGCATAATGATATCCATCCAAATCAAGATAGTCTACCCGTTCGGCTTTTTCAAAAAGCTGAAGCAACATATTATAGTCTTCCCCAACAAAATTACCTGTGGGAAATTCAACGGTTCGAAGCACTTCCGCCCGATATATTTTATTCCAAGGGAACGGAAAAATCGCTTGCCGTCGATGCAAATAAACCAACGCTTCTTTTCCTGACATTGGAATCTTCTGATCTTTTTCAAATTTATTTTTTATAATTCGCGATCTTGTCGGATATTCCTCTATGTAGTTGCAAAAAACGATTTCCGCTCCCGATTCTACCGCTTTTTGCTCCATTGCGGCATACATTTCCGGTTCTACCCAATCGTCAATATCCAAAAAGGCGATAAAATCTCCCCGTGCTGCCGCGATGCCGTTTTTTCTGGCTTGCGCCGCGCCTGAATTCTTTTGATCGATCACATTTAAATTGGGATATTTTTCCGCGTATTCATGTAAGATAGCGGAGGAGGAATCCTTGCTTCCGTCATTGATCGCAATTACTTCTATTTTTTCTCTGTCGGGATTATTCCCTAAAACACTGTCAAGACATCTTTGGATGTATTTTTCCCCATTGTAAACAGGAATAACTATACTAACCATAGATACCCAACCTCCTTCATTTCCATTATTATATCTTCGTCCATAAATCCTTGGCAAATATCCAACTTATAGTATAACATTTCAAACAAAAAATGTCAATACTTTATATATTGGAATTTAATATGCTGCCCTCTCTTGTTTTTTTATGAATTTTATTTACAAAATGTTGGATTCATGTTATAATGTACTAGAAAATAAAAGGAATGATTCATACAAAAATTTCTCAATTGAAAGGAGTTGCCAAGGAATCAGATCAATATGGATGTTAAGGAATTGTTGAAAAATAAAGAAAACAAAACAAAAATACTGAATTTATGTTACAGCATCGGCGCAGCCGCGATCTTCAACATGGTAATTCAATTTTTGATCTATCCCGATTTTGAACGGCGTCTCGGAGCGGATCGCAATGGTGTAGCGCTATCCATTATTTCGCTCATTGCCATTACAGCCGGTACCTGCGGATATGCTGTAAACTGCTCTCGTTTACTCAATGTTGAAAAAAACAGAACCAATAGCGGCGATTATAATTTGATCTTGCTTTTCATGGGCATTTTGGGAAGCTTTATCGGAATCGGCTATCTGTATTTTTTGGAGCTTGCCACACCTCTTTCGATTTTTCTTTATATTTTACTCATGGTTACCACCATGCTTCGCTATTATGCGGAGGTAGAATTTCGTATTAAAACCGACTTCCTTCGATACATGATATACTATATCTTGATCTCCGTCGGATATGCCATAGGTCTTTTGATCTTTCATATCAGCGGTCAATGGATGCTTACACTGATTTTAGGTGAATCATTGGCATTTTTCTATGTCTGTATCCGAGGCACAATCTTCCGCCCGCCATTCTTCAAGAAAACAGAAAATTTCTTTCCCATCCTCTCCAGTATCGGATTTCTCTTCGTTTCCGCGCTGATCGATAATATTACCTTACACGCCGACCGAATCCTTCTGCTGGCAATCACTCAGGATGGGGCTGCGGTAACCCTTTATTATATTGCCTCACTGGTTGGCAAAATTGTTTCAATGCTGACACTTCCTATCAACTCTTTGATCATCAGTTATTTGGTTCGCTATCGGGGAGATTTGACCAAAAAAATTTGGTGCGTTGCCATCATAATCGCTTTTATATTTGGTCTTATCGGATTTTTAGGATGTATAATCGTCTCCCCTTGGCTGATACGTTTTTTATATCCTGATACTTTGGCAGAAGTCTCCAAATATGTAGCTCCCGCAATTTTAGGACAGATCTTCTACTTTGTTTCGGGTGTGCTGATGATGATTCTGTTACGCTTCAAGGGTGAAAAAAAGCAGTTTGTTTTCAACAGCGCCTATGCTGTAGAATTCTTTGGTTGTGTGGCTATCGGCACTGTCATAGGAGGGCTGAACGGCTTCGTTTATTCCATTTTGATCGCCAACGCCATTCGATTTATTGCCACAATCATCTGGGGCTTTTTAGGTAAGAAAAAGCCGTCTGCTACTGAACCGTCCGCTATATCGAACGAGGGTTAATTGCCCTTCTTCCCCCTTCTTTGGGAACGGTTGGCTTTTTTTCGCCGCTATCGGGTGGACAGCAGTAGTTCGTATCCCTTAATTAAGGACTACAAAACCAATTCCAAAAGCAACGAAAAGGCACTTATGGTAAGTGATTTCCATAAGTGCCTTTTTTATACCTTCCGGGAGACGAAAAATAGAAAAGCCACGGGAATTTTTGGGGGATTCCCATGGCTTTTCTCTCTCAGAGATGATTCAACATTTCAATATAATAAACAAAATATGTTCTTCGGGGATTATTTCCCCTCCGATTGTCGGTTCATTAACAGCTCAAACAGCATTTTATGCTTTTTCGCCACCACGTGCAGAATCAGACCGCAGGCAAACAACAGCGCGGCAATGATAAAGCATCCCACGCAAACAAACAGGGTTGGGAAACGGGGAACCTGTCCCATACGGAAATAATCCATCAGCACGGGAATCATAAATCCACCGCCCAAAAGCGTTAAAAGTCCGCCGAGGATGGAGAAAAATTTTAATGGCTGATACTCGCAGAACAGACGGAAAATCGTCATCAGAACCCTCATTCCGTCCCGTACCGTATGAAGCTTGGAGGTGCTTCCCTCCGGTCGGTCACGGTAATTCACGGGGACCTCGCGAAGCAGAAAATTTTTATCCAGCGCATGGATGGTCATTTCGGTCTCGATTTCAAAGCCCTTGGACAAAACAGGAAAATTTTTGACAAAAGCTCGGCTGAACGCGCGGTATCCCGTCATAATATCCTGTACGTTGCTTTTAAAGATCCGATTGATCAAAAAGCGAACACACCGATTGCCGAAATTGTGGAAGGGGCGCTTGTTTTCTTGAAAATATGTAGAGGAAAGCCGATCACCAACCACCATATCCACGCCCTTCTCCAGCACCAGCTCGCACATTTCCTTCGCGTGCTCGCAAGGATAGGTATCGTCCCCGTCGATCATTATATAACAATCCGCCTCGATGGTGCGAAACATGGATCGAATCACGTTTCCCTTGCCCTGACGGTATTCATAACGGACAATCGCCCCCGCCTGACGCGCGATCTCATCGGTTCCGTCGGTGGAATTGTTATCAAACACATAAATCTCCGCCTCGGGCAATACCCGACGGTAATCGCTCACCACCTTCGCCACCGTTTTACTTTCATTATAACACGGAATCAAAACCGCAATTTTACTCATCCGTTTTCTCCTTTGCTCTCACGGCTCAAGCCGTTCGCGGCGTTAACTTCTCTTAGGTTTTATTAGTTTTTCAACGAATGAATGGGAGCGGGGATCCGCCCGCCTCGCGCGATAAAGTCCGCGCAGGAATATTCGCTGACCTTCATAATGGGTGCGTAGCCCAAAAGTCCGCCGAATTCAACCGAATCGCCTACCGTCTTTCCGTAAGCGGGAATCAAGCGCACCGCCGTGGTTTTGGTATTGGCGACACCGATGGAAATTTCATCGGCGATAATTCCGCTAATGGTCTCCGCACCGGTATCTCCGGGAATAGCGATCATATCCAGCCCTACCGAGCAAACCGCCGTCATGGCTTCCAGCTTCTCAAGTGAAAGAGCTCCTACCGATACCGCGTCGATCATGCCCGCGTCCTCAGAGACGGGAATAAACGCGCCCGAAAGTCCGCCCACATGGGAGGACGCCATCACTCCGCCCTTTTTGACCGCGTCATTCAGAAGCGCCAGCGCTGCCGTTGTTCCGTGTCCGCCGCATTTTTCCAATCCCATTCCTTCCAAAATATGCGCCACAGAATCTCCCACCGCGGGAGTGGGCGCCAAGGAAAGGTCAACAATACCGAAGGGAACGCCCAACCGTTTCGATGCCTCGGTGGCTACCAGCTGACCCATACGGGTAATCTTGAAGGCGGTCTTTTTGATGGTTTCCGCCAGTGTGGAAAAATCACAGTCCCCCGCCCTGCGGATGGCTGAGCTGACAACACCGGGGCCCGACACGCCTACATTGATGACCGTCTCCGCCTCGCCTACGCCGTGAAAGGCGCCTGCCATAAAGGGGTTATCCTCAGGAACGTTGGCGAACACAACCAGCTTCGCGCAGCCAATAGACTCTTTGTCCTTTGTAAGATAGGCAGTCTTTTTGATGATCTCTCCCATCAACGCCACCGCATCCATATTGATGCCCGCCTTGGTAGACGCCACATTCACCGATGAGCATACACGCTCGGTTTCAGCAAGGGCAATCGGGATAGAATCGATCAGGTTGCGCGCGTTATTGGTAAAGCCCTTTTGCACCAAGGCGCCGTATCCGCCAATAAAGTTAATCCCCAGAGTATGGGCGGCGCGGTCCAAGGTATGAGCCATTTTAATATAATCCTCCGCAGAGTATTTTCCGCCCACCAAGGAAATCGGGGTCACCGAGACACGCTTATTAATGATCGGAATGCCCAATTCCTTTTCGATCTCACAGCCGACGGGAACAAGCCGCTCGGCACATCCCGTGATCTTATCGTAAATACGGTCGCAGACGGTATTAATATCGTCTCCGGCGCAGTCATATAAGGAGATCCCCATGGTTATGGTTCGAATATCCAGATTCTCCTCTTTGATCATATTGATCGTTTCCAATATATCGTTTATGTTGATCATATTCGCTCCTCAGATCTTGTGCATAGAATTAAAAATATCCTCGTGCATTGTTCGGATATCCAAGTGATTTTCTATTCCCATCTCACGCATGGAATCTACAAAATCGGTGAATGGCATGGCAATTTCGGAGATATCGATTACCATGATCATGGCAAAATATTCCTTTAGCACGCTTTGTGATATCTCAATAATATTAGCTCCCACCTCCGCGCATTTGGTACTGACCTTGGCAATAATTCCCTTGCTGTCGTGACCAACGACCGTAATAACTGCTTTCATTTTTTTCTCCTATATTCTTCTGTATTTTATTTTTCGCAAAAAGCTGAATAACATGGAACCGAGTATATTATAACAGATACCATTGAAAAAAGCAAGTTTTTTCATCCAATAAATTACAAATTCATTTTCTCTTGCAAGAGCGCCTTCTTGTTTCGACACCCAATGAACAAATGCGCAAGAATTCGTGAAAAAAATATGAACAAGATGTTGAAAATATAAAATTTCCTCTTCATATTTTTATTCCGTTATTGACGAAAATACAAAAAAATGTTACAATATATTTGTTAAAAATTCGGACAGATCCGATTTACATATTCTGTCATTATGAAAGGGTCCCGCCTATGAAAAAAATAATAAAGCATACGGCATTTTTGCTTTGCGTTTTTGTATTGATTCCGCTTACTGTTATCTTAGCATATGCCTCAGGCAGCTATCATACATCGAAAATTAACGATCTGACCACTTACGCCACAACCTATAAGGATCAAGAATCCCCTTATGCTGCCGACGCGGGTCAACAAACCTTTACGGTCATTTGGAACTATACCAATGAGCTGGCATTGTTGAGCGACCCCACCAACGAGGAAATCGACCTTCTCTACAACAAAGGCGTTGCCGTAGGTCCTCTTTCCTGGATTTACTTCTGTCATGATGACGTAAATAACGACGAAACGGTTGAGACGGTCTACAATCAGCAAAAAACCATAATTGACGGAAAAACCTTGGCGGACACGGATCTTTCCGCATTCTTCCAAGGAAGCGCGGACAGCGCCCCCGGGATTCACAATTGCTACACCAAAATGCTTTCCGCCGTGTACTCCGCCAAGCTGGATGCCTTGCGCTTGGCAACAGACTCCCAAACCGTTACCGATATAATCAATACCGCCGTCAGCAATATTCAAAACACCTCGAAATATTATTTCATCAATGAAAACGGCACCAATTATCAGACCTACTTTGAGGAGATCCAATCCAAGGTCACCATTCAAAGAAACCGAGACGCTATCACCGCTGAGCTTCGCGAAGTCTTTCCTCTGCTTTATCCCAACGATGATTTTACCACCAACATAAAGGTCAGCACCTTCCGCGGAGCCCTGCAAGAGGTTTCCGACGTGGCAGACATGAACACCCTTTTAAATGACACTGTCGCCTCTCTGCTTACCGATCTCCAAAACGGAAAGGGGATCCACACCGTGGCATATTTGGAGATCTTAAAAGCATCGGTAGCCAATGCCGCATCTGACGCAAGTGACAGTGACACCGCCGTCTCGATTCAGGGAATCTTCTCAAGCTACGAAACCGATCTTTACCGCGCGGAGAAAAAAGACGAGCTGGAGGATTATCAAGCCGTTTTGAATCCTTCCTATTCATCCGCCGACAAGGCAACTCTCGCCTCCCTGATCGACGAATACAACAAAACCGGCGGTATTTTGGACGGATGCGCTACTGTGAGTGATATTGATCTGGAGCTTGCCCGTGCCATGCTGAGAGCCGATTGGTTTGATCATTACGTACAAACCCTTGCCGATATTTACAGCTATGTGGGAAGCAACGCGGAGCTGGAGGATGACGCCGAGGGAAAATATCTGACGGTGGATAAAGCAATTAAAGACGCTGTCCGTACCGATACCGTAGCGCAAGAAGCCGCTTTTGAGGATGGCAGAAATAAAATGGCGGATCTTGTTGCCGAAGCGGAGGCCTTAGCCTTTAAAAATACCCATGCCGCGATTTTAGGAAAAGAAAATTCCGCCATCGCCATTGAGGACAAGCCGGCGCTGGAGCAAGCCATGGATGACGCTACGACACTGAGTCCTGCCGCCGCCGAAAAGCTGAGTGAGATCCTAAAAAATAATTTGGGTGAAAAATATAAAAAGGCTGTTCGCTTGGAAATTTTAGATCAAGTCAAGGATGACAATTGCAAGGACGACCGTAAAGCCAGTGCCGACGCGCTGGCGGCAAAGCTTGAAGCCCTTTCTACCTCTGATCTGGCAGCGCTTAAGGCGGAAGCCGAGGCTTTGCTGGACAAATCCGAGCACATCCAAAGCGTTTGGGACCGATACAATGAGATTGTGTCTGATCCCGATTACACAGATTACAAAAACGATTTTAAAAACTCCATAAAAGCCATTGCCGAGGAAGCGGCTCAAGTGCTTCTCAACGCAGTGGGAGATACCACCGAATCCTTAGCGGACAAGCTGGATCGCCTTACTGCCGATTCTGTTTTGAAATTAGACCGTGCCGAAGCACAGGCAAAGGTCACCTTAGCGGCAAATAACTCTACCCTTTCCGATGTAACACAGGTCCTAAATCAAGCCCTTGCCGATCTGGACCATGCGGAGGACAAGGCATCTGTTGACACCATTGCCGCCAAGGCGATTCTGGACATTAACAAATGTCTTACCACGGATGAAATGAAAAAGGAGCTGGACTCGCTAAAGGCATCCATTGCCGAGCTGGATCATCTGAGCGATACGGAGATCGCCTACTACCAGGGTCTGGCGGATGTTGTTTTTGATAACGCGGTAATTACCCTGAACAACGCGGACAACCAAAGCTCTGTTGATCTGGCAAGGTCCAATTTCCTGACCCGTTTGGAAAACACGCTGAACAGTGCCGTCGCGACCGATCTCGCCCACGCAAAGGAAGCCGCGGCAGCCACTGTCACCGATAAGGCACAAGCCCTGATCGATCAGCTGAACGCTTACCAATTTATTGATCCCGATACCAAGCAAGCGATTTTGGATCAGGTCGCCGCCGCAAGGTCCGAAGCCATTGACGCCATTAACGGCTCTGCCGATGTAGACGCGGTGGCTGCCAATTTAAGCGATTCCATGAATGATCTGACCCAATTGGAGCGGCAAGCCGCCGAGGCGGAACGGGTCGACTGTCTTGACAAGGTTCGTGAGGATCTGAGCACCTCCTTTGGCGACCCCAACGATTATTCCGATGCGCAGTATGCCAAGATTCAAGCGATTATCAAGGAATTTACCGACGCGCTGGCAAAAGCGGATACGGTTGAGGAATATGTTACCCTTCGCGACAACGCTCTTGCCAAGATCCATCAGATCCCCAACCGACTGGAGGAGGCGCAAGCCGATGGCGAGGCAAGATTAAAGGAAGCTTACGATGCTCTGATGCTCAACCGCGACTCCTATTCTCCCGAAAAGCTCTCTGAGCTTGAAAGTATTTACAATCATTCACTGGCTGAGCTTCGGCAGATTCAAAATATTGCCGATACTCCCACAGTAGCTACTCTGGTGGAAGACCGAATCGCTCTTATGCGCGCGGTTCATCTTGATAAGATCTATACCGATGACAAGTATCTCTCAGGCTCGAACAACACGTCTCCCGAGGATTACGATCCCATGTCGGACGGCTATATCGGTTTGATTGAATCCACCCACGGTATTCCCTCGGGCTCCAAGCTGTCTATTCAGCCCGCCGAGCAAGCTGACGTAGAAAAATTGATCCGTGAGGCGGCAAAGCAAAATAAAATACGCCTTGCCAACGGAACGACGGCGTCTGAGGATCTGATCAAGCTTTTAAAGAACTGCGAGGTCAGTGCCGCTCTGAACATCGGCTTTGGAAATGTTTCCCTTCCCTCAAGCAACTCCTATACCGTTTCCGTGCTTCTTCCCCATGAGGTTGACAAATCCAATATCATTGGTGTGGTTTATCTTTGCGAGGACGGATCGGTGGAATACTACGATATAACCTGTGAGGAAGATCTGATCCGGTTTACCACGTCGCATTTTTCCAATTATTATGTTGTCAGCGAGAGGATCATCAATCTGATTCCCGTGATCGTAATTCTCGGAATCATTGCTTGCTGTGAGATCGCCGCCATCATTCTGTTGAACCTCCGCAAGAGCCGAAAGGAAAGCGAGAAAAAGGAACAACAGGAATTTCTTGCCTCCTTTGCCATTCCCGCCTTTGTTCTTACAAAATACCGTCCGATCGGCGCCATTCCGGCAATCATCCTGTTAGGTGCCGCTGTATTGGGTCTTGGCGGTTGGATTGTATATTTGATTATCTCTGAGCGACGCGCGGAGGAAGATCCCGAAGAGGAGATATATCCCGAGGAAGAGGACGAGCTTTTGGACGAACCGATTCCCGTCCCTGTTGGCGCGGCATCGGAAGAGTTTACATCCGAGGCTGAGGAACCCGCGGAGGAAGCTCCCGAAGGTGACTTGGCGATTCAGGCGCCGGAGGAGCTGCTTCAATTGTCTGCTCCCGCCGAGGAAGAAGAGACGGAACAGGAAGAAGAGCTCCCCGAATTAGGCGCGCCCGAAGAAATGCCCGCCTTGGAAGCCGCTCCCGAGGTTCTTGCTCTTGAGGCTCCCGAGCAGATTCCCGCATTAGAAGCCGCTCCCGAGGTTCTTGGTCTTGAGGCACCTCCAAGCTTTCCTTTCTTAGAAGCGCCCGAGCGCTCTGCCGAGGAGCCTTACATAATTATGACCGAGGAGCCTTTGAAAAATATAGCTTCGCGTACAAAAAAACCGAAGGCTTATCAAAGACGTATTCGCGCGATCATGAACATGGATACCCTTTCGGAAAATTTCCAAGCAGGTGACACCGTTACCATGAACGCCCTGAAGGAAAAGCGATTGATTCCCCGCAATGTAACCTATGTCAAGATTTTGGGACGCGGAGCTTTAGAGCTTCCTCTTACTGTCATAGCCCAAGGGTTCAGCCAATCCGCATGGCGCATGATCATCCTTTCGGGCGGTACTCCCATGATCTCCCCATCTTCCTCGGAGAAAGAGCCCCAAACAAAGTAAACAATCAGAAAAACGGAAGTCTTCCGTAAAGAAGGTGGATCCCTACCGAGAAAAGAATAAAACAAAGCAAGGCACTTGTGGCAGTAATTCCACAAGTGCCTTTGTGTTGGTCTTGTTAGTTCCCTTTTCGGGAGGGAGCGTTTTGTCTCCCGTTTTTTGACGTTATTTCAGACATACGAAGCACCGCATTTGCAGGCACAAATTTTTGGGACTGTCGGTATTAAGACAGTCCCATTTTGATATATTGCGCCTTATTCAGCGGCTCATCTAAAAAATTCCCGTAATGAAAATTTCCATACCGATCACGATCAAAATCACTCCGCCGAGCACCGAAGCCTTTCCCGCCAGCTTGGTTCCGCATTTTTTCCCGATCACCAAGCCGCCTACGCAAATGAAAAAGGTAACAAGAGCGATCATAAGTCCGCAAACCAACGCATGGCGCCAATCATATTCCGCAATGGTAAAGCCCACGGACAGGGCATCAATCGATGTGGCGATTCCCTGTATAATCAAGCCTATCAAGCCTACCGCCGACGCCTCGCTCTCCGAATCCTTGTTTTTTATTCCTTCCACCAACATTTTTCCTCCGATAAACAGCAAGAGGATCAACGCGATCCAAGGAATAAACTTTTCAAAGGCGGTGAAATACCGAACGAGGCAATGGACACAGAGCCAGCCGATCATGGGCATCAGAAACTGAAAGAAGGAAAACACGCCCGCAATGCCGCACAGTCTTCTCTTTCTCATCCTCGGTTCATTCAGACCATTGGCAAGTGACACCGAAAAAGCATCCATGGCAAGTCCCACGCCCAGTAAAATACTATTGGCAAAAAACATTATATCCCAACTCATTTTTTCGTCCTATCTCGTCCTTTTTCGTTCTTTTCAATCTTTCTCATTCTTTTTTTTAGCGTATGTTTATATTTGCTGTTATTCGGCAGAATTTTTACCCTTTCAGCTCCGAGCTGTTTGCCAGCATCAGCTTGATTCGGTTTTCTTGGTTGACCGCCGTGGCGCCCGCGTCGTAATCGATTGCCACAATATTGATATCGGGATTTTTTTCCTTGATGGGACGCATCATTCCCTTTCCGCAAATGTGGTTAGGCAAACATCCGAAGGGCTGGGTACATACAATATTCTTAATTCCCTTATCCGCCAGCTCCAGCATTTCCGCTGTAAGAAGCCAGCCCTCTCCCATTTTCGCGCCGATCCCTATATATCCTTTGATCAACGAGACCGTGTGCTCGAAGGGTGTAGGCGGCTCAAATTCGGAATTTTCTTTGATCACATCGATCAGATCCTTCTGCTTTCCGATAAAGAATTTATACAAGAGCCTCCAAATGGGATACTGGGCTTTATTTCGTCCCAACTGCTTTGTATCCATCAAATTATTATATACGCAATACAGGCAAAAATCCAAAAGTCCCGGAACTGTGACCTCCGCTCCCTCCTTAACCAGAAAATCCTCCAGATTATTGTTTCCAAGCGGAGAGTATTTCACAAAGATCTCTCCCACCACACCTACCTTGGTCTTTCTGACCTCGGCTCTCGGGATCTTATCAAAATCCGCGATGATCTTTTTGTAATTCTCTTTGATCTGCTTATAGGAGATCTTATTGCTTCCATCCATTTCCTTTGCCAAGCGGTTGGTCCATTCCTGTGCCAGCGACTCACTCTCTCCGCTCTTCATCTCATACGGACGGCACTGATTCCGCAAAAGCATTAAAAGATCAGCGTAAAGGATGGCATACATCAGCCGATGGATCATCGCGAAGTTCAATTTGAAGCCGGGGTGGTCCTCCAGTCCCGTTAAGCTCATGGAGATAACGGGTACATATTCATACCCCGCCTTTTCCAAAGCCTTACGAAGCAAATTAATATAATTGGACGCACGGCATCCGCCTCCTGTCTGGAAAAGGATCAGCGCTGTTTTATGAGGATCGTATTTTCCGCTTTGCAGGGCATCGATAAACTGACCGATCACCAAGATCGCGGGATAGCAGGTATCGTTATGTACATATTTTAATCCTGTTTCCTTAATATGCTGTCCCTGTGTCAAAAGCAATTCCGAACGGATCCCATAATTATTGAACACCTTGGAAATCAGTGTAAAATGCATAGGAAGCATATTGGGAACCAATACGGTATAATCCTTTTTCATTTCTTCCGTAAAGGAAATATAGCTTTTTTCCATAGTTCTTTCCTCCCTGTTACTGATCTAACGCGCCAATCAAGCTGCGAAGGCGAATCCGTACCGCACCTAAGTTTGTAATCTCATCAATCTTAATCTGGGTATAGAATTTTCCGTTTTTCTCCAAAATGGAACGCACCTCATCGGTGGTAATGGCATCCACTCCGCATCCGAAGGATACCAGCTGTACCAGCTGTGTGTCCTCATGCTCTGACACATAGCGTGCCGCCCGATAAAGACGGGCATGATAGGTCCACTGATTCAACACGCGTACAGGCTGCCGCTCGGCAAGATGGAAAATGCTGTCCTCACTGACCACAGCAAACCCCAAAGAGGTTGCCAGCTTATCGATTCCGTGTCCGATCTCGGCATCCGCGTGATAGGGTCTGCCCGCAAGCACCATGATCCGTTTGCCGTGAGCTCTTGCCCATTTCAGTGCCCGTTCTCCTTCGGAACGAAGATCTTCCATATACTTTTCATACGCGACAAAGCCCTGCTTTACCGCGCGGGCGATCTCTTTTCCCGTAATTCCCTCAAAGAAGCCCTCAAGATATGTCTTCAAGCCCTTTACCAGCTCATGGCGGCTGTTAATGTTCAAATACGGATAAAGAAACTTTGTCTTTTCCAAGGATTCCATATTTCCGTTCAAAAGCTCGGAGTAATACGCTACCACGGGGCAGTTATAATGGTTGTCCGATTCTTTCTCGTCAATATTGTAAGACAGGCAAGGATAGAATATCGCGTCTACCCCCTGTTCCACCAGCTCCTCAATATGTCCGTGCATGATCTTGGCAGGATAACAGGCAGTATCCGAGGGAATGGAAAACTGTCCTTTTTCATAGGTACGCTTGGTAGACATACCTGACAGCAGGACCCGAAATCCAAGGGAGGAAAAAATTCCGTGCCACAGGGGAAGAAGCTCATACATTCCCAACGCCAAGGGAATTCCGATCGTTCCCCGACACTTTTTGGGCTCTTTATCCTTTGCCGTAATCCCTGTCAAATAGTTTCGCTTGAACTCATGAAGGTTCGGCATTTCTCCCGATACGGTTTCCAAGCCCAAGCCCTTTTCACACTGATTGCCCGAAATAAATTTCTTTCCTTCCGAAAAGGTATTGACAGTCAAGTGGCAGTGATTGGTACAGCCGTTACAAACAGCCGACTTGGAGGTATGGGTAAATCGTTTCAGCGCTTCGGACGTAATAAGGGTGCTTTCCGTCACGCGCATAGAATACAGCGCGGCGCCGTACGCTCCCATCAAGCCCGCAATGGCAGGTCGGATCACGTTCCGTCCAAGCTCCTGCTCAAAAACACGCAAAACCGCGTCGTTATAAAAGGTTCCGCCCTGTATCACGATATGCTCGCCCAATTCATCCGCGCTTCCCGCCCGAATGACCTTATAGATCGCGTTTTTCACCACACTGGCGGAAAGTCCCGCCGAGATATCCTCCACCGTCGCGCCGTCACGCTGAGACTGCTTGACAGAGGAGTTCATAAACACAGTGCAACGGCTTCCCAAATTTACCGGAGCGGGACTTAACAAGCCCTTAGCGGCAAAATCATCGATCTCATATCCCATGGAACGGGCAAAGGTCTCAATAAAGGAGCCGCAGCCCGAGGAGCATGCCTCATTGAGCATAATGCTATCAATCGCTCCGTTTCGGATACGGAAGCATTTAATGTCCTGACCTCCGATATCCATGATAAAATCCACCTCGGGAAGAAAATACTTGGCGGCGGTATAGTGGGCAATGGTCTCCACCACGCCGATATCCACGCCGAACGCGTTTTTGATCAGCTCCTCGCCGTATCCGGTAACCGCGCTGCCCGCGATCTGAATACGGTCACCGCACAGCCAATAGATGGTTTGAAGCTGTTCCTTCACGATTTCCACAGGATTTCCCCGATTGGAGCTATAATAGGAATAGAGAATCTCCTTTTCCTCCGAAAGCAACACCATCTTGGTGGTGGTGCTTCCGCAGTCGATTCCCAGATAGGCTTTTCCCGCATAGGTCTCGATCTCACGGCGCGCCACATCGGCTTTTGCGTGCCGCTCATGGAACGTGTGATATTCTTCCTCGCTATTGAAGAGAGGAGGCAAACGGTCGGAAACCGACGCGCCGGACAAATGATTCCGAATTTTGTCCGTTAAGCTTTCTATATCGGTAGATTCTCCTGTTTTTGCCGCATAGATCGCCGCGCCCATAGCAACGGCATAACGTCCGTATTCGGGGAAGATCGCTTCCTCGTCGGAAAGCCGAAGCGTTTCCTTAAACCGCTCTCTCAGCCCTTGACAATAATAGAGCGGTCCGCCCAAAAACAGAACCTTACCGTAGATCTTCCGTCCCTGCGCCAAGCCCGCGATGGTCTGGTTTACCACCGCCTGAAAAATGCTTGCCGCCACATCCTCCTTTTTCGCTCCCTGATTCAGCAGAGGCTGAATGTCGGTTTTGGCAAACACGCCGCATCGGGAGGCAATCGGGTAGATCCGTGTATGCTTCATGCTCAGCCGATCCATTTCATCCACGCTGAGATTTAAAAGAGTTGCCATTTGGTCAATAAAAGCTCCTGTGCCTCCCGCACAGCTTCCGTTCATTCGCTCATCGGTTCCGCCGTCAAAGAAGATGATCTTCGCGTCCTTTCCGCCAAGCTCGATCACCGCGGTAGCGTCAGGCACCATCTTTTTTACCACCTCACCGGTGGCGAACACCTCTTGAACAAAGGGAATTCCGCATGCCTCCGCCAGTCCTAAGCCCGCCGAGCCCGAAAGTGCCACCGCAAACTGCTTCCCTTCCAGATACGGCCGCATTTCCTCCAGCATTTCCAATGCTTTAGCTCGCACCTGAGACATATGGCGTTCGTATTTTTCATAGATTACCGTATCGTTTTCCGTTAAAACCGTCTTTACCGTTGTTGATCCGATATCTATACCTAAAGAATACTTCATTTTTATGTCCTTTCTGCCATAGCAGTCTGTTTCAGACACTATCGGCATCTATGGTTCACAGGAATCCTCCCATAAACCGAATCATGTGTTCTCTTCATCAATCCAAATCAATCCAAATCAATCCAATTCAAAAGCGCCTGTATAAAGCTGATAATATTTTCCTTTTTCCGCAATCAGCTTTTCATGGCTTCCCCGCTCTATGATCCGTCCCTGCTCCAGCACCATGATCACATCCGAGTTGCGAACGGTGGATAACCGATGGGCAATCACAAAGACCGTTCTTCCCTTCATCAACGCATCCATTCCCTTTTGAACCAACGCCTCGGTTCTTGTATCAATGGAGGAGGTAGCCTCATCAAGAATCATTACAGGGGGATCTGCCACCGCGGCTCGGGCAATGGAGATCAGCTGTCTCTGACCTTGGGAAAGATTGGCGCCGTTGGCGGTAAGCATGGTGTTATAGCCCTCGGGAAGGCGGGTAATAAAATCGTCGGCGTGGGCAAGCCTTGCCGCGGCGATGCACTCCTCATCGGTGGCATCCAGCTTACCGTAGCGGATATTTTCCATTACCGTTCCCGTAAACAGGTTTGTATCCTGCAGCACAATACCGAGGGAGCGCCGCAGGTCCGCCTTTTTTATTTTATTGATATTGATTCCGTCATAACGGATCTTTCCATCGTCTATATCGTAAAAACGGTTGATCAGATTGGTGATGGTGGTCTTACCAGCGCCTGTAGCTCCCACAAAAGCGACCTTCTGTCCCGGCTCCGCGTAAAGCGTAATATCATTTAAGACATTTTTTTCGGGTACATACCCAAAATCCATATGCTCGATCCGCACGTCCCCTTGAAGCTTGGTGTAGGTCACGCTTCCGTCCGCGCTATGAGGATGCTTCCATGCCCACATTCCTGTTCTTTCGGCACATTCCGTAATGACACCGTTTTCCTCCTTGGCGTTTACCAGAGTAACATATCCCTCATCAACCTCGGGCTCCTCGTCCATCAATTCAAAGATCCGCTTAGAGCCTGCCATTGCCATAACAATCGCGTTCATTTGCTGAGATACCTGACTGACATTGTTGGTAAATTGCCGTGTCATATTCAAAAACGGAACCACCACCGCCACGCTCATAAGCTGTCCCGAAAGCGACAGGTTAGGCACGCCTGATAAAATCAGCACGCCGCCCACAAAGGCGATCAGCACATATAAAATGTTACCGATATTACCCATGATCGGCATCAAGATATTGGCAAATCGGTTTGCGTTGGTAGCGTCGGAGCAAAGCTGCTCATTTACACGGTCAAAATCCTTTCCGCTTTGCTCTTCATGGCAAAAGACCTTCACAACCTTTTGCCCGTTCATCATCTCCTCAATAAAGCCCTCGGCTTTACCAATGGATTTCTGCTGCTTTAAAAAGTATTTCGCGCTGTTTCCGCCGATCTTTTTGGTCACGAAGAACATAGCGATCACGCCAAAGCCCACGACGACACCCATCCACACGCTTAAATAAAGCATGTTAAAGATCAAAAGCAGCAGGATCAATCCCGAATTAAGAATTTGAGGAAGGCTTCGGGAGATCAGCTCCCGCAATGTATCGATATCGTTAGTATAATAGGACATGATATCACCGTGGTGGTGCGTATCAAAATAGCGAAGAGGCAGCTCCTCCATCTTGGCGTACATTTTTTGTCTTGTCTTATCAAGAAATCCCTGTGTTACGATTGCCATCAGGCGAGTGTAGGTAAAGGACGCGATCCATCCGATCACATAAATGATCAGCATAAGTCCGATGGCGGAAAAAATCCTTCCCTTTACCGAATCCCAGCCATCTCCTGCCAGTGCCTCCTCAATATACGTAATAAAGCGATTCATAAACAGGCTGGCAATGGTGGATGCCACCGCCGTAAGCACTACGCAAATAATCACCGCGGTTAGGTGGATTCCGTACTCATGAAACAGCATTCCCAGCAAGCGCTTCAGCACGCCCTTATGTCTCGGTCGTTTCATGGGACGGTTCTTATGATTCATATGATTCATATCCTGCTTTGTCTCGGATCTGTTCATTCCTGTTCACCCCCCTTTACCTGAGATTCATATACATCCTTATAAATGGGGCTGATCCGCAATAGCTCCTCATGGGTACCCACAGACTCAATTTTTCCTCCGTCCATCACAACGATCTTATCCGCCTGCTCCACGGAGGAAATCCGCTGAGCGATAATGATCTTTGTGGTGTCGGGGATCTCCTCGGCAAAGGCTCGGCGGATCAGCGCGTCGGTCTTGGTATCCACCGCGCTGGTGGAATCGTCTAAAATCAGGATCTTCGGCTTTTTCAGCAGGGCTCTGGCAATACAAAGCCTTTGCTTTTGTCCGCCCGATACATTGGTTCCTCCCTGCTCGATATGGGTATCATATCCCTCGGGAAAGCTACGAATAAACTCATCCGCCTGTGCCAGCTTACAGATCCGTTCCATTTCCTCATCCGTGGCGTTAGGGTCGCCCCAACGAAGGTTGTCTTTAATACTTCCCGCAAAAAGAATGTTCTTCTGCAAAACAACCGAGACTTGATTCCTCAATTGCTCAATATCGTATTCACGGACATCCACGCCTCCGACAAACACCGCACCGTCGGTTACATCATACAGCCGTGAGATCAGCTGGATCAAGCTGGTCTTACCCGAGCCTGTTCCGCCGATAATTCCCACTGTCTCACCCGAGGCAATATAGAGATTGATATCTGACAGGGCGTTTTTCTCGGAATGAGAGGAATAGGTAAAATTCACATTCTTGAAGATAATGCTTCCGTCTGCCACCTCTGTCACCGGATGATCGGGATTGGTAATGGCGCTTTTCTCGCTGAGCACCTCCGCGATACGCGCGGCGGATGCGGCGGATATAGAGATCATTACAATGATCATGGACACCATCATAAGGCTCATCAAGATCTGCGCCCCATAGGTTAAAAGGGAGGACATCTCGCCGATGTTCAGCGCTTCGCCGCCGCTCAAAATAATCAAGCGAGAGCCGAAAAGGCATACAATGATCATCAGCGCGTTAAAGCAAAACTGCATCAACGGGTTATTCAGCGCCAAGATCTTCTCCGCGCGGGTAAAGTCCCCCGCTACCTCTTCCGACGCTGCTTTGAATTTCTTTTTTTCGTAATCCTCACGAACAAAGGATTTAACGACACGCATACCGTGCACATTTTCCTGAATGGAATTATTCAATTTATCGTATTTTTTAAATACCGATTTAAAGATAGGATGGGCGCTCCGCATGATAAAGAACAGTCCTATCGCCAGCACGGGAATAATTACGGCAAACGCCAAGGACATGGCGGGACTGATAATGATCGCCATAACCAGCGCAAAAATCAACATGAAGGGACAGCGGACAGCGGTCCGAATGATCATCATATAAGACATCTGCACATTGGTCACGTCCGTTGTCAGACGGGTGACCAGACTGGACGTGGAAAATTTATCAATATTGGAAAAGGAATACCTCTGAATGGAATAATAGAGGTCATGTCTCAGATTTTTCGCGAAGCCGCAGGACGCGATCGCTCCAAAATGTGCCGCCAGAGCGCCGAACATCAGAGATAGCATCGCCATGAGCAAAAGCAGAAGTCCGTATTTCACGATCACCGTCAGCTCGCAATTTTGTTGAATTTGCGTAATCAATTTTGCTGTTATGAAAGGAATAATACATTCAATCACAACCTCTACCGATATACAGATCGGGGTCAGAATCGAGCTTTTTTTATATTCCCGAATACTTTGAGCCAGTATTTTTAGCATAGTAAGTAGATCTGTCTCCTTTTAAAATTTTATACCATCTTATATTATAATATAATTTAATTTCGGAGAAAATAATTGTTTGTAAACGTTCTTTAAATATTCTACAACTTTTTCATCAATTTTTTTCTTTTTCAGCAAAAAAAGCGGTTTTGAGAACCGCTTTTTTAATGAACACAGCTTTTATTTTCAGATTACCTCGACCTTAATCATATTGGTATTGCCCGACGCGCCGTTGGTCATGCCGCCCGTTATGACGACACGGTCTCCGCCGGAAAGTCCGAAGCTTTCCTTCGCCGCCTTTTGCGCCGCGTAAAACAGCACATCCGTGGAGTTGAACTTTTCGCTCATTACAGGAAGAACGCCCCATGACAGCGCCAGCTTTCGCCATGTGTTCTCGTCTGTTGTCATACCCAAAATATCCACAGGGCAGCGGAATCGGGAAACCATTCTGGCGGTCATTCCCGACAAAGAGCATGCCACGATGGCTTTTGCCTCCAGATCGATCGCCATTCCGCAGGTGGCGTGAGATATGGCATCCGCCGCATTGCGGATAATAAACTCCGAGTCACGGAACACCTTGGTATACTGGATGCTCTTTTCGGTCTGCAGGGCGATCCGCGCCATCGTCTCAACGGTCAGCACAGGGTATTTTCCCGCCGCGGTTTCCCCCGAGAGCATAATAGCGCTGGTTCCGTCGTATACCGCGTTTGCCACGTCGGAGATCTCCGCTCTGGTGGGGCGGGGATTGTGAATCATGGATTCCAGCATTTCCGTTGCCGTGATCACACGCTTTCCAAGAAGGCGGCAGGTTGTGATCAGATGCTTTTGAATCGCGGGAAGCTCTTCAAAGGGGATCTCCACGCCCATGTCTCCGCGCCCGATCATAATACCGTCGCACTCGCGGCAGATTTCCTTT